>MAXH01000100.1 GCA_001750925.1 Desulfobulbaceae bacterium S3730MH12
CCTGATCGGTTAGCAACCGCTGACCGATTATAATGATTATTCACTCCGGAACGGTAGTAATTATCATAACGCCATGAATTTCCATGGTAGTAACTGGAGCTCCCGCTATAGCCTGTTGAACCGCATCCTGTTATAGTGGCCAACAGGAACGCGACACACACCACATATAAGAACTGTATTGTTTTTTTCGGCATATGTTTCTCCTTTCTCTGTTTCCATCCGCGCACTTCCGAATAAAAAAACAGTTGATTGCTCAGACTATAAACATGGATATAACATTTTGGTGAAGAAAAATATCCTTCGGCAATCCTCAGTCAGACCATCATACCATTGGTCAACCGACTGTAATGTTGTCTCCAGCTGTGTATAATAACTGCCTTTGATTGTCAACCTATCGCCATGGAAAATTTCAGGTTCGGCTCCTATCCAACCGAGGGCTCCAATTTTCCGTAAATCCTAAGAGCAAGCTCAGTTGCCAGTTTTGCAGACTCACCTGGTATCAATGGCTCACTATTATTATGGATCGCGCTTATAAAGTCCTTGAGTAATACTTCATGACCTATAGTATCTGTAACGGCAGCGCTGGCAGCTCCAGAATGAATCGGCCCTTGAGGCTCTCTGGAAGGATTGTCCATCCCCTGGATATACCAGCCTGTGATCCTGCCATTTGTAAGAATAACTGACCCTTTCTCCGTATGCAGGGTAAGGGTAGGAGGGAATCCCGGATAGGCTACTGTGGAGGCTATAAAGCTGCCTGTCATCCCACTATCGTAACGGAATATAGATACACCATGATCCTCAACCTTAATGTCGTGACCATATGTGTCAGTAAATGAAGATACTTTGTTTGGCAGCCCGAAAAACCAGGTATAGAGATCAAGCTCATGGCAGGCCTGCTGCATGAATGGGCCACCGCCATCAATCTCCCATGTACCGCGCCACTCTCCGCTGTCGTAATAGTCCTGATCTCTCCAACACCGCACAGCAAAGTCGGCAGAATAGATACGTCCAAATGCACCCTCATCAATTAGCTTTTTCAGGGTCATATTATCAGGACTCATTCGGTGCTGATAGGCAACGCCTAGCTTTACGTTATTCTCCCTGCAGGCAGTGATCATCCGCTCCATGTTGGTCATGGTGATGTCGAGTGGTTTCTCGGTGAAAACATGTTTGCCGAGATGTGCAGCATCAACAGCTCCTTCATGGTGCAGTCCATTTGGAGTCGCTAAGATGACGCCATCAAAGATTGCCCTTATTTCGCCAAGGGTTGAGGCAATTTCGATGTTTTCAGGGACAAAATCAGGTTGGGTCCTGCTCCTACTCACAAGTGCGACAACGCTGGCTTCGCTAATTTTACTTACAGCCTGAAAATAAGTTCGGCTGATATTCCCAGAACCTATGATGGCAAACCTGAAAGTTTTATGCATGGAACTGACTCCCACTAGTCAGAATTTCTATGAAAATCTTGGAGACCGAACCCAACTGGAATTTTATAAAAACAGTGGGGTTATATGTTTTTCAAACAAATTGCTACTAACATGTTTGCCGACTATATCACTGTGTTCCTTCAAGGCCTGCAGATACGTGTCACCAAACTCAGCGGCCACCTTGTAGCCAACATGTAGTAACTGTCTGATATTTACATCATAGTCAGAACAGGAGGCATCATGGCGAATGGCCCGTGCAACCTGTAAACCATCCCATTTTCTGAATTCATCCGGCGAAGGTAGCAGGTTTCTATCAATTTCTATCACCGTGGAGTACGGTACGCATAGTTCGTCAAATCGGGAATATGCCCTGGCGTAGATTTCCTTTACCAATTCAAGGGAGGATTCTCCGGATTCTGCCAGCCCTATGAGCTCTTCAAGCCATGATGTTCCTGCTGTTTTCACATGGATTCCTGCATTATGCTCTTCAATTGCCCGTCGAATGCCCGGATATATAGAAAACTTGTCACTTCCACTATGAATACTGAGCTTCAAATTGTTGGGAAGATTAAAGGCAGAAACAGAGTACCGTATCACGCAAATGTCATCGTTAAATTCACGATTGAATTGTTCAACGTCACCCTGGTAATCCACCCCTTTGTTGAACCTGCCTGTAAATTTTGGGGCAATGGTCTGGACTGGCACCCCTTTTTCACCGAGCGCCGCGAGGATAAACAGCAGTTCTTCAGGTGTTTGAGGTTCAGCGGTTTCATCCATGGAAACCTCTGTGATAAAATTATCCTTGCCCTTCTTTGACTCTATGTATCGGTATATCTCCGCTGCCTGATTTACTGCTACAAGATATTTTTCTGCAATATTGCGAACCTTGTCAATGGTAATCTCCAGCGGTGTTAGTATACCGTCAATCGAAAGCTGTCCACAATACTCTGAATACTTCTTAACAAAAGCTTCAAGCTCATCTTCACCAGCTTTCTCTCCGATGAAATCAGCAACATCAATGGTGAAGAAATCGCTGGGCCCCATGAAGCTATCAACATTGGACAAGCCAATATGGTCAGCATCAACATAGTAAGCTCCCGACCAACTGGAACTACTCACCGCGTCATCGGCTTCTTTGCGGACGTCACCCGGGGATGTTCCGACAATAAGATGCTCACGGTGGGATTTATTCCACACGATAGCAATATCCACTCCACCTTCTTTTGCCTTTTTAATGGCATCAAGCTGGGCTTTGCCCTGATGGCCAAAGCGGTCTCCAGTGCCAAAAGAGTATTTCTCAAGTTTCATGTTGCCGCCCCAATGTGTTTATGTTAATCGGCGTCCGCTCTTCACTTCGTGTAGGCAGTAGAAGTGGTACTTCCGCCCCTACCAGTCCAGTTTGTGTGAAAAAATTCACCTCTTTTCGCGTCCAACCGTTCATAGGTGTGTGCTCCGAAGTAGTCTCGCTGGGCTTGGAGTAGATTGGCCGGCAACCTTGCCGAGCGAAGACCATCATAATAGGCAAGCGCTGAGGCAAAACAAGGGATAGAAATGCCGGAGGCGGCTGCTGAGGAGACTACTGATCTCAGATCGTCCTGGCCCGTATTGACTTTTTCTGTGAAAAAAGGATCAAATAATAGATTTTTCAGTTCTGGATCACGCCTATAAGCTTCCGTAATTTTATCAAGAAAAACCGAACGGATAATGCATCCTCCACGCCATATAGCGGCAATATTACCATAATCAAGATTCCAGTCAAATTCGGTTGAGACCTCTCTCATAAGGGAAAACCCCTGTGTGTAAGAGATAATTTTCGCCGTATAAAGTGCTTTCTCAAGGTGCTCTATGTTTTCCTCTCGACTTCCGCTAAATGAAGCGGTAGGTCCAGAGAGAATGGAGTCGGCCTCAACACGTATATCCTTCAGGGCAGACAGACATCGGGCAAATACCGATTCACTGATAAGAGAGAGCGGGACACCGGCATCAAGCGCCGAGTTGACAGTCCATTTCCCGGTACCCTTTTGTCCTGCTGTATCAAGGATGTTTTCCACCAACGGGCTTCCGTCTTCATCATTGTAGGCGAATATGTCCGCTGTAATCTCAATAAGGTAACTGCTAAGTTCGCCTTTATTCCATCTATTAAAAACCAGATATATTTCTTCTGCATTCATACCAAGACCAACTTTCATAATCTGATATGCTTCACAAATGAGCTGCATGTCACCGTATTCGATGCCATTATGAACCATCTTGACGAAGTGACCTGCCCCTCCAGATCCCATCCACTCGCAGCAAGGTTCGTCCTGACCGGCTTTGGCTGCGATAGCCTGAAAAATTGGCTTCACAGCAGGCCAGGCAGACCTTGACCCACCCGGCATAATCGAAGGCCCCTTCAGGGCGCCTTCCTCGCCTCCGGAGACCCCGGTACCGATGTACAGTAGTCCTTTGTTTTCTAATAAGGAAAACCGGCGGAGGGTATCATGGTAATTTGAGTTGCCTCCATCTATAACGATATCTCCTTCATCAAGAAAAGGAAGAATCCGGTCAATAAATTGGTCGACCACCTCCCCTGCTTTGAGCATCATCATTACCTTCCTGGGACGGTCAAGCGATGCTATGAAATCAGCAACTTCATGATGTCCGTAAATGGTTTTGCCCTTTGCCCCTCCCTGAAGAAATAGATCAGTTTTGCTTGCTGTTCTGTTGTATACCGAAACCCTGAATCCTTTGTCAGCTATGTTAAGAACTAAGTTCTCTCCCATGACGGCAAGCCCTGCTATTCCAATCTGTCCTGTCTGTTTCATATCATTTGCCCGTCCGGGTCAAGTTTGTTTATAATAGTTTCAGCTAACGTTTCCGGTGAGTTCTGAATATCAACGATGACCCCACCCGAGGGCTCTTCCATGGTTTCCAACTGACTTAAAAGAAGATCATTATTCATAAACTGATGGTTTCTTGAGGAAAGTCGTTTTTCGAGAGTCAGCAACGATCCCTTAAGGTACACAGATATTACATCGTTCTGGTTGATGCCAAGAATGTCACGGTACTTCTGCTTGAGTGCCGAACAAGCCAGGACCAGATTTTCATCCTGCTTCCTTTTATTTTCAATCCTCTTTGCGAGGATTTCCAGCCAGTCAGCTCTATCTTCATCGTTCAGGGGAGTGCCGCTCCGCATCTTGGTTATATTTTCTGGCGGATGATAATCATCAGCATCATCTAAGTCACAATTCAGTTTTTCCGCAAGCATCAGGCCAATAGTTGTTTTGCCGCAACCCATGGGCCCGATAAGTACAATGATCATCATCAATCTCCTGGTGCAATACCGAAATAGTTGACGGCATTGTTGTAGCTGATGTCCTGTATCGTGGTACCTATCAGATCAAAATCTGCGGGGAGTTCACCGTTTTCAATGTCACTGCCGAAAAGGTTGCAGAGGACGCGCCTGAAATACTCATGACGCGGGTAGGAAAGAAAACTCCTCGAATCGGTCAGCATTCCCACGAACCTGGAAAGTAATCCCATATTGGAAAGTGCATTTATCTGGCGTTCCATACCGTCTTTTTGATCATTAAACCACCACCCCGAGCCAAACTGCACCTTACCCGGGACACTGCTATCCTGGAAATTTCCAGCCATGGTGGCGATCATCTC
>MAXH01000101.1 GCA_001750925.1 Desulfobulbaceae bacterium S3730MH12
TCAGGTATCTCAAGAAGACATTACTTCTTTTTGTGGAATATTATTCTACATGGGGGATGAATGCTAAGACAGAGGAATAACTTGATTTTCAATGAAAAAAAATATATTGGATAACGAAAGGATTATTTATGTCTATATCATCACATTCCAAAAAAATTGATTTTAAAGTTAAACCCATCGACAATTCAGAAGATCTCGATCGGATAAGAGAGTTGGTTCGATCAAAAACAAGGGATCTGCTGCTCTTTGATTTGGCCGTGGAAACCGGTGCACCGGCAAAACAGTTGTTACGCCTGAAGGTAGGCGACCTGTATAAACTTAAAGTTGGAGACAGGATATCATCACTTCTCAATAAAGAAGGTAAAGAGAAGCCGGCTACCCTCGGCTTAAAGTCCCATGAGACCTTTGACAAGTTCATGGCTCAAAAAAAGCCGCAACTTGGAGCTTTCCTTTTCAAGTCCCGAAAAGGAAACAACCCACTGTCCCTTTCCAGTGCATCTCGTCTGGTAGCCGGCTGGTTTAAACAAACAGGATTAGATGGCATGAACGGCCTGCTCTCTTTGAGAAAAACCTGGGAACTCAATCAAGACCAGGCTTATCAAAAACAACAGGTGATAATGGCTGAAGAAAATGGTGCATCCTCTTACACCGCCAACTCTATTCAGACTAAAACTGCCCAGGAATTAGTTTATAAAGAACTTGAACAGGCCATTGTCAAAGGGAGACTTAGACCGGGGGAAAAACTGGTCACTGAAAAACTGGCCCGCCAGATGGGTACCAGCAGAATTCCAGTCCGTGAAGCAATCGGACGGCTGGAAGCACGCAACTTCGTTAAAGTTCAGCCAAAAAAAGGGGTCACGGTCTCTGAACTGTCTGAGAAAAACCTGAAAGAAATTCTTCAAATCAGGCTTTTGTTGGAACTTGAGGCGGCTGTGAAAGCAACTTTAAGATCCAACGAAGATACACTGCAAAGGCTTAGAAAAATCAACAGTCAATATGCAGATGCTCAAGCAAAAAATGACGCTGATGAAGCGCTTCGTATTAATGAGGAATTTCACTTTACAATTTACCGCCAGGCTCAGATGCCCATCCTGTTTTCTATGATTCAAAACCTATGGAACCAGGTAAGCCCCTATTATCACATAATGTTCCGTCAGACACTTTTCCATGACCCTAAAACCGGCAGCATCAGTCATAAAAAAATAATTGAGGGAATGGCAGAAAAAAACCCACTAAAAGTTAGCAAGTGGCTAAAGAAAGATTTGGTTGACTCTACAAATTTTGTGATTGGTGTTATGCGCTCGATACAAACTAAGGAAGGAAAAAGTTGACTCGATATTTTCTATCAGCCACTGAAAATGGGGATTCATGACATGACGATAACAGTTCACTCAGATGGCAGCCCCTTTGGCACTCACAGGGTTCTAAAACCTATAGGAGTGCTTCCCCAGCCTGCAGAAAAGATTGATAACGATTGCTCCAGGGTCTAGGAGCTTGTCCGAGAAAAACTGAATACAAAACTGTCCTTCGTGGGTGCATCTATCGGAACTGATGCCCATACCGTAGGCATTGATGCGATCATGAACATGAAAGGCTATAACCAGAATTATGGTCTGGAACTTGAGCGGCCTGTAGCTGCACTTGATGAAGCAAGAGGTATTCTTGGGTTGTAATGTGAATGCATCCACCATCCAGGGTAGAACAAGTAGTTTTTTACTTGATTATTAGAATTGACAAAGATACAATAGTACTCCAAACAATACTTATATTAACACTACAAAAGAGGCTGCAATGAATACCATAACGGCCAACCAGCTGAAAATAAAAGGTATATCATTAATCGAAAACAACCTTCATGACGAGCATGAATTAGTAATTACCGTTCGTGGTAAAGAAAAATTCGTTGTCATGGACATGCAACATTATAATTATCTTCGTGAATGCGAACTTGACGCTGCTTTACATGAAACGGAAGCTGATTATCAGGCAGGAAAATTTGTTACTGAAAGTGTTGAAAAACATGTTAAACGAGTAACAAAATGAATTACAAACTCTTATACACAAATAGTTACATTAGAAGAGTAACAAAATTCCTAAAGAAACATCCAGAACTCATATCTCAATACGAAAAAACACTAAAAATATTAGAACTCAACCCTCATCATCCGTCCTTAAGATTGCATCTCCTAAAAGGTAGATTAAAAAAACTGCATTCTGTATCAATCAATATTTCTTATCGAATTACTTTAGAATTTTATTTTTTGGATAAAGAAATTATTTTGGTAAATATTGGCCATCATAATGATATATATTAGCAATCGCAATCATCCTACGTATATGGAAGTCGCTGACGCGATGGGTCGCGAACTTGCTGTACGGGGACTAATGTCTTTTAAAACAGATCTGGTACTGATAGGATAAAAGACATCACAAAGGCCTGGAAGAAAGCTTGCAAAGAGGCCGCTATTGGTGTAAAAGTTTTCCACGATTTTAGACGGACTGCTGTGCGCAATATGGTTCGGTCGGGAATACCTGAAAGGGTAGCATTGATGATATCCGGCCACAAAGCGAGTACCTGAAATCATTAAATGCGCTCGTAGCTCAGCTGGATAGAGCAACGGACTTCTAATCCGTAGGTCGCAGGTTCGAATCCTGCCGGGCGTACCA
>MAXH01000102.1 GCA_001750925.1 Desulfobulbaceae bacterium S3730MH12
CGTCTGTACTGACACTTAGCAGGAAACAATTTTCAAAAATCCTTAAACAATTCCCTGAAGTCCTGCCTATCTCCCTGGCGGCTGCCCTGAAAGAAATAAATCATTGGGAGAGAAAAAATATTTCTGAAGCAGCCCCGTGCTGCTTTTCTAGGTTAGGGATAACAGCTCTATAGAATGGCATATGGAATTATCCTTTCAATTAGAAAATAACGGTTCAGAGCTCACAACTCTCCACGCTATTCTTGTCAAACTTGAAAAGCGATGGTCCCTCTCCGGCAAAACAGTTATGGAACTCAACCTCATACTTGATGAACTCGTGACCAACATCATCGAACATGGCGGGTGTGAAAAAGAATGTGTCATTGATATCAAACTGATAAAGGGAAACAGTGAAATAACATTGATTGTAACAGATGACAATCCTCCGTTCGACCCCACTCTTACACCTGCCCCTGACATTTCACTGCCTTTAGAGGAAAGGGGATGTGGCGGACTGGGAATTCACCTCGTGCGAAAATTCAGCGACGGCTGCAAATATAAGAGAGCAAAAAATAGAAACGTACTCACCCTGATAAAAAAACTACCCAAGGAGCACAGGTAAACCGAATTTGCCTGTAATAAAACAATATGAAAACCGAAATCAGCCAGGAAAACGATGCTACTATCTTTACCCTGAGTGGTCGACTTGACTCTCACACTGCACCACAATTTGAAAAGCAGGTGCAGGATTATCTTACCTCTCCTGAAAATCATCTGGTGCTGAACTTTAATAACCTCGAATACATATCAAGCGCCGGACTCAGAATTATTCTAAATACCGCCAAAGCTTACAAACCTACTGAATATCAATTTATCACCTGCAGTATGCAGGACCATGTACTTGAAGTTTTTGAAATTTCAGGACTGGACACCTTTATCACCATTTGCAGAACACTTGATGACTCCCTGGTAGCCCTTAAGAATGAAGGGTAATTTGGCGGCATACAGATTCTTCAGCAAATGTAGTGCCTGTGCAACAAGTATTCAGGACCTCAAGACAGGTTTACTTTCCCTCTGACTCTTCCAAAGCCATCTGTATATACATCTCTCTCATCAACTGAGCAATCTTGCCGGGTGTACCGCCACCAATATCCTGTCCGTCAATTTTTATTACAGGCAGTACCAGAGTAGTGGCACTGCTCAAAAAAGCTTCGTCCGCCTCAAGTGCCTCTGCTACAGTAAACAGTCTTTCTTCAATGCCGACTTTTCCTTCCCGGGCAAGTCTCAGTAAACTTTTACGCCTGATGCCAGGCAGTATTGAGTGTGAAAGAGGTCGGGTAATGATTGTATCGTTTTTGACTATATATGCTGTTGAAGACGTACCCTCAGTTACATAGCCATCCTCAACCATCCATCCCTCAAAGCCACCTTTTTCCGCAGCTTCCTGTTTGGCCATACACTGACCAAGCAAGGCAATGGATTTGACATCTCTGCGCTTCCAGCGGATATCCTGTACGGTCACCACCGAGACACCACTTTTGGCCAGAGGATTGTTAACAAGTTCTTTCTCGAGAGTAAATGCCATACATGCCGGAGGGCAGTCTTTTGGGAATGCAAAATCCCGCGGGGCAACCCCTCTTGTCACCTGGGTATAAACACCACCCTCCCTGAGATTATTACGCTCTATAAGATCTTCCAGAATTGCCACATATTTTTCCTTTGCATAGGGCCAGGCTATACCCACGACCTGAAGACTATGTGCAAGACGTTGAAGAAAATTCTCTTTATCTATCAATGAATAATTAATAACAGGTACGACTTCATACACACCGTCCCCAAACAGATATCCACGGTCAAAAATTGATACCCTGGCTTCTTCTGCAGCTACAAATTCATTATTTACAAATACGATGCCTTTCATTTTTCTTTCCCTGACTACTCTTGTTGTTTAATAGCATCTTCAACCATACTGTTATGGCTTTCAGAAAGCTCTTTTGCCAATTTTGCCTGGTCGATCGGGGTTTTTATATAGTCAATGGCTTCTTGCGCTATTTTCTCTGTGGCTTGTTCAATACTACCTTGTTTTTCCTGTTCTTCGGAACTCGAACACGATAAAAGAATAAGAAAAAAGAGTGCAGGTAAAAGTAGTTGTCGTAGTTGCGAAAGCATGGTTTAGCCCTCCCACACCAACAAACCTATGGCCGGAACCCTTTGCGTCCCGGTGCAGCGGTGAGTCAGATTCTTTTTTATCATAATTTTACACGACAAAATCATATATATACTTACAAGCAACAAACAAAACGCAGAAACACAATATCAATTTGATAATATGTACGGGAACATACTTCTGGCATCGTGCACCAAGATACATACCACAAAAGCCGCCGATCCCGAAAAGAATTCCAAGAAACCAGTCGGGAGCTACCGATATGCCGGAATAAGCAGGAGCCAGAAGCTGATATACAATAACACCGGCGATAGATGTTACAAACGTCCCCATCAATGCAGCACCGGCAACCGCATGGACGGGAAGATGAAAAAAAGCAACAAAAAAGGGCGCAATAATCGCCCCGCCACCGATTCCATATATGCCACCTATAATACCGACAATGAAACAGAGAGAACAGGCAGCTGGAACCGAAAAAGAAAACGTTTGACCACTAAATTTAAATGTAACCTGCTTGAAAGAGAAGCTGGTATGGCTGATTACAAATTCAGTATTCTGCTCAGGTGCTTCACTTTTAACTGAGACAGTATTCTGTTTTTTGTTTTTGACAATATCCCAGACAAGCTTAATACCTATATAGAGCAGAACTAGCCCCACGAAAAATTTAAAGTTCCTTGGCTCAGGAAGGTATTCCAGGCGAACCCAGGCACCGATCAACACTCCCGGTAAAGTGCCGATTATCACAGCCCAAGTCAGCGGCCAGACCATACGTCTTTCTTTAACATATCGCCATACGCCGCTTGGAATCGCAATAATATTGAATAACTGGTTGGTTCCACTTACAGATGGTGCCGTATAATTTAAGACACTCATCTGAAATGGCAGCAGCATAAATGCACCTGAGACCCCGCCCATTGATGTGAAAAACGAGACGATAAAGGCTGTCAAGGGTGGTATAAACACCCAGGTTGTTACACCCGAAACAGGGAAATTAATGTATAAAAAATCCATTATTAAATTATTTCTTGGTTACACATGAAACTCAGCAGCTCAGCATGTTGTCTGAGCCGGAACGCCTGGAACAGCATATTTCTCAAAATATCAGGGGATTGCTGACCATTGCAGAAGCACATCTGAGGGATGAATATCTGGAAGGTCACCAACAAGGTTTGGACGAATATTACTTGGGAAATTCTTCATATTCTGTTTCTCTTTAAAAAACTGTTTAACTCCGACAAACGAGACTCATTTCAACACCTCTTAGAGGGGTATAAGTACCTTGGTGATATGGTCATGTCAATAATTTTAAAAGAAGTTTTTGAGTTCGAAGCCGGAGTTTATATCCCTGGTTCTTTGGGGTGCTTTTCTCTTGCTTTTGATAAAATATTACCAAGGTATACCCCTCACCAGGTTGTTTCA
>MAXH01000103.1 GCA_001750925.1 Desulfobulbaceae bacterium S3730MH12
TGTTAAAAGAGTACACATAGTCACCAAGGCGATCTCCGCCTTATTCCACTTACTTTAACTGGAGGAAATAGTATGGCAGAAAAAATGGCAGTATATAAATGCGAACTCTGTGGCAACATTGTTGAAGTTCTTACACCCGGGTCAGCTGAATTGATGTGCTGTGGGCAGCAGATGGTCATGCAGACGGAGAATACAACGGATGCTGCAGTGGAAAAACATGTCCCTGTCCTGGAGAAAAAAGGCGATGGCTGGCAGGTGAACGTAGGCTCTGTAGATCACCCGATGACCGACGACCATTATATAGAGTGGATAGAACTTATTGCCGGTGATACTGTATATCGCCAATTTCTCAACCCATCAGACAAACCGACAGCCTATTTCCCATCAGTGGCGGGTGATGTATCAGCCCGTGCATATTGCAACCTTCATGGCCTCTGGAAAGCCTAGGAGCCTTTCCGAGAATGCATTTTACTCAAACTCTTCGTTATTTCCAAAAAAATAATGCTCGCAATATCATGTATATGGTTGTGCTTATTTTTTTAAAAAACCTCGATTTTGAACAGATAGCGTAGACTTCGAAATGCTTATTCTCGGACAAGCTCCTAACCCTGGTTAAGCCACACGCCCCCTGTTGAGATATTAAATGATCGAACAGGGGGGAACCATCTCCCCCATACGTTCACCACAACTATGGACAACACCAACACCAGCTATCGTATTGAAACTGACAGCATGGGTGATGTTCAGGTACCATCCCGGGCACTGTATGGTGCACAGACTCAGCGTGCAGTTGAGAATTTTACAATATCCGACCAGGCTCTCCCCTGGACATTCATTCAGGCAGTACTGCTTATCAAACAATCTGCTGCCGCTGCCAATAACGAGCTTGGTCTTCTCTCCGACAAACTGAGTCGAGCTATTGTAGATAGTGTTGCCGAGCTTCTTGCCATAAAACCGATGGAAGAGTTTCCTGTTTCTGTGTTTCAAACCGGATCCGGAACCAGTACAAACATGAATGTCAATGAAGTGATTTGCAGCATTGCAAAACATAAAGGAATAGAAATTTCAGCCAATGATCATGTCAATCTTGGCCAGAGCAGTAATGATGTCATCCCCACTGCCCTGCATATTGCCGCGACATTAGAGACAAAAGAAAAACTGCTTCCGGCTCTTAAAAACCTGGCGGATGAAATTCAACTTTTTGCCGATAACAACGTGGACGTAATCAAAACAGGCAGAACCCATCTCATGGACGCTCTGCCAATCCGGTTGAAGTCTGAGTGTGAAGGCTGGGTAGCTCAAATCAGAGAGTGCTGCGAACGACTTGAAGACACGCTTGTAAGACTTCGGCGATTGCCCCTTGGAGGTACAGCAATAGGCACCGGAGTCAACTGCCACCCTGATTTCCCCGGCAAAGCTATAGCCGCGATAAATGAAACAACCGGCATTGCCTTTACAACAACCGCGTCTTTTTACAAAGGTATCAGCAGCCTTGACACTATAGTTGAACATTCGGGCACACTTAAAACCACAGGCATAGCCCTAAGCAAGATCGCAAATGATCTGCGCTGGATGAACTCCGGCCCTCTGGCCGGACTGGCGGAGATAAAATTGCCGGCTCTGCAGCCCGGATCAAGTATCATGCCGGCAAAGGTAAACCCTGTTATCCCGGAAGCGATCTGCATGGCTGTTGCTCAGGTTGTCGGCAACGATGCAACAATTCATGTTGCCGGACTCGGAGGAAATTTTCAACTCAATACCATGTTGCCGGTTGCCGCATCGAGCATATTGAATTCTATCGAACTGTTAACTGGAAGTGCACGTTCTCTCGCAGAAAAGGTGCTCTCAAAGATCACAGTAAACCGTGAAATATGCCAACGCTCACTTTCACTCAATCCGATACTCGTCACTTCTCTGAATCCAATCATAGGCTATATGAAAGCTGCGGAAATAGGTAAAATTGCAGCTGCAGAAAAAAGACCAGTAATTGATGTAGCAAAAGAGTTGACCGATATTCCCCATGAAGAGTTGAAACAACTGCTGGATCCGAAAAATCTTGCTGACTGGTTTAAAAACAAAAAAGCATAATCTCCCACTGACCATACCGACGACGATCACACCAACTCCCACCCGGCAAACTTCCAATGACAGAATATCATTCTTGACAATTCGGCATACAGAGAATATATTCACCAGAAATAGAGAGAAACAAAAATGATCGACAGCATAAGCCTTGAAATACTGGCAATACTACAGGAAAAAGCTCGCATACCCAACGTTGAAGTCTCCAGGCAGGTTGGACTGGCACCTTCAGCTGTTCTCGAACGTATCCGCAAGATGGAAAAACAGGGTATTATTCATGGCTATGAAGTGCGTTTAAACCCTGAACTCTTTGATCGAGCCCATATTGCATTTATCAGGATAATAACCGCATCGACTGCTACTAAGGACGTTGGGTCTGCACTCTCAAAAATTTCAGAGGTTCAAGAGGTGCATTATATTGCCGGAGAGGATAGTTATCTGATCAAAGTCAGAACCAGTAACACTAAGATGTTGGGCCAGCTCTTATGCGATCGAATACAGTTAATCCCCGGCGTCGTTTCGACAAAGACATCGACCGTCCTGTCAACAGTGAAAGAAACCAGTAGAATCCCCATACAACAACTACCATAAGAGAATTTTACCATGCCAATGTCCCAATCTTTTAAGAACAGGCTTTTCCCTGTACTCAAAAAAGTAACAAGCCACTTTCAAACTCCCTTTCATATCTACGACGAATCCGACATAAGAGAGACGGGCAGACGTTTACAAGTAGCCTTTAATGAAATCGATACATTCAAGGAATATTTCGCTGTTAAGGCACTGCCAAACCCCGTAATACTGAAAATTATGCAGTCTATGGGTTTTGGTTTTGATTGCAGCTCAATCACGGAGTTACAGCTCTGTCGCAAAATCGGTGGTCGCGGTGAAGATATCATGTTCACCTCCAACAACACCAGTCGTGAAGTTTTTTTGGAAGCTGAAAAGGATGGGGGATGCATCCTTAATCTTGATGATATCAACCTGATAGATAAGGTTCCAACCCTGCCTGAGCTCATCAGTTTCCGTTACAACCCCGGTGCAAGGCGTACAGGCAATGATATTATCGGCAATCCCCTTGAAGCCAAATATGGTGTCAGTCATGAACAGATCATCGAGGCCTATCGCAGGGCAAAGGAGAGAGGGGCAACTCGTTTTGGTATTCATACCATGGTCGCTTCAAATGAGCTGAATCATAAATATATGGTTCAGACTGCCCAAATGCTCCTTGAATTGATTGCCGAAATCAGTGCTGAACTTAACATTGAGTTTGAATTTATCAATATTGGCGGAGGATTAGGTATTCCATATCAGCCCGACACCCCCGGTCTGGATCTTGAAAGTATGGGCAGAGAGATTACCGCACTTTTCCATGACTTTAAAAAGCTGCATGGCTACACTCCTGCACTCTTTATGGAAAGCGGCCGATTTATGACTGGCCCCCATGGTGTTCTTGTTGTTACAGCAATAAACCGAAAGGAAATCTATCGCACCTATGTCGGAGTCGATGCCTCCATGAGTGCCCTTATGCGTCCGGCCTTATACGGAGCCTACCATCATATTGATGTCCTTGATAAAGAACAATCTGATGAGCAGGAAACTGTGGATATTGTAGGATCGCTATGTGAAAATAATGACAAATTTGCCATTCAGCGGGATCTGCCTCCCTTGAATGATGGTGATATCCTGATCATTCATGATACCGGAGCCCATGGCCATTCTATGGGCTTCAACTACAATGGTAACCTGCGCCCAAAAGAGCTGCTGCTTACAGCAGATAACAGGGTGGAAATGATACGAAGGGAGGAACGATCCGAAGATTATTTTGCCACTCTGCAATTTATCCCCGACAATCTTACATTCTAATTTGTAAAATCGTGATGAATATGACCATAGACATTAACAGTTTTTTAGAAACAGTGGCGGATGAAATCAAAGATAAGGATGTTCCGGTGGTAGACCTGATCGCCGTGCAGACCAAAGATCCATTCAAGGTACTGGTGGCAACCATCCTCTCCGCCCGAACAAAAGATGAAACAACCGCCAAAGCTTCAAAAAAACTCTTCAACCTTGCCCCTGACAGAAAGGCTCTTGACCGATTGAAGGAAGATCACATTGCAAAGCTCATCTACCCTGTCGGATTTTATAAAAACAAAGCGGGTTATCTGTCAAAGCTCCCCTCTGCCCTTGAAGAATTTGGGGGAGAAGTACCGGATACGATAGAGGAACTGATTACCCTGCCGGGGGTAGGTAGAAAAACTGCCAACCTCGTGGTGAGCGTCGCCTTTCAAAAACCGGCCATATGTGTTGATACTCATGTGCACAGAATATTAAATATCTGGCAATATGTTGAAACCGACACACCACTGAAAACTGAAATGGCTCTGCGAGAAAAACTGCCGAAAAAACACTGGATAACAGTCAATTCAATACTGGTTGCTTTCGGTCAATCCATCTGCCGTCCAATCAGTCCGCACTGCGATATCTGCGCCCTTGCAGGTAAATGCCCGCAAAACGGTGTCAAACCAAGGAAGGTCCCTGGGCAAAAAAGGGATAAAAACCAACCTCTCAAGTTTATTTCCTGGAACGTCAACGGCATCAGGGCACTTGAGAAAAAAGGTTTTATCGACATTCTGACCGATCTTGATGCCGATATTATAGGTATCCAGGAGACCAAAGCTCAACCGGACCAGCTTTCAGAGGAGTTAAAAAATATCCCGGGTTACACTTCATACTGGCACAGTGCGGAAAAAAAAGGGTACTCCGGGGTTGCCTTTTACACCCGACATAGACCCCTTGCTATTCATGAAGGTCTCGGGGAGGAAGAATTTGACAGTGAAGGCCGGGTTCTCACCCTTGAATTTGACACTTATTATCTCATAAATATCTACTTTCCCAACAGCGGAGATAAACTCAAACGACTGGATTTCAAACTCCGCTTCAATGACACTTTTCAGACCTTTGCCCAGGAACTTGGTCGAAAAAAAGATGTCATCCTCTGCGGGGATTTCAATGTTGCCCATAAGGAGATTGATCTTAAAAACCCGAAAAATAACGTAAAAAATGCGGGTTTTACACCCGAAGAAAGGGCCTGGATGGACAGTTTCATCGAAGCCGGTTTCACCGATACATTCCGCATCTACAATCAGGAACCAGATCAGTATTCATGGTGGAGTTACCGCTTTAATGCACGGGCTAAAAATGTCGGCTGGCGTATTGACTACTTCTGTGTCGATGAGTCCGCCAAAAAGAAGGTGCAGAATGCTGCCATCCTGCAGGAGGTTACGGGATCTGATCATTGTCCTGTGCAGCTTGAATATCTGGCCAAATAAAAGTGATTAGCGATAAAGTCGAAGAAAACGTAAGATCTTAGATGGCTAAGCAAAAAGCTTCATATGCGAGGCGTGCAATTTTTCTATTATTGCAACAACGAAGCAGATGAAGAATTTTTACTTGGCCAGCAGGAGGGTTGGGCATTGCTTTCTTATATATTCGATAACTTTTCTTGGCCCTGCCGGAAAAGCAAAATGATCCAGTTCTTCCGGGCTTAGCCAGCGATAATCAGCAGCAGACTTTAGTATCGGTTTGATATCATCTCCCTGCAGTTTGCAAAGAAAACAGTGGAGAATATTTTTATGTCGGGTGTGATGGTGGGTTACTGTTGTGATGGGATCAACAACCTCAACCGCAAGTCCGGTACACTCCAAAATTTTGTCTGCAACCTCCTCTTCTCCGCCCCCTTCCTTCAGCTCTCCTCCAGGAAATTCCCACAACCCTCCCCATACATCATTCTCTTTTCTCTGTAAGAGTAGAATGCGCCCTTTATGAAAGACCATCCCCGACAGTCGCTGGACGGTTGTTATTTTCTTTGATTTTCCTGTAACCGGCCGTTCATCAACAGTACCCTGGTCAAAGGCAAGACAGAACCCGGAAAGAATACATAAACTGCACTTTGGTATTCTTGGTGTACAGACAAGTCCGCCAAGCTCCATCAAAGCTTGGTTGTAAAGACGCGACTTCCCCACCGGCAGCAACTCATTTGCTATCTTTACGATCCTGTCTTTAGCCTTCTTTTCTTTGACAGGCACGCTGATATCAAA
>MAXH01000104.1 GCA_001750925.1 Desulfobulbaceae bacterium S3730MH12
TACAACCTGGGGGTCTATCTGATCACCAACGAGGTGAAAAATAAAAAAGGGAAATTGCGACCTGGTTTGTGGCTATGGGGTGGAAAGCCTGGAGATAAGCCGATCAGGGCCTCGCTTCCCAAAATGAAGGGGGTAAAAAATATTGAAGGGATTGCCCCGATCACTGTAGGCACCAGACATTTCCTTCTTCTTGTATGTGATGATGGGGAAAGAAAAAAAGAAAAGGGTGCGCATTACATTTTGATGGACTCCGAGTTTCTATCAAAGATATCCATTTCGAGGTAATATCCTGTTTTCCTGTTTGACTTTCCTTCGAGCTGTTACCACACTGTAGTGCATGGTTATGTCTACAGAAAAGGAGGAAGCTCAATGTTTCGCATAATTTTAACCTGTCTCATCATGAGTGTATTGCCCGTGATGGCACTGTCAGTAAAGGCAGAGGGCGGTGAAAACCGTATTCACAGTCAAGTGCAGAAAAAACTTGCTTCAGGAGAAAAATCAAACCGCCTGATCAATGAAAAGAGTCCCTATCTGTTGCAGCATGCCTTTAACCCTGTTGAGTGGTATCCCTGGGGTGAGCAGGCCTTTACCAGGGCCAAAAATGAAAACAAACCAATCTTTCTTTCCATTGGTTATTCTACCTGTCACTGGTGCCATGTTATGGCCCATGAATCCTTTGAGAATCCCGAGATTGCCGTAATTTTAAATAAATGGTTTGTCAGTATCAAGGTTGACCGGGAAGAACGGCCGGATATCGATCAGATGTATATGGCGGCAACTCAGGCGATGACAGGGTCCGGCGGTTGGCCCATGTCGGTTTTTTTAATGGCCGACGGCAGTCCTTTTTATGCAGGAACATATTTCCCGCCGAAGTCATCCGGCGGTCGTCCAGGGTTTAAAGATCTGCTGACAACCATCCATAAAGCCTGGCAGGACCGGAAGGGAGATCTACAGGAATCGGCCAGTCAGATGGTTGCTATGCTTGAAAGCAGCAATACATCTTCTGTCAGTACTATCAAACCGGATGTACTGGTACGTGGATATGAGTTGCTGGCTGAGAGTTACGACCAAAAAGAAGGTGGTTTCGGCCAGGCACCCAAGTTTCCAAGACCGGTCGTCTTTTCCTTTCTTTTTTCCCGATACCTCGCCACTGGAGAGGAAAAGGGTCGTGATATGGCACTTTTTACCCTCAAAAAGATGGCTGAGGGTGGTATGTATGATCAGATTGGCGGCGGATTTCATCGTTATTCTGTCGATGAACACTGGTTTGTCCCTCATTTTGAAAAGATGCTTTATGATCAGGCCCAGCTTGTCGATTCATATCTCGATGCATTTCAGATCACAAATGAGGAGCAGTATGCCGAGATAGCAAGAGATACTTTCGCTTATCTCCTCAGGGATATGCGTGATCCGGCAGGCGGGTTTTATTCAGCCGAGGATGCAGATAGCGATAATCCATATGCTCCTGGAGAGCATGGTGAAGGTGCATTCTATCTCTGGACCCGGGAGGATCTGAAGAAGAAACTGGATCCGGAAAGGGCCGATATCTTCAGTTACAGGTACGGGGTGGAGCGTAACGGCAATGTAAAACGTGATCCTATGAAGGAGTTTACAGGAAGAAATATTCTCCACCTGGCCCATACCATTGATGAGACGGCTGTCCATTTCAAGGCAGACAGAGAGCAGGTTGAAAAAAATCTGACCCGCTCAAAAGAAATACTGTTCAAGGCACGTACAGAGAGAAAACGGCCCCACCTGGATGATAAGGTAATTACCGCCTGGAACGGTATGATGATCGGAGTCCTGGCTAAAGGAAGCAGGATTCTGCAAGACCCGGCACTCCTGACGGCAGCTGTGCAGGCGGCAACTTTTCTGAAGGAAAATCTTTACAATGAGACTAACCACACATTGCAGCGTCGTTTTCGAAGCCAGGAGGCCGGCCTGCCGGGGCAGCTTGATGATTATACCTATCTTGTCGATGGGCTGCTGGCTTTGTACCAGGCAAGTCAGGATCCACAATGGCTCAGCTGGGCGACAGAGTTGACTGGGCAGCAGATAGCACTGTTCTGGAATGAGACGGGCAGCTTCTTTTTTGACAGTGTGGCTGATTCCAGTGTTAAGGTGAGGATGAGGGACAGGTACGATGGTGCAGAGCCCGCGGGCAACTCTGTGGCGGCACATAATTTGCAGCGTCTTGCTCAGCTGCAGAACAAACCGTTATGGCAGCAGATGGCACGCAGCCTTATGGAATCTTTTGCGGAGGTGGTTAACCGCTATCCACCCGCGATGCCGCTTATGCTTACGGCCTGGCAGCAGATCGACACCAAACCTTCCCAGGTGGTTATTGCCGGTGAACGGGGGAGGGAAGATACCAAAGCACTGCGGCATATTGTTGACCGATTTTTCGACCCGACCCGCCTTTTTCTGTTGGCGGATGGTGCTGAAAATCAAACCTACCTCGCCCGGACTCTTCCCTTTCTGGAAACTGTCAGGCCTATAGGGGATAAGGCTACGGCTTATGTCTGTTCCGATTTTACCTGCAAGATGCCGGTGACTGACCCATTAGCTCTGCAGCAGCAGTTGGAAGGGCAAAAAACCGTAAACTGATGGAGTAGTAAGGGTTGAATTTTGATTGTTGAAAAACTGCTATGAAAAATAATACCCTTGCTACACTCCTTCTCTCAGTCTTTATTGCCCTGCTTGGTATCGGTATCATTGTTCCGGTGATGCCGGTATTTGCCTCTGAACTTGGTGCCGGCGGCTTTGCCCTGGGTATGATTATCGCCGCTTTTTCAATCAGCAGAGGACTACTGCAGCCTATTGTCGGTAATCTATCCGACAAGTGGGGCCGGAAAAATTTTCTCATAGCCGGTCTATTCATCTACGGCATCGTCGGCCTGCTCATTCCTCAGGCAACAAACGTAGGAAATTTAATAGCTATACGTGCCTTTCATGGAGTCGGTTCTGCAATGATTGTGCCCATAGCCATGGCCTATGTCGGCCTGCTTTCACCGGTCGGGCACGAAGGCCGCTATATGAGTTATCTCAATATAGCGATATTCTGCGGCATAGGATGCGGGCCGGTGATTGGAGGACTGGTTTCAGATCTTTTTGGTTTTGCTTCTGTTTTTTATCTCATGGCGGTACTGAGTTTTATTGCCCTGATTCTAGTAATCAGCAATATGCCAAAACGCAGTCCTACAGAGATAAAGGAGGGTTCAACTCTTTTAAAAAGTATGAAAAAGATGGTCGGGAACAGCAGAACTGCAGGTATTCTTCTGGCTCGATACGCAACCATGATCATCATGGTGCCTACAATGGCCTTTTTGCCCCTGTTGATGTCAAACTGGCCTGTTCATACCGGTTTGCAGGTTGGCATGGTTATAGCCTGCAGAACCCTTACCAATGCTGTTTTGCAGGTTCCTTTTGGAAAGTTTGCCGATAAGTACAATAAGCTTGTTCTACTGCTGGCAGGCGTTCTCTGTATGAGTTTGGCTGTTCTGGCCATTCCCTCCATGGAAAACGTTGTGTCCATGACGATTCTCTATATTTTTCTCGGCATCGGGGAAGCAGTAATCTGGCCGGTACTGGGTGCCTATGCCACCGAAGAGGGGCGGGTACATTATGGTCAGGGAACAATGATGGGGATGTTTAGTTTCACCATGAGCGGCGGGGTTCTCACTGGAGCAGTGCTGGCGGGGATAAGTATGGATCTGGTTGGTATAGCATGGGCCTACTATACATGTGGAGCAATGGTTTTGCTGCTTACCCTGGTTGCAGCGAAAATGATTTTCATCGGAGAAAAGAAAGCGACAGCAGCAAGGAGCTAACTGTCGCTTATTGTCTGGTGAATTACTATTTTTTTTCTGCCAGTTTGGCCTTTAACATTGCTCCCAGGCTGCCGACATCACTTGTACCTTTTTTCTTCTTATTTCCTGAAATATAAGATTTATACTCAGACTGTTCCGCTATATCTGTGCTTTCCGGTGATACATAATCTGTCGGTACCAGACTTATTCGCCTCTCGACCTGATCGGTGCTTTCTATGTTCACATCAATATTCTGCCCTTCTTCCATCACTTCTCTTGGATGGTGGATTTTACGTCCGCCACCAAGTTTTGAAATATGGATCAGCCCGTCAATGCCGGGAGCCAACGTAATAAAGGCGCCAAATTGTGCCAGCCGGGCTACTGTGCCCGTATGTGTGGTGCCTTCTGGGAACTGCTCTGAAACAGTGTCCCACGGGTCGGCCAGGGTCTCTTTGTAGCTGAGTGAAATTCTGTCTTTTTCCCAGTCTATTTTTTTGACAACAACGGACACTTTCTGGTCGACATGGAAATAATCAGCCACATTTTCCACTCGACTCCAGCCGATCTCGGAGATTGGAATAAGGCCGTCAACTCCTCCAATATCAACAAACGCACCGAAATCTCTTACGGAACTGATCACACCCTCTACTGTTTGCCCTTCTTCAAGTACCTGCTGTAATTTTTCCTTGAGTTCTTCCCGTTCGGCCTCCTGGATAGCCCTGGCCGAGAGCACCAGGTTGCGTCCTCCCTCTTCAAACCGACTGATCAGAAATTTCATATGGGTCTCGAGGTATTCTTTCGCCGCATCTTCAACTCTCCTCAGTCCCATCTGGGAATAGGGGCAGAAAGCACGTATATTGCCGCCAAGGGTGATTTCAAATCCGCCTTTAATTTCTGCCTTGACAAAACCTTCCACCGGTATCTGGCTGCGAAATGCTTCTTCGAGATGGGCGTTGCTGGAACCGGAACCAATTGTCATGGTAAAGAGCTGTTCTGAACCTTTTGTCTGGAGAAAATAGACATCAATTCTGTCACCAGTTGCTTTGGTGAAATTGCCTTCCTTGTCGGCCAGTTCTGAGCTGTTCAGTACTCCTTCACTTTTGCCGCCTACATCCAGAAAGGTGGTCTCCTGGCCAATTCCGACTATTGTTGCGGTGATCTTCTCACCCGGCTTGATGCGTCGCAGTTTTTTAGTCTCTTCCACTTTAAACAACTCTTCGAAACTTTCATTTTTTACTTCCATGTTGATCCTGTGTCCTATGTCTATGTTGTGTGGTGAACAGCCAGAGAAAGCACTCTGTCATTTTCCTGGAACATCAACCGCTTCCGGCAGAGCTCGGTTATAAAGGTCACAAGTGATTCTTCTTTGAGGCCTTTGAAATTTATTAGAATATCATTCATTGTCTTAGGGGTATGGCAGAAAATATAGATCCTCCTCGAAAGTCCTTTTAACCTGTGCTGCAGGGGCAGGCCTGTCGGGTATTCCTGCCGGATTATAAGAAAAGTTCCACCATCACGGTATTGCAGGGCGGGTTTTTCTTTATTTTTCCTCATTTTATGAAAACTCTGCCACTGTGCTATTTTCTGGTACACCGGCTTCCATCGCCGGTGCTGCAGCGTACGATCTCCCCTGTAACTATTTACCAGATGTTTTAGAGATTTGTGATATCGCTGTGGAAAGAGTTTTTTTGTTTTGTAATGCACTAAAATGGCATTGATGCCGAATTTACCGTAGTTTTTGTGTATTGGTGATTCGTGGCCAAGAAAAAAGGCGGCAGGTGTGAGGGGGTGATAGGGCAGGACAAATTCGAGGTTTGTCAGTGTCTCTTCTATTTCTTCATTTGTTGTGGTCGGAAACTCTGTAATCAGATTCCCTTCAACCAGTATCCCATTTTCAGCACATAGTTTCATTGTCGCTATATTGTCGATGACGGTTGTCCCTTTTGCCATTTTCTGCAGCAATGAATTAGACAGTGACTCAATACCTACCTGTACCGTGGAGAGTCCACCCCGCCTGTACAGTTTCAGCCTCTCAGGCTGATGAATTGCCCGTATCTCGGCAAAATAATTGAGATCGATCTGCTGCCGGGAGATAATCTTGAAATAGTCATCCGTCTCTTTTAATGGCAATGTGTTATCAGTAAATGTGAAATTAATACATTTATATTGTTGTACAAGATGGGCCGTCTCCTGCACCATCCTGCCCGCATTTTTCATGCGATATTTTTTCCACTGAAGATTGAGGTTGCAGAACGAACACTTGTTCCACCAGCACCCCCTGGAAAATTCCAGAGGCAGAGTCGGAATAATGGGTACCTTGGAGAATATTTGAGCGATTTCATTGAAGTATGGACGGTAATCAGGGTATGGAAGTTCGTTGATATCTACAATTTCATCAGTTCTTATTATCGATTCGTGGGATTTGGCCGGGTTTTCCTGTCTGCCAGGTTTTTGGGGAGACTCTTTCAGGGAACGGCAAATGGAGAGAAGGGATTTTTCTCCTTCACCATCAACAATATAATCGATCTCCGGAAAATGGTGAAGAAGTGATCTGCCGATCCTGCCGGTGCATGAAGATCCGCCAAAAACGATTGGTACCTCTTCTGCAATCATTTTTACCTGCTTTGCCATGTAGAGAGAAGGTAATAGCTGGTTGAAGCAGATGGAAAAACCTATAAGATCGTATTGATTGAGCTCGATGACGTTGATCCAGTCTGAACATGTCTTTTCGATGAGGTCGACAAGGTTATCAAAGTGAAGATGCGACTGTTCTTTTTTTGACAGAACAGAGGAAAAAAGTTCTCTGGCCTTATCCTGCTGCGGTGGAAAAAGGAGCGGTGAAAAAAGTGCTTCTCCAGCCCAGCTGTTGCTGCTTATTCTCCTGTAGGCATCAATCCCGACGGCTTCGGCAATATTGAGATAAGGGTGAAATGTATCGACCTGGCATCTCATCTCTTTTTCCAGAAAAGCTTTAAGGCAACCCAGCTGGATCGAAGGTCGATTAAAGATCGACCAGGGCATTGATATCAGGGCCAATCTAAAATGTGAGGAACGGTTGCTGGTCATTTCATGACGCCATTATTGCTCAATTATTTCCGTGTCTTCAGGGGGAACAAAAGAAAAAAAGGATCTGGCCCTCTTTTCATCCATTCCCACAAGAGTGTTCACCTGGATGTTACTCAGGTTGAGCACAGTTATGGTGCCGAAGTGATCTCGGATATTCATCCTGCGAATAAGAGAAGATTTCGTGACCCATAGATGTACATCCTGAACCTGAGAGTGGGGTATTCTGGGAACGAGTTTTATTGTTCTAACTTCCTCGGTTGCTCCACCTGTGCCTTTGTCAGGAGGAAGAATATGGAAATCTTTTTGTAAATTCCCATTGCCGGTAAAAAAGGAATAGGTAAGATCATTATTAAGAGTTTCAGCCGGGGATACTATCATCTGCTTCAGGTTTTCAAAATACATGGAGAAAACAGAACCATCGCTGACGAGTACCTGTTTATCAGGACTGGAGTAATCCCAACGCATACGGCTGTTGCCATCCTTTTTGTAAAAAACTGCCTGGCCGGATCCTTTCCGTGGCCGACCGGTCATCTCACCTCTGGTTTGCTGGAAGAAATCAAAGGAGAGGCTTTGCATGCTGTTAATTTGGAGCTGCAATCTTTCTGCTGTTTCTTTCGGAGGTTCAAAAAGGGGGGGCTCTCCAGAACTTTGGAGAGGCGTAAGGCATAGTAGCGACAGTAGTACGATGAATACTGAAAATGATTTATACATTTTAAAATCAGGCAGGTTGAAGATATATTGATCGGTTAAGATCTTGTACAGCACTATGTTCCATGGTTTTCAAGAGGTTTTCAACAAGAAATGTAGTGTTCTCATTCGAATATTGCACTATAATTTTGGTGTTTTTATTTCCTGGTGGAGTTCGGGAAATATCTCCAGGGCAGAGAAAGGGGTGTTTCGGCCAGAGTAGCTTTACTGCCCGTGCGACAGTTAATTCGCCTATTTCTGAGTTAAAGAAACCGATCATGATGAAAGAATGTTGGGGACAGGTAAGCGAGTTTACGAGACTCCGCAGATGCATTCTCGGACAGGCTCCTAGTTCATCAGGCGACATTTATACCAGAAAAAGGGTTGAACAACAAGTAGTGTCATATTGATCAATTGATGATTGACCCTGTATGGCAGGTAAAATAAATATCTGAGCGCAGATCTGAGAGGGATATCATGTCCGATGTTGTGATCAGTGGTACGGGGTTGTTTACACCTCCCTATGTTGTTACCAATGAGGAATTGGTACAAGCCTACAACGCTTATGCCGATATGTATAACAAGACAAACAGCGAGGCAATTAATTCCGGTGAAGAGGAGGCTCTTCAGCATTCAACTTGTGAATTTATTGAGAAAGCATCAGGGATCAAGCAGCGCTATGTGATGATAAAGGATGGTATCCTGGATAAGGAACGGATGATGCCCCTGGTTCCCCGCCGACCGGATGATGTACTGTCAATAACTGCTGAAATGGCAATAGCAGCAGGGCGTGAAGCGCTCAGCCAGGCAAATAGAAAGCCGGAAGATATAGATCTTGTGATTTATGGTGCTTCAACATCCCAGAGACCCTGGCCTGCAGTTGCTGTTGAAGTCCAGCAGGCTCTGGGCTGCGGCGGTTACGCTTTTGATATGACAGTTGCCTGTTCAACAGGTACATTTGGTATATCAACAGCGGTTGATGCGATTTTGTCAGGGGCAGCAACCTGTGCCTTGATTGTTAATCCCGAGTATGCTTCTCCCCAGATCAATTTCAGGGATCGTGACAGTCATTTTATTTTTGGTGATGTGGCGACTGCATGTATTGTGGAAAAACAACAGACTGCTTCAGGTGAAAATTTATTTCGAATCATAGATCGTAAACTGAAGACCCATTTTTCAAACAATATCAGGACTAATGCAAGTTATCTGACCCGCGCAGAACCAAACATCACTTTTGAGCGTTTTTTTGAACAGGATCAGTTTTTTATTCAGCAGGGCAGAAAGGTGTTTAAGGAGCTGTTGCCTATGATCTGCAGTCTTGTTAAAAATCAACTCATGAGCTGTGAACTGAATATCAGTGAGATACGTCGTATGTGGCTGCATCAGGCAAATATTAACATGAACATGTTTGTTGCACGTGGATTGCTCGGGCGAGCTCCTGAGCCTCATGAGGCACCGGTGGTTCTGGACGAATATGCCAACACAGCATCCGCTGGATCGATTATCGCTTTTCATAAATACAAGGGGGATTTTAATCCAGGGGACAAAGGTATTCTCTGTTCTTTTGGTGCAGGTTACTCGATCGGAAGTCTGATTATGGAGAAGCTGTAAGTTTTACGCTGGTGCCGGCCAATGGTCAAATATACTTCTCTTTCGACTGATCGGTGGTGAGGGGCGATCTCGTTTCTGGGTGGACACTATCTATATATGAGCTCATAGAGAGCTAATCGCTGTTGAAAGGATAGACTTTTAAACTTCACTCCCACTGTCGTTGTAAGTATGGGGGTATATTTCTTTTTGTCCTCTACTGATTCCCAGACTTTTTCTACGGGAAACTCCTGGAGGTGGATACCCGTAATGCTGTCGACAATATCGACTACCCATCTTTTTTCAAAACACTGTTTGCAGCGACATTTAAAGGAGATTCCCCCTGAGCTGATATCGACTACCTGACTTACCCCTTGGGGACAAATAGTGACAGTGTCAGCTAATTCGTGTCGCTGCTGTTTTCTTCGATTCTGAACATTCAAGTTGATATTATCCTGTAAG
The DNA here is from genome assembly GCA_001750925.1 of Desulfobulbaceae bacterium S3730MH12. Classification (GTDB taxonomy): domain Bacteria; phylum Desulfobacterota; class Desulfobulbia; order Desulfobulbales; family Desulfocapsaceae; genus Desulfomarina. The sequence goes on from MAXH01000104.1 coordinate 9,612, forward strand.
GTAAAA
>MAXH01000105.1 GCA_001750925.1 Desulfobulbaceae bacterium S3730MH12
AATCCTGATAAATATTTTTGGTGGCATTCTCAGGCGTGATGTCCTGGCTCAGGGAGTTGTCCAGGCGGCGAAAAAAGTGAAGTTGTCGCTTCCTGTGGTGGTTCGGATGGAGGGTACAAATGTTGAAGCGGGAAGAAGGATCTTAGCCGAATCCGGTCTGGAGCTGATTAATGCAAGGGATCTTGCAGATGCTGCTAGTAAAGTTGCCGGGATTGTAGCTTAGATCAGGCGTAATTCAGGGCTGCAAGGTATCCTAACAAGATTTATGCACAACTATTTTTAAAGGAAAACAATGAGCATTTTAGTTAATTCCCAAACTCGTGTCTTGGTTCAGGGTATTACAGGAAAAGAGGGACAATTTCATACCCAGCAATGTATTGAATACGGGACTCAGGTTGTTGCCGGTGTGACTCCCGGGAAAGGCGGCCAGTTTATGGATGAAGTACCTGTTTTTAATACTGTCAGGGAGGCAAGAGAGAAGACAGGTGCAAATGCATCCATGATTCTGGTGCCGCCGCCCTTTGCTGCCGATGCAATTCTTGAAGCGATTGATGCTGAGGTTGAGTTGATTGTCTGCATTACTGAGGGAATTCCAGTAATGGATATGCTCAAGGTCAAGAACTATCTAGCAATGAAAAATAGTCGCCTGATTGGCCCTAACTGTCCTGGAATTATAACCCCCGGGGAGTGCAAAATCGGCATTATGCCTGGACCAATTCACACGCCGGGTGGCCCGGTAGGTGTTGTCTCCCGCTCTGGAACGCTCACCTATGAGGTGGTTCATCAATTAACAGAAGTAGGTTTAGGTCAGACGACCTGTATCGGTATCGGCGGTGACCCTGTCAACGGTACCGGGTTTCTCGACTGCCTTAAGGCGTTCAATGAGGACCCAGATACCGAAGCAGTGGTAATGGTCGGTGAAATCGGCGGAAATGCTGAAGAGGAGGCATCCTCCTGGATTAAAGAAAACATGAAAAAGCCGGTCGTTGGATTTATCGCAGGTGTTACTGCGCCTCCGGGGCGTCGCATGGGACATGCGGGGGCTATTGTCAGTGGTGGTCAGGGTACGGCAGAGGCTAAAATTGCAGCCATGCAGGAAAGTGGGCTTTATGTTTGTGAAGATTTAGGTTCTTTGGGGAGACTGTGTAAAGAAGTTTTTTCCTAAGGAATCACAATGAGTTCTGAGATATGAAGTAAAGTCGAATTTTGTTTCAAGGAGATGGTATGAAAATGAATGACCTGGTAGACCAGTTGCGTACTCGCAGGGTAAATGCGAGACTCGGTGGCGGCCAAGCGAGAATAGATAAGCAGCACGCGAAAGGGAGTCTGACTGCAAGAGAAAGGATCGACCTTCTGCTCGATAAGGGGTCCTTTGAAGAATTTGACATGTTCAAAGCCCATAGATGTCGGGATTTCGGCATGGACAAACAACTGTTTCCCGGAGATGGTGTCGTCACCGGACATGGTACAGTGGATGGCAGAATAGTGTATATATTTGCCCAGGATTTTACTGTGTTGGGTGGTTCTCTGTCAGAAACATTTGCCGAAAAGATCTGTAAAATTATGGATCTGGCCATGAAAAATGGTGCTCCGGTAATCGGCTTGAACGATTCCGGTGGAGCACGAATCCAGGAAGGGATTGAGAGTCTCGCCGGTTACTCTGAAATTTTTCAGCGTAATGTTATGGCTTCCGGAGTTGTACCGCAGATTTCTGCAATCTTTGGGCCTTGTGCCGGTGGCGCAGTTTATTCTCCGGCTCTTACAGACTTTGTGGTAATGGTGCAGGATAAATCTTATATGTTTCTCACCGGCCCAAAGGTAGTAAGGGCAATAACCCATGAGGAGGTAACTGTAGAGGAACTTGGTGGTGCTGCGATGCATTCGAGCAGAAGCGGTGTTGCCGATTATCCTGCAACTTCCGGGGCAGATGCTATTGCTTATGTACGGAAACTGCTCTCTTTTCTTCCCCAGAATAATATTGAGAATCCTCCTGTTGCAGAATGTACCGATCCCTGTGAGAGGGAGTCGGAAGAGCTGAACAGTATACTTCCAGAAAATATAAATGCTGCCTATGATATGAAGGAAGTCATATTGCATACGGTTGATAATAGAGATTTTTTTGAGATAAAAGAAAATTTTGCTCCAAATCTGATTGTCGGTTTTGCCCGCTATAACGGCATGAGTGTTGGTATCGTGGCCAATCAGCCGGCACATTTATCCGGTGTGCTTGATATAGATTCATCTGTAAAGGGAGCCAGGTTTGTACGATTCTGTGACTGTTTTAATATTCCTGTAGTCACCTTTGTCGATGTTCCCGGATTTCTTCCCGGTACTGCCCAGGAGTATGGTGGTGTAATTAGAAACGGTGCCAAGATTCTTTATGCTTTTGCCGAGGCAACAGTTCCTAAAATTACGATAATAACACGCAAAGCCTATGGAGGTGCATATTGTGTCATGTCCTCTAAGCATCTGCGGGGGGATATCAACTACTCCTGGCCCGGCGGTGAGATTGCAGTAATGGGTGCCAAGGGTGCGGTTGGTGTACTTTATGGCAGGGAAGCAAAAAAAGCGGAAGATTCAGCAGCATTTCTTGCTGAAAAAGAGAAGGAGTATCAAGATAAGGTTGCAAATCCCTATATTGCTGCCCAGCGCGGATATATAGATGATATTATAAAGCCGTCCCGTACGCGTCGTAGAATAATCAGCGCTTTGAAATTATTACAGAATAAGCGTGATACAAATCCCATGAAGAAGCATGGTAATATTCCACTTTAATATTTTATTTTAATTTTATGGTGCATTCAGGTACATCGAGGGAAACTTATGACAGTAAAAATAATCATACAGAGAAAAGTTAAGGATGAAAATGTAGTTGAACTGACAACCTTGCTGAAAAAGCTCAGGTCACTGACCTTGGAGCAGTCAGGCTATATTTCCGGGGAGACCCTCAGTCGTATAGATAATACGGAAGAGACCATGGTGATCAGCACCTGGCGATCACTTGAGGATTGGAATAGCTGGGTGAACAACCCCAAAAGAACAGAAATTCAAAGTGAAATAGATAAGCTGCTGGGGCATGAAACCGAGTACGCGATGTATTCTACTTAACTCTCTGTTCTTTTCAGCCTCCTATATGGGAGAAACTTGAGATAATTGATTTTCAGATACTATATCAATGGGTGAATTGATGGCAGGAAATGGAAAAAAAATAGCTGCTGCACTGGCTGCTGTTGGCCTCTACCTGGAACAGGAAGAGGCGATGGTGGCTGAGCAGAAAGGGGTTCTTAAGGAGCCGGAAATAACAGGTTTTAGTCAATGGAGTCATACTGGTCGTCAGGAGATGATGACGATGCGCAGGTTGACACAGCTAAGAACGTTTACTCGATTTTAGCCCCTGTACAGGGGGAAATTATATTTAACGACCAGGTAACATAATAGGAGATAGAGGATGAGTGATCAAGTGAAGATGACCCCATTGGATTATAGTGCGGACCGACCAGCAGCAGGAAATCCGGTAAAAATAATGGATCTGTCGATACGTGACGGACACCAGTCTTTGTTTGCAACGAGGGGACGCACAGAGGACATGATTCCAGTAGCCGAGATGATGGATGAAGTCGGTTTCTGGGCCATTGAAACCTGGGGTGGCGCAACCTTTGATACCATGCACAGGTTTCTCAATGAAGATCCCTGGGAACGGCTGCGCACTTTGAAGCGTTATATCAAGAAAACTCCTTTTTCCATGCTTCTGCGTGCCCAGAATTTGGTTGGTTACAGGAATTACGCCGATGATCTGGCCTATGCTTTTGTCGACAGGGCTGCTGAAAACGGTATGGATGTTTTCAGAACATTTGATGCCTTGAATGATTATCGAAACTTTGAGACTGTTGTCAAGCAGATAAAAAAGTCGGGAAAACACTTTCAAGGCTGTATCTGCTATACCCTGACCGAACCCCGCCTTGGCGGAGAGGTTTATAATCTTGATTATTACGTAGATCGGGCTAAATCTCTGGAGTCAATGGGTGCCGATTCAGTCTGTATTAAGGATATGGCTGGACTCCTGGCTCCTTATGATGCTTACCCACTTATTAAGGCACTGAAAGAAGCGGTGGAGATACCCATCCATCTGCACAGTCATTTCACTTCCGGTATGTCGCCGATGACTCATTTGAAAGCAATTGAGGCTGGGGTGGATATCATCGATACCTGCATGACTCCATATGCCTATCGGACCTCCCATGCTGCTGTGGAGCCTCTTGTTATGGCACTTTTGGGAACAAACCGTGATACCGGTTTTGATATTAAAAAACTCGCAGCGATTAATGAAGTCCTGGAAAAAGAGGTAATGCCGAAATATAAGCATCTCCTTGATGACTCCAAGGTTTCAATTATTGATATCAACGTCCTGCTGCATCAGACACCTGGCGGAATGCTGTCTAATCTTGTTAACCAGCTTCGTGAAATGGATGCACTTGATAAGATTGGTGATGTATACAGGGAACTCCCCAAGGTGAGAAAGGATCTGGGACAGATTCCCCTGGTAACCCCAACCAGTCAGATAGTCGGGGTTCAGACGGTCAACAATGTTCTACATGATACACCCGATGAACGATATAAGATGATTACAGGGCAGGTGAAGGATCTCTGTTATGGTCTCTATGGTAAAACAGCGGTTCCTATCAATGCTGAGTTGCAGAAAAAAGCTCTGAAAGGATATCCTCGCGGAGAGGAGCCTATCACCTGTCGGCCTGCAGAAGTGCTTGAGCCTGAACTTGAAAAAGCCAAAGCCGAGATTGGTGATCTTGCCGTTGATATGGACGATCTGATCCTGTATGCACAGTTTCCTGTAACGGGAAAAAAATTCCTGGAATGGAAATATGGTAAGACAGAGGTTCCCGACAGTGTAAAACCGATTACTCTTGAAGATGTTAAAAAGAAAGATGAGATAATTAAAAAAGCGAAAGCCGGTGAACTCATTGAACGTAAGAGTGACGAGCCTGCAAAATCTGCAGCCCTGCGTACTTTTAATGTTTTTGTCGATAATGAGTATTTCAATGTTGAGGTAGATCCTACCGGGGATGTGCAGGTTGTTTCGGCAGCACCGGTTGTGGCAGCTGCTCCTGCAGCAGCAGCTGTACCGGTGGCAGCGAAACCAGCGCCGGCAGCGGATGCGGATGGTACTCTTCTCCTTGCTCCTATGCCTGGAATGATAGTCAAATACCTGGCTAACGAGGGTGACAGTGTCAAGATGGGGGATGCGGTAGTTGTACTGGAAGCCATGAAAATGGAGAATTCCCTCACTGCTCCAGCTGACGGAGTTGTGAAGTGTGTAAAATTCGGCAGTGGAGACAGTGTCGCTAAAGGTGCGGTTCTCTGTGTGATCGGATAAGCTAATCGTTATCAGTAGTGTCCGGTTAGAAAATTGCAACACTTATCGTACGGGTTTGTGAGTTGATTTCTTCCGCTTTTTACTGCAAATTTCTTGATTTTCAAACATTTTCATATTCAATTTTTATCATGCGAGATTCTCGCAAAGACTGATAAAAATCAAACACGA
>MAXH01000106.1 GCA_001750925.1 Desulfobulbaceae bacterium S3730MH12
ATTAACCATAAGGCCGATGTGATTACTTATGTATAAGGTATCTGTTATCGGTATATCTGAACCGGTACTCTCCCTCAGCCAACTGGAGCTGTTAGACACCTGCTCCCTTCTCATAGCCACCGGACGTCTTCGAGATATGGCAGCTGATTTTTCCGGGAAGATTCAGTCTATTGCCCCGCTAGAACAGGCAATAACTGCCATCCGATCCACCCTGCCCACTGGCAACATTGCTGTTCTTGCCAGCGGAGATCCACTTTTTTATGGCATCGGCAAAAGACTGCTCGAGGAGTTCCTACCTGGACAATTAGAGTTTTACCCCGCACTCAGTGCCTTACAAAGAGCTTGTGCCCTCTTTAAAACTCCCTGGGATGATGCTGTTATTGTCAGTTTGCATGGAAGGCAACACCATCATATCCCTGGTCTGCTCCTGAAGAATAAAAAAACCATTGTCTTTACCGATCAAAATAATTCGCCCCAGATAATAGCAGATAAAATCAACAAATATCTTCAGTCCATCGGCCATATAGATCTTATAGAAAGAATAGCATTTTCAGTGGCTGAAAACTTAGGGCTGCCAAATGAAAATGTCTTTACTGGCTCCCTTGAGGAGACAGCAAAAAATGATTTTTCTCCCCTCAATATCCTCTATCTTCAACGCCCTCACCTTCAAGGCCAAAAACAAACTTCTTTTGACCTTGGATTGACGGAAGAGGAAATCTCCCACAGCCGCGGCCTGATAACCAAGAATGAAGTTCGGGCGGTAACCCTCCACCAATTGCAACTTCCCAGGCAAGGCGTTTTCTGGGATATTGGCGCCGGCAGCGGCTCAATATCCATTGAAGCAGCCCGAACCAACCCTCGCCTCACCGTCTATGCTGTCGAACATAAAGAAGAAGAGCTTAACAACATAAAGGAAAACATCCGCAGGTATGACTGTTTTAATGTAATCCCTGTTTTTGGCAGAGCACCTGAAGTTCTGGCCGATCTACCTGCTCCTGATCGTGTATTTATCGGCGGCAGCACTGGTTCTCTTGCAGACATTGTACGGCTCGTTGCTAAGCAACTGACTGCAAATGGTCATCTGGTCATCAATGGGGTTATTGAAAAAACAATAACTACCGCACCTCAATATATGAGGGAAGCCGGTTTTGCTGTTAGCAGGTGTGTTATCAACATAAACAGAGAATCAAAAAACGGTGCAGTGCAAAATTTTAATCCAATTACAATAATGGCAGGAACTCGATGAACGAAGGAAATTCAAAACAAGAATCATCTGATAGAGCGCGACATACAGTCCACTTTATCGGGGCAGGACCTGGTGACCCTGAACTCATCACCGTAAAAGGCCAACGATTGTTGAGGGAAGCAGATATCGTCATCTATACAGGCAGCCTGGTGCCAAAGGCCTTGATTTCAGGACTGCAGGCACAGATACATAACTCTGCCGGATTGAACCTTGATGAGGTCTTTGCAATTATTCACAATGACTGGAAAGAAGGAAAGAAAATTGTGCGGCTCCATACCGGTGATCCTGCTATTTATGGTGCCATAAATGAACAGATTGCCCTGTTTAAAGAAAACCAGATTCCTTTTAAAGTCATTCCAGGTGTCAGCTCAGGAACCGCTTCAGCTGCAGCTCTGTCCACAGAATTAACTCTGCCGGAGGTCTCCCAGACTGTTATTTTTACCAGAAGAGCGGGCAGAACTCCTGTACCTGAAAAGCAGGATCTCATCTCTCTTGCCTCCCACAAGGCCACCATGATGATCTTTCTCAGTGTCGGCATGATTGAGCAGGTAGTGGAGGAACTGATAGAGGGCGGCTATACTGAAGAGACACCCGTTGCCATTGTTGAAAAAGTGAGCTGGCCTGAAGAAAGACAGCTGCGTGGCACTCTTGGTACTATTGCTGAACAGGTACGAGAAGCGGGTATCACTAAAACAGCCATTATTGCTGTGGGTGATGTATTGGCGGAAGGTCCGCCGCCCGCTCTTTCCAAACTCTATGATAAAGAGTTCAGCCACGAATATAGAAAAAGCAGCTGTTAAGATGAGACTTGCATTTATTGCCATAACAAAGGGAGGGGAAAACTTGGCGAAAAAGCTGGTGTCTCAACTTGATAAAGCAGCAGTTCTACCCAGAGGAAAAAAGGTTGCTGAGACCATAGCTGAAAACTGGCATAACTTTGACGGTTTTGTGTTTATCATGGCTGCAGGAATTGTAGTTCGCTCCATTGCCCCACTCCTGCAGCATAAACATGATGATCCCTGTGTGGTTGTAATGGATGAAAAAGGTGAGCATGTGATCAGCCTGCTCTCAGGTCATATTGGAGGCGGCAATCAACTCGCCCACCACCTTTCCTCTCTTACCGGAGGAAAAGCCGTCATTACAACCGGGTCAGACACTCTTAGTCTGGCTCCCCTGGATCTTTGGGCTAAAGAACAGAATCTTCATGTTGGCAGCCAGGAAAAACTCACTAGTGCAAGCGGAACTCTCGTCAGCCGAGGATATCTGCGTATTTACGCTGATGTAACCGTTAAGAATTTGCCGAATGGATTACAACGAACCGAAGATTGGCAGGACGCCGATATTATCGTTTCCCATAGGGATATCTATCCCAAAGAAATCACCCTTTTCAGGCCCCGCAACCTTATTGTCGGAACAGGTTGTAACCGTAATACCCCGGAAAGCGAATTTGAAGCCTGTCTCTGCGAACTGTTAAAAGACAATAAACTCAGCCGGTCATCCATACGCAACCTGGCGTCAATAGATAAAAAAAATGATGAAGTCGGTCTCCTCCAGTTTGCCAACACAAACCGCTGGCATATCGATTTTTTTGATAAAGATTCAATTAACGAACTTAAAAACCTTGAGATATCCTTTGCAGCCCTGAAGGCAGTCGGGGCAATCGGCGTTGCAGAACCCACCGCCCTTCTCAGTGGGGGCACCAATCTCTTACTCAGCAGGAAAAGAAAATGGAAAAACATAACGATGGCAATAGCCGAGGCACCCTTTTCGTTGTCGGCACAGGTCCCGGGTCAAGCCAATATCTGACCGCAGCTGCAGCTGCAGTCCTTAAAAATGCTGATGTGATTATCGGCTATAGAACCTACCTGGATCTGATCCCTGAATATCTTGAGGGAAAGAAGGTGATCTCCTCAGAAATGATGAAAGAGGTTGATCGCTGCAGAGAGTCTCTGGAGATTGCAAGTCGGGGCAAGCAGGTAGCCCTGGTCTCCGGCGGAGATCCAGGAATTTATGCCATGGCCGGTCTTGTCTATGAGATGGCAAAAGAATCCGAGTTCCCATGCAGGATTGAGATTATTCCCGGCCTGGCGGCTATTAACAGCTGTGCCGCTCGTCTCGGTGCACCTCTGATGCACGACTTTGCCGCAGTCAGTCTCTCCGACCTGCTCACTCCATGGGAAGTTATTGAAAAAAGACTGAAAGCCACTGCTGAAGCCGACTTTGTTACCGCAATCTACAATCCTAAATCAAAAAAACGTACAGAACAGATTGTCAGGGCTAGAGAGATTTTTCTTACCTGCCGAGACCCTCAAACTCCAGTGGGAATTGTAACTGCCGCAACCCGTGAAAACGAAAAGATTGTGATCACCACACTTGATAAGATGCTGGACAATGAGATCACCATGCAGTCCACTCTTATTATCGGCAACTCTCAAACATACAGCTGGAATGATCTGATGGTTACCCCAAGGGGATATAAGAAGAAATATGAATTGTGATGGCCTTCATTGCTGTCAATGCTTGTACCCATCCCCGAAACAGGTGCCGACATCTCTGGCACTTTTCACCCAGGGATGATCAGGTGGAACCAGATTCTTCCTGCCGATAACCTGATCCAATGGAACTGCCTTTGTTTTATTGCCATCAACAGCGACCATAACACCATAAAGTCCCTGGTCAATATACTCTACACAACCACTGCCAAGTCGCGTGGAAAGAAGCCTGTCGGCGGCAGAAGGTGTACCTCCGCGCTGATAGTGACCGAGTATCGTCAACCTTGACTCCAGACCTGTTAATTTTTCCAGTTCTTCAGTCAGTCTCAGGGTGTTACCCTTGCACTGTTTTGTGAACTCCTGCAACGCTTCTGCAGCCTTCTTTCTGCCCTTACCATCATTCGCTTCTTTGGCTTTTGCCTTCGTTGCCTGCAAATCATTTAGAATCTTGGAATCCTCGATATTCAACGCACCTTCCGCAACAGCAACAATACTGAAATTTGTCCCTCGCAATTGTCGTTTTCGTATAGCATTTGCAGCTGACTGCAGATCGTAGGGGATTTCCGGTATGAGAATAATATCCGCACCTCCGGCAACGCCGGCACCAAGGGCGAGCCATCCCGCCTTATGGCCCATGATTTCAACAACTATTATCCGGTGATGGCTGTGGGCGGTTGAATGTAATCTATCGATGGCCTCGGTGGCGATTTCCATAGCAGTATGAAAACCAAAGGTGACATCAGTCATCGCAACGTCATTATCAATGGTCTTGGGGAGGGTGATAATATTCAACCCCTTCTGCGCCAGTCGAAAGGCATTCTTCTGGGTCCCCCCTCCACCTATACAGACAAGAACATCAAGATTATGCCGACGATAGTTATCACAGATCACATCGGTCATATCCATAACCTCAGCACCCACCATCATTTTATGGGG
>MAXH01000107.1 GCA_001750925.1 Desulfobulbaceae bacterium S3730MH12
GTACTGCATGGGCAACTGTGTGGGAGAGTAGGTCGCCGCCGTTTTTTATATAAAAACCCCGTTAATCCAAAACCTGGATTAACGGGGTTTTGCTTTTTTATACCTGAAAAACTAAAGCCCCTGCTATTCTCCCTCAAACTCCATTATAGCAAACACCTCACACTCCTTAATCTTCTCTCTGCCTTTCAGGTCTGGTAATTCGATAAGAAAGGCACACTCAATGATATTAGCACCTAACTTTTTAACAAGCTCAACAGTAGCACCGACAGTACCACCAGTCGCAATCAAATCATCTACGATAACTACCCTTTCGCCTTCATTAATTGCATCTTTATGAATTTCAAGAGTATCTGACCCATATTCAAGATTATATGATTCTTCTAAGGTTTCACCCGGAAGCTTTCCTTTCTTACGAACGGGAATAAAGCCCACGCCTATCTTATAGGCCAGTACAGCACCAAAAACAAACCCTCTTGCATCAATCCCGACAATTTTATCAATATTCTGGCTTTCATATCTATCAAATAGAATGTCACAGGACGCTGCAAAAGCCTGCGGATCCAACATAAGGGTAGTCAAATCTCTGAAAATTACGCCGTCTATCGGCCAGTTAGAAATACTTCTCACACTTTTTCTTAACACCATCACTCTTCCTTATCTGTTTTCTTCATTGGAAACTTTCGATTACTTTCACAAGCAGTCGCTTAACATTATCCGCATTTTCCTGAAATACCGCAAGAATCTCGTCCCAGGTAACAGGCGCCTCATCCTCCTTCCAACAATCATAATCCGTTGACATCGCCACCGCTGCATATGGAATTCCAGCCTCATTTGCCAGCATGGCTTCCGGTGCAGTGGACATATTGATCACATCAGCACCCCATATTCTAAACATTTTTGATTCTGCAACAGTTGAGAACCTGGGGCCTTCTATAGTTAAAACACAACCCGACCGATGCACTTTCAAGTCAAGGGACTCGGCTGTTTCAAACAATCGCTTCCTCAATTCGTCATCAAAAGGATGGGCCATAGCTGTATGAACAGCACCTTTTGCAAAAGAACCGTGAAAACTGTTTTTCCTGAACCGGGTAAAATCGATAAACTGATCCAGTACCACTAGATGCCCTCTATCAATCTCTTTTCTGAGACTTCCACAAGCCGTTGTTGCAAGGATGTGCGTTACTCCGACTTCTTTCAACGCGGTTATATTTGCTCTATTATTTACCTGTGTAGGGCTATACTGATGTTTTCGTCCATGTCTTGCAAGAATGACAGTTTCAATTCCGCTAATTTTTCCACTAAGCAGCGCAGAGGAAGGTTCACCATATTCAGTCACTCTACGTGCCATCTCAGGTTCTTGCAAAATGCCAGGATCATCGAGCCCAGATCCGCCAATAATTCCAATCTTTACCATGCGTCTCTCCTTGAATAGTATCTTACTGCCTGACCAACTTTAAAAGACTGGTCGACAGGCTGCAACAGTTTTTGTAAATTGTCAAAAAATGAGACTTGTTGACATCCTAAGAGCCTCAGTTGATAATAGCACCACTAAGCATCTCTTCTTTTTAGACAGACCATCTTCTGGGAAAATATATGGTTCCCCCCCTTAAGTCCAAATTTCCACAGTTCAATCTACTCACCATTAGCATCACACGTCTGTGTATCGTTCTGTTTGCTTTGTTTTTTGTTATTTATTCCGATCAATACACAAAATCAATCGCCCAAAAGTACCTTTCAGGCCTGTCCCCTGTTTCTTTCTACTCAGAAACAGTAATTTTTTCCTATGTTGAAAACAGTGGAGGATTTCTTGGGATGGTCAGCGAATATCCTTGGTATTTGCAGTTTTTTCTCCTTAATATCTGTGTTCCACTGATTCTGCTGTACTGCCTGTACTATCTACTTTTTGAGAAAAATCTTCCTGCCCTTCACATCACGACCCTTAGCATCATAACAGGTGGAGGTATCAGTAATCTGCTCGACAGAATTATTAATAATGGTGCAGTAATAGATTTTATCCAAATCCGAATCAGTGTTTTTAAAACTGGGATATTCAATCTGGCTGATATATATATTATCGGCGGTTCCTTTCTCCTTGGATTTCTATTAATAAAAAATAGGTCTGATGAATAGTGCGACTGTTTCTGCTACAAAGGCAGTAGTCAACATTTTTTAGCGAGCTTTTTTCCTCTTTTTATGTAAAAAGTTGAAATTCTGAATTTCAGAATTCGATTAAACTAATTTATATGGAGTCTTCAATGCTTAAAGTCGGATTTGTTGGATGGCGTGGAATGGTAGGTTCTGTTTTAATGCAAAGAATGACGGCCGAGAACGATTTTCAGGAATTTGAGTCTGTTTTTTTTACAACTTCACAGGTCGGTCAACCGGGCCCGGATATTGGTGGAAGAAGCCAACCGCTTGAAGATGCAATGAATCTGGAAAAACTGGCAGAGATGGATGTTATCATGTCCTGCCAGGGAGGTGGCTACACCTCATCCGTCTATGAAAATTTGAGAAAAAACTGGCATGGTTACTGGATTGACGCCGCCTCAACCCTGAGAATGGCAGACAATTCCATAATAGCATTAGATCCCGTTAATCGAGATGTAATTAATGATGGACTGAAAAGCGGTATCAAAGACTATATTGGCGGCAACTGTACCGTTTCACTGATGCTTATGGCCCTTGGTGGCTTGTTTGAACACGACCTTGTTGAATGGGTGAGTTCCATGACCTATCAGGCTGCCAGCGGTGCCGGAGCCAAGAATATGCGGGAACTTATCAGTCAGATGGGTGCACTCGAAACAGATGTAACAGAGTTACTTGCTGATCCGTCATCGGCAATCCTTGATATCGACCAAAAAATCACAGCTAAGCTCAATGACGGTTCTCTGCCTCTGGAGAACTGGGGTGTCCCACTGGCGGCAAGCCTGATCCCCTGGATCGACGTACCTGTTGAGAACGGCCAAACTAAAGAAGAATGGAAAGGGATTGTCGAAAGCAACAAAATTCTTGGTAAAAAAGAAGGGGGAATTATACCCATTGACGGTCAATGCATACGAATTGGAGCCATGCGCTGTCATTCCCAGGCTTTTACCATCAAACTAAAAAAAGATATCACTGTTCAAGAAGCTGAAGAGATCATCTCAAACCATAACCAGTGGGTAAAAGTTATCCCTAACGAAAGAGAAATCACTTCCCGGGATCTCACCCCGGTCAAAGCATCCGGAACTCTGACAGTGCCAATTGGCCGAATTCGAAAAATGAATATCGGACCAAAATACCTGACGGCCTTTTCTGTCGGTGATCAGCTCCTCTGGGGTGCCGCCGAGCCTGTTCGCAGAATGTTAAAAATAGCTCTTGAGCATCTTGGCGGAACTGGTTCAGAGTAGTATGAAAACAGGGGTACGATCTTTATATGAAAGCCATGTATTACACGAAAGGAAAGGGGTTGGGAGGGGTGTTAATTGAGACTAATCCTGTTTTATTGGAGCTTTCTCATGCTGAATTTTCTTCCGCCTCAGGATACTGTTCACCTCCCCAAAAGCGAGATCCGGCTCGGTCTTTAAAAACAGCCTGTTTCCTGGATTGGCTTTAGCTATTTCTCTCCCCTCTTCATCAGTCATCCCGATTATTTCCAAGGCCACAACACCTACAGAACGTTTCATATATTCGATCTGTCCACCAGCGAAAACCGTATTGCGTATTTCGACCAGAGGCATGGCTCCTGCCTCACGAATAACAGCTACCGGCTCATATGTTTGTACGGTTCTGGAGGAAGCGTAGATCATTTCACTGGATCCAGGTCGATCCTTGATAAAATTTTCTGTAGCGCCCCGGGTACCAGTTCTCTCAATCTCCTGCATGAATTCGTCCGGAATGGTGATCAACTCTGGCATCTGCCACGCCTGGGCAGGCAGCTGTCCCAGATAATCAAGAGCTGCTCGATAAATCCTGACCACCCCCCCAACATAGAAAATTGATTTCATCCGCCCCTCTATCTTCAAGGAATCAACTCCGGCAGCAACTAGTAGTGGCAGCATCTCAAGTAAACAGAGATCTTTAGAGTTGAAGATATAAGTACCCCGCTCATCTTCCTCCACCGGGAAATACTCTCCGGGACGTTTCTCCTCTACCAGACTGTAACCATATCGGCATGGGTGAGCACAATTGCCTCGATTGGCATCTCTGCCGGTCATATAATTTGAAAGCATGCATCTCCCCGAATAAGAAATACAGATGGCGCCATGAACGAAGATTTCCAGTTCTCCTGTCACCACTGTTCTTATTTGCCCAATCTCTTCCAGGGATAATTCTCTTGCAAGATTTAACCTCCCTGCTCCATGGTTCAGCCAAAACCCGGCCGACGCATAATTTGTCACATTGGCCTGGGTTGAAAGGTGAACGGGCAGATCAGGCACAATCTCATGGGCAATCGTAAGTATGCCGGGATCCGAGATAATCAACCCATCGACCCGCATCTGCTGTAATCCAAGAAGATATTCCTCCAACCCCTGCAAATCGCTGTTGTGGGCTATAATATTTATGGTTACATAAACCTTTACGCCATGTGCGTGTGCATATTGCACCCCTGCCTGCATCGCCTGGTTACTGAAATTTCCCGCCTTTGCCCTGAGACTGAATATCTTTCCACCCAGATAAACTGCATCTGCACCATAGTGAACAGCGGTAACAAGTTTCTCATAAGTTCCAGCAGGAGCCAGCAGTTCAGGTAGAACCGGAACCATGCCTTTGTGACTTTCATTTTTGTTCATGGTGATGTATTGTGATTCCTTATTTCAAACAGCTGTCACCCAAAAGAGTAACAGAATCCATAATAGTTAATGAACTTCCTTTTTAACCTTTCTTAATAGAGTAACCACCCGGGGATTGCAAGATAATCAGTGAAGGAAAAACGTGTTGGCATAGCAATGAGTGGTGGTGTTGACTCCACTGCATGCGCCCTTCTTCTCAAGGATCACTATGAGATTGAAGGATTTTTCATGCAACTTGCCCAGCCTAATTTTGCACAGCAGAGAACAAAGGTTGAGGCCATTGCTAAAACAATTGGCATCAAGCTGAACGTCATAGATCTTCGCCATGAATTTAAACAGAAGGTGTTGCACTACTTTTCCTCTAATTACTTCAAAGGCCTTACTCCAAACCCGTGTGTTGTATGCAACCGGGAAATCAAGTTCGGTTTGTTCATGGAAAGTATTCTGGATCATGGCATGGATAAAATTGCTACCGGTCATTATGCGAGAATTATTGAACATGATGCTCTCTTCCGATTGCACTGCGGTGCTGACCCTAAAAAGGATCAATCTTACTTTCTCTCCCGACTCAACCAGCGGCAACTCTCCAGGGTTCTCTTTCCACTTGGTGAAAAAGAGAAGAAGTCCACCTATTTGTTGGTTGAACAACATGGATTTGATGATTTTCGTGGTCTTGAAAGCCAGGATGTCTGTTTTCTTGAAGATAAAAACATTGGTCATTTTCTGGAAACATGTTCACCTCAGACAGACAGCAGTGGCCCGATTCTTTCCAGCTCAGGCGAACACCTTGGCACCCATCGCGGCCTCTTTCATTATACAATCGGCCAGAGAAGAGGCCTTGGCATATCCAGTACCGCGCCACTCTATGTCATCGCCCTGAACAGAGAAAATAACAGTGTAATTGTTGGGATAAATGAGGAATTATTCAAAGATAAAATTCAGCTTAGAGACCTCCACTGGCTTGCCGGATCCACTCCTGATCCAGTTAAAGATTATAGTGTGCGAATAAGATACAGCCATGCAGGAGCTGCGGCAACTTTAACCTTGAATGAAGCCGGTCGGGGTGAACTTTTGTTTAAGGAGCCCCAGCGAGCCATTACTCCCGGCCAGTTTGCCGTAATCTATGACAATACTGAGCTGCTTGGGTCAGGCATTATCGTCTAACACCCCTCCCAACCCCTTTTCTTCCGGGTAGCACATGACTTTCATATAAACGAATCATAGACAAAATGAAAAAAATCTTCATTACAACTCTGGGCTGTAAGGTGAACCAGTTCGAATCAGCGTCGTTTAGAACCGGTTTTGAAGATGCTGGGTACACTATTGCAACATCAGAAGAACAGGCGAATATCATTATCATCAACACCTGCGCAGTAACTGCAAATGCCGGAGCCCAGTCCAGGCAAACTATTCGCCAAACCGCCCGTGCAAACCCCGGAGCACACATCATAATTACAGGTTGTTTTGCCGAGATTGGTGCAAAAGAACTGTCTCGGGAGAAAGAACTCCTGGGCCGGGAATTCTCCATTGTCGGCAACAGTAAAAAGGATAGACTGGTACAAAATGCACTGACGGATAACGTAGACAGTGGACAAATCAACCTTGGTTCCATACTGGAGGAAAAGGAAATATGCCGTCTTCCCGTCAGGAGATTTGGCGATAGAAGCCGGGCCTATCTGCGAATACAGGACGGCTGTGAAAGCTACTGCACCTACTGTATCGTCCCCTATACCAGAGGAGCAAGCAGAAGCCTGCCAAGGTCTGAAGTAATTGAACAGGCAAAATTATTTGGTACGGAAGGCCACAAAGAGATTGTGCTGACCGGTATTCATCTCGGACTATATGGAAGAGATCTCGGTGAGGGAGAAAATTTTGTATCCATCCTTGACGAATTAAGCCGTGTTACTCCAAAGATTTTATATCGTATCAGCTCCCTTGAACCACCTGAGGTCACAGATACTCTGCTATCACTTATGAAGAGTCGGAATAATATACAACCGCATCTGCATATTCCTCTACAGAGCGGAGATGACCAGATACTGGCTCGTATGAACAGAAAATACACCACTGCTGAATTCAGCGAAACTATTGATAAATGCAATAAAGCTCTACCGGGTGGTGCCTTAGGGATTGATATCCTTGCCGGATTTCCCGGGGAAACCGAGGAGCATTTCAAAAACAGCCTGGAATTTATGGAAACATTAGATTTCACCTATCTCCATGTTTTTCCTTATTCAAAAAGGGCGGGAACTGTCGCAGCAGGATTTAATGGTCAGGTGGATAAAAAGACGAAAAAGCAGCGTGTCAGTACCTTACTGAAATTGAGTGAACAGAAAAAAAATACTTTTTATAGTAGCCAACTCGGAGAAAAATATCCTGTACTTGTTGAGGGAAAGCGAAGCAAAAAAGGATTATTAAAAGGCTTTACCAGCAATTATATAGCCGTCAATTTCCAGGGGCCTGACTCCCTTCTTAACAATATAACCAGAGTGAAACTCCTCTCCCTGGCAAAGGGATATGTAGTGGCGGAACGAGAGAGAAACAATGAAAGTTGAAATAATTGCCATTGGGGATGAACTGACTTCAGGAAGAATCCTCAATACAACCAGTGGCTTTGCCGCCAGAAACCTTTTTGAGGCAGGGTATGAAATCTATGCCATGCATACAATTGGCGACAGCCCTGGCCTTATCGGAGAAGCGCTGAAACGGGCAATCGGCAGAGTTGATGCTGTAATTGTTACCGGCGGCCTGGGCTACACCGATGATGATCTGACAAATGAGGCTGTATCCAAGGCCCTTAATCGGCCGACCATACCAAACCTTGAGATCCTCTCAAGTATACGGGAACATCTGGATGAAATTACCAATGCCCCTGTGGGGGAACTGGAAAAACTTGCCCTGCTGCCAAAAGGTGCCCAGGTCTTAAGTCCGCATTCTCTAATGGCTGGTTACCAGTTGATTCACGAAGACAGACCAATTTTTTTCCTCCCCGGCGTACCGAATCAGATGAAACAGCTCCTGGTAGAACATGTGCTTCCAACCCTCTCAACCTGGCATAAAGACCACCACCTCTCCACCTACCAAACGATTTTCAGGATCTTCAATCTTCCTGAAATAGAGGTGAATCGCCGAATTTCAAGCCTTGATTTCCCACCTGATGTGCATATCGGTTACTACCCTGTTTTCCCCGAAGTTCACTTGAGTCTTATTGTGCGAAATAAAAAAACGAACAACGCAAAGAAGCTCTTCAGGTCATCGAGTAGGGCGATATGCACAGTTCTTGGTGATGCCATCTACGGTCAGGATCGAGATTCCATGGAGCGTGTAGTAGGATACCTCCTGAAAAAAAATAATTTTCAGCTGGCTGTTGCCGAATCCTGCACAGGAGGACTTATCTGCAAAAAACTCACCGACGCTCCCGGCAGTTCTTCCTATTTTCTCGGCGGAGTTGTTTCCTATGCAAATTCTCTGAAAAGCGGCTATCTTGATATACCCACCAAACTACTCAATGAGTATGGTGCTGTAAGCCGGGAAGTTGCTGAAGCAATGGCTGTAGGCGTAAAAAAAACCAGCTGCTCTGATATCGGACTCGCAGTTACAGGAATTGCCGGTCCTGAAGGAGGCACAGAGCAGAAACCTGTGGGCACCATATATATAGGAATTGCTACAGCGGAAGAGAACTGGGTAACCAAGTTTCGTTTTTCAGGTGATCGCTGGCAGATCCGCAACCTTACAGCTCAGAGTGGACTTGACCTCATACGAAAATATCTATTGCAACAGGATTCCGGAAAACAACAAACTCACTTTTAAACCCGGTGGTATATTGAAATAAGATTTTTATATGCTATTGGCGGTATAATTACATCCACAATCACTTTCCTTATAAATAAATTTCACTCTTATCGGAGAACAACATGGCCACAGATGCAAAAAAAGGAAAAATCAGCAGCATCGATAACGCAATCAGTCAGATTCAGAGACAGTTTGGAAAAGGTTCCATCATGCGTCTTGGTTCACAGGAAGCGCAAAATGTACCGGTTATTCCAACCGGAGCCCTCAGTCTTGACATTGCCCTCGGTGTCGGAGGTTTTCCAAAAGGCCGGGTTGCTGAAATCTACGGTCCTGAATCTTCCGGCAAAACAACACTTGCATTGCACGTCGTCGCAGAGGCGCAAAAAGCAGGTGGCACCGCAGCCTTCATTGATGCCGAGCACGCACTTGATACAAACTACGCTAAACGCCTCGGTGTTGACATTGACAACCTGCTGGTTTCTCAACCGGACTTTGGCGAACAGGCCCTGGATATTGCCGAGATTCTAATACGATCCGGAGGTGTTGATGTCATTGTCATCGACTCCGTCGCAGCCCTTGTTCCCCGTGCCGAAATCGATGGCAACGCAGGAGATTCCCATATGGGACTTCAGGCCAGACTGATGTCACAGGCCATGAGGAAATTTACCGGTGTCCTGAGTCGAAGCAATACGGTTCTCATCTTCATCAACCAGATCAGGATGAAAATCGGTGTGATGTTTGGCAATCCGGAAACCACAACCGGAGGAAACGCGCTCAAATTTTATTCTTCCCTGCGCCTTGATATCCGTAGAATCGGACAGATAAAAGATGGCCAGGATGTTATAGGCAACAGAACAAAGGTAAAGGTAGTCAAAAACAAAGTGGCTCCTCCTTTTAAACTGGCCGAATTTGATATTGTCTACGGAGAAGGAATATCCAAAGTCGGTGACATGCTGGATCTGGCTGTTGACATGGAAATTGTTGACAAAAGTGGATCCTGGTACTCCTATCTTGACGAAAGAATTGGTCAGGGTAGAGAAAATGCCAAGAAGTTCCTTATGGATCAACCAGAGATGTGCCTCGATATAGAAAATAAGGTCAGACTGGCCTATGGACTTGCCGAACGAACCGAACAGGTTCAACCTGCCGAGTCTACCGAATCGATCGAACCAACCAGACCGGCCGAGTGATCAAGTTTCTCTTTAATCCAAAATAAATCGTATCGTTTGTTCCTATTCTTTTTAGAAGGGAACAAACCGTCAGGAAAATTTGCATGAAAAAAAAGAAAACTACTTTCGATGTTATTATCGTAGGCGGTGGACCAGCAGGGCTTTTCGCTGCCTATTATCTTAGTGAACACTCCAACCTCGATATACTTGTCATCGAAAAAGGCAAGCCCTCACTAAAACGGAAATGCCCGATTAAGGACTCAGGGTGCATTCAATGCCAACCATGTAATATTCTCTGTGGGATTGGTGGTGCTGGTCTTTTTTCTGATGGAAAATTGAATTTTATACATAAGCTTGGGAAAACAGACCTCACACAGTTTATGGGTATCTCTGCGGCAAAGGCCCTTATTGACGAGACGGAAGTTATTTTCAATCACTTCAACATGGACGGCAGGGTATTCCCCACCGACATGGAAAAAGCCCGGGAGATGCGAAAAGAGGCAAGAAAACAGGGCATCGACCTCCTGGTCATTAGGCAGAAACATCTTGGCAGCGACAACCTCCCAACTCATATTGCCAAAATGGCCGATCATGTGGCTGATAAGGGTGTTGTATTTCATCATTCAGAAGAAGTCGCGGAACTCATTGTAGACAAAAGCAGGGTGAAGGGTGTTATAACTGACAAATCAACTTATAACGCCCCGTATGTAATAATGGCTCCTGGAAGGGTTGGTGCTGACTGGGTTGCAAAAGTAGCCAGAGAGCATGACATCGGAATATCTCAAAGGGGCATTGAAGTTGGGGTTCGTGTGGAAGTTCATAACGAAATCATGCAGGATATCTGCTCCATTATTTATGATCCCACCTTCTTTGTGAGAACCTCAAAATATGATGACCAGACACGAACCTTCTGTACCAATCATGGAGGCTATGTAGCCCTGGAAAACTACCAGAAATTCGTCTGTGTTAACGGCCATGCATTTATGGATCAAAAATCAGAAAACAGTAATTTTGCCTTTCTCTCCAAGGTAGTGTTGACAGATCCGGTGGAAGACAATCAGGCCTATGGGGAATCCATCGGTAAAATTGCTACCCTTATTGGTGGTGGCAAACCTCTTCTTCAGCGATTCGGAGATCTTAAACGGGGTCGAAGGTCAACCTGGAACAGGGTCAAAAACAGTTATATAGAGCCTACCCTGAAAAATGTTACCCCTGGTGACATTGCCATGGCTCTACCTGAAAGGATACTCACAAACCTCATAGACGGTCTGAATCAACTCAACCAGGTTATTCCCGGGGTGGCTAACGATGGTACCCTTCTCTATGCCCCTGAAATCAAATTTTTTGCTACCCAGGTTGCCACTGATAACAACCTGGAAACATCAGTTAGTGGACTGTTCGTTGCAGGTGATGGTCCCGGCGTTGCCGGTAATATAGTTTCGGCCACAGCCACCGCTCTGATACCTTCTAAGGAAATTATCAGAAGAGAGTTGATTTGTATTGACTCTTAATCTATTGCGATTACAATGAACCTGGCTGGTAATAATTATTATTATTTAATTTAAGGAGGAATTACAGATGGCAAAATGGAAATGCCCTTGCGGTTATATTTATGATCCCGCAGATGGAGATGAAGACAATGGTGTAGCCAAGGGAACAGCTTGGGAAGATGTACCAGAAGATTGGGTTTGTCCTCTTTGTGGTGCAGAAAAAGACGCCTTTTTTGAGGTTGACTGATATCCTGCAGAGCTGAAGAGTCTTTTTATCCACATACTAACTCTTCAGCTCTTTCTATTAAGTGTAGCACTGCTGTTAAGATTCAGTATTACGCTTTTATCAGTGTCTCATACAGCTCGTCATTATAACCAATATAGAACACATCACCCCTTTTAAGAGCCGGTGCCCTAAGATTTCCAGTTCTGCCGGTTACCCTTTTCAGCAGCTCTTCTCTGTCGGCAGTTGCAGGTTCAAACTCGAGAATCTTCTTACCGCTGGTAACGTAAATTTTCTCCGCATCACCAAGTAAATCCCAGACACCATCACGTTTTAACGTATCCTTGGCCGCATTTACTTCTTCACCCACAGGTATCTTGCTCTGATCAAAAACCGCCCGGGCTTTTTTACAAGAGACTCACCCTTTACGCATATAAGCCCAATCTATACTCATTTTTATTCCCCCTTCTGACTTTAGCTTTATAGTTTGAAATTGAGAAAAATGTTATTCTGCAGGGAGTGTGAAAACTCGTTTCCCCATCTCCAGATCCATTGCAAACATGCCGGCAGAATCATCACCAATCATTTTCATTTTCTCGACGACTTCTCCCACTGAAGCTTCTTCTTCAACCTGTTCAGCAACAAACCACTGCAGGAAATTATTGGTAGCGTGGTCTCTTTCTGCAAGTGCAGCATCAACAAGGTCATTTATGAGACCGGTAACTTTCGCTTCATGATCTGCAGTTTCCTGTATTACCTCAAGCGGCGAAGACCAGCTGCACTGAGGCTTATCAATTGCCTCGAATTCTGCACTCCCACCCCTCTCAAGAAGATAATCGAGCATTTTTGTTGAATGATAAAGCTCTTCCTGTGCCTGAGCACGCATCCAACTTGCAAACCCTGAAAGACTCCTTTCACTAAACCAGGTTGACATAGAGAGATAGAGGTAGGAAGAATAAAGTTCAGCATTTATCTGGCCATTAATGACCCCATTCATTTTCTTACTGATCATTCTTTGTAACTCCTGTTTTACTTTTGTTTATTAGAAATATCTCTGTAAATCGCAGTAGATCATACAAAAATATCAACGGTGTAAGATGACAAACATTATAGTAATCGCGGAGGAAAGGTGCCAGGTTATTTTCATACAGATGAAGAGATCCAAAAACATACGATAACAATATTATAGTCTTATATTTCCAACTGTTATTATAGTCATATGTAGAAAAAGAGATCCATTGAGAACGGAAAACA
>MAXH01000108.1 GCA_001750925.1 Desulfobulbaceae bacterium S3730MH12
CCATTTTCAAAACTCACGGATAGTGAAATAGTATAACTCGAGGTTATGGTGAATGAAAATTAGTATTTTGACTTGACGTGAATAAACCTGATAAAGATATACGGAAGAACCCCAAAGAACCATATTTAAAAAATTGAGGACAATGGAAATGAAAATTTTTGTATGCGTTAAACATGTTCCTGATACCGCCGCGAACGTCAAAATCGTTGATGGCAACAGTTTTGATGATTCAGTGAAGTTTGTTGTCAACCCATACGATGAATATGCCATTGAAGAGGCTATTCAGATCAAAGAAGATACAGGAGGTGAAGTAATTGTTGTCACCCTGGGAATACCCCAGGCCACCGCTTCAATCCGTTTGGCCCTAGCCATGGGTGCTGACAGGGGTATTCATATCAAAACAGATGAATTAATAGTTGATACCATGACAACTGTTGCAGCCCTTAAAAAAGCTATTGAACAGGATGGCGGTGCCGATCTTATTCTGACAGGCAAACAGTCTGTCGACTGTGAAAGTATGCAGACACATTATTATCTTGCCCAGGCGCTTGGTTTGCCAATAGCCACAGATGTTGTTGACCTTGTGATAGAAAAAGACCAGGCAATTGTTCAATCCGATCTAGGTAACAGCGAGGTGGCAATAATGGAACTGGACCTGCCCTGTGTTATTGCTGCCACTAAAGGATTAAATGAACCCCGTCTTCCCAAACTTCCAAATATTATGAAAGCGAAGAAAAAGCCTGTCAAAGAGATTACACTGGAAGAACTTATCCAGGAGAAACCGGTTCACAGGACAAGCGTAGTCTCTCTTGAAGCTGCACCTGAAAAAGGCCAGGCAATACTTTTTGAAGGAAGTGCCGTTGATGTTGTGGAGAAGCTGGTTGAGGTTTTTAAGGAGAAGGCGTTTATTTAATCAGTTTTCACAGTTAAACACAGTTATCAGGAGTTATATTATGTCATTTATTGGAGTATTAATAGAGAGCAGGGATGGAGAAATTAAAGACAGCAATTTTGGAGTTATCTCCGCTGCGTGCAGTGGTGACAGCAACGATGTATATGCGCTGATTTTTGCTGACTCAGCAGAAGAACAAAAAGAAATCCTTGAACAATACGGGATAAGCAAAATTATCGAAATTTCCTCCAGTCAGGTAGATCTGGATGCAAGCCCGGATCTGAAGGCTCAGGCTTTAGTGGATACCATGAAACAGTATGATATCACTACGCTGGTTGGCCTGGGCAGTCCTGTGGGCAAGGATCTCCTGCTGCGGACGGCCACCCGCCTGAATGCCCCCTCGGTCATTGATTGCATTGGCGTTGACTTTACAGACCATACGGTTACGAAATCCCATTTTTCCGGCAAAACCATCGCCAAATTAAAAATTGAAAGTGACTATTTTATTTGCGGAATTCGGCCCAATTCCTATGAAGCGGTAAAAAAGCCCTGTACAGCACAAATTGTCAGCTATACGCCGGAAGTTACCGACAAGCCAGGTGTAAGGGTTAGAGAAATTAAAACCACCTCTTCTGCAGCTGTTGATCTGACAGAGGCCTCCATCATCATCTCCGGCGGAAGAGCCATGGGAGATGCTGATAACTTCAAAATCCTCAATGAGTGTGCCAGTCTACTGGGTGCAGCTGTTGGCGCATCCAGAGCTGCAGTTGATGCCGGTTTTGCCCCCCACTCCATGCAGGTTGGACAAACCGGTAAAACAGTGTCTCCCCAATTATATATTGGTTGTGGAATTTCAGGTGCAGTTCAGCATTTTGCCGGAATGAAAACATCAAAGGTTATTGTAGCCATCAATACGGATAAAGATGCGCCAATCTTAGGCAAATGCGACTATGGAGTCATTGGCGACCTGTTTGAGGTCGTGCCCGCTTTAACAGAAGCATTAAAAGAACTGGGGGGAGAATCATGAAAGATCAGGCTCAAGTTGTGGTCATAGGTGGAGGTGTTTTCGGTACCAGCGTGGCATATCACCTGGCCAAGGCCGGTTGTACGGATATTGTTCTGGTGGATAAGGGTGAATTAACCAGTGGAACCACATTCCATTCTGTCGGTCTGGTATCCCAGTTCAGGACATCGCCTTCTTTGATGAAGATAATGAACTATACGATTAAATTGTTTAATGACCTGAAAAAGGACGCCGGGGAAGGGCTTGGCTGGCATACTGTAGGAAGTCTGCGTCTTGCCTCTAGTAAGGAAAGACTGAAGTCTTTGCGTCGTGAGGTGAGTCGTGCCAGAGCCATCGGCATCGAAGCAGATGTTATCACCCCTGCAGAAGCGCTGAAAATAGCGCCTTTTATTACCGACGAAGAACTTTATGGGGCCGTCTGGGTTCCGGATGACGGTCATATTGATCCAAGCTCCATCACCTATGAACTTGCTCGGCAGGCAAAAAAAATGGGTGCTGAGATCAATACAAATGTAAGGGTGACGGATATTGAGGTGGATTCAAAAGGGCAGGTCACTAAAGTCATAACGGATAAGGGTGATATTCTCACAGAATGTGTGGTTAATGCAGCAGGAGAATGGGCACCTCGAATCGGAGCCATGGTGGGTGTCAGTATTCCGATGGTGCCGTTAATGCACCAATATCTGACTACCAAACCGATCCCAGGGCATGAACTGTCCTCAAATACTCCGGTGGTCAGGGATCCTGATAAACTGTTTTACTGCCGTGAAGATGTGGGTTCTTTTCTTATTGGCGCATTTGAAACCAATCCAAAAGAGTGGTCTGCTGCAGGTGTCCCCTGGGAATTTACCCAGGAACTGTTGACTGCAGAGTGGGATCTGTTTGAGCCTGTTATGGCAATGGCAATGGAAAGAATACCACTTCTTGAGGAAGCGGAGGCAATAGAACTGATAAACGGCCCGGATGCCTTCACTCCTGACGGTCATTATGCCTTAGGGCCGGTTCCCGGATTAAAGGGGTTTCTGGTCGCAGCAGGTGGTTCTATTAATGGTATTGCAGGTGCCGGTGGAGTTGGTAAATTAATAGCTGAATGGATTCTCGAAGGAGAGCCTTCCATCGACACCCACGAAATGAATATCAGGCGATTCGGCCCCCATCTCAACAATCTTGATTATCTCACTGAAAACTGTCGTGAAGTGTACCGTTATTATTATCACCTGCATTTTCCCAATGATGAAAGAGAATGGGGACGTCCTTTAAGAACCAGCCCTTTTTATCCACGGCTCAAGGATCTGGGTGCAGTGTTCGGGCAAAAAAATGGTTGGGAGCGTGTCAATTATTTTGAACCCGGCAAACCTTGGCGACAGGCTGGTGGTGATCAGAAGGATTGGGGTTGGGGTAAACCTGCTTTTTTTGACCAGGTCAAAGCAGAGGCGCTGGCTGCCAGACAAAAAGTCGCCGTTCTTGATATGACTTCATTTGGTAAAATAGACGTTACAGGCAAAGATGCACTTGATTTGTTGCAGAATCTTGCAATTTCTGACGTTGATAAACCACTCGGTTCACTGACTTATACCCAGTTCTTAAATGAAAGTGCGGGGATCGAAAGTGATGTTACTATCTGCAGGTTTGCCGAGGATCATTTCAGGGTTATATCGGGAACATCATTTGTTGCCAATGATATAGGCTGGATTAGAATGCATGTCCCGGTAGACAAAGATATCACAATTACAGATGTTACCGATGAATTTGGTTGTTTAAGCCTGTGTGGGCCTAATGCCAGAAAGGTTCTTGAAAAAATAACCCCTGATGATGTTTCTAATGAGAATTTTGCCTATATGACGGCAAAAAATATCGATATCAATGGTGTTAAAGTATGGGCTCAGAGGGTTAGTTATGCAGGGGAACTGGGCTGGGAGCTTTATATGGCTAATGCTGATGCGTTAACAGTCTGGGATGCCATCATGGATGCTGGTAAAGACTTTGATATCACCCCCATTGGCTACAAGGCTCTTGATGGTTTGAGAATTGAGAAAGGATTTTTGTACTGGAGCGGCGATATCTCTCCTGAAGACAATCCCCTGGAGGCAGGATTAGGGTTCTGTGTTGATTTTAATAAAGATAATTTTATTGGCAAAGAGGCCCTTTTGAGAATCAAGTCCGACGGTTTGAAAACAAAATTATGCGGCCTGACCCTTGATGGTGGTCATTGCCTGTTTGGTGGTGAGTCTCTTTACAACAATGGTAAAATCGTCGATCGAATCAGAACTGCCAATTATGGCTACAATGTAAATATGGATATTGCTCTTGTTTATCTGCCACTTGACTTATCTAAACCCGGCACAGAACTGGAAGTTGAAGTGATGGGTGAGTCTGTTAAGGCAACAGTGGTTTCAATGCCATTGGTGGATCCCAAAGGTGTGCGCATTAGAGCTTAATAGATAAAACAGCAAGCCAAGAGACGAGAGTGACCAATGAAGCCGGGATTACCAGGTACCAAGGTGATCCCGGCTCTGAGTCACCTGCTTTCATTTCTGGCCTTGAAAATTCTTGGGACTGGAACGCCTCAACAGCAACCTTACTCCTGAAAGTTTGCCATTCAGTTCAATGCCTCTTGAGTGGTATATAAAACAGAAAACTGAAAGATAGTTATAGAGGATATTGAATAAACACCGGGATGAAAATTTTATCTGTTTCCGATCAAGTTGAGCCCATGCTTTTTGAGCCCGGTTCACATAAGTGGTTACCAGGTATTGATCTTATCTTGTCATGTGGTGATCTGCCGGCTGAATACCTGACCTATCTGGTAACTGTATTCAGTGTGCCGCTGTTGTATGTCAAGGGAAATCATGATGTGGGGTATGACTTCAATCCACCACAGGGGTGTGTTGACCTGCATGGCAAGCTTGTAGTATATAAAGGTGTTCGGATATTGGGTTTGGAGGGGTGTCACTGGTATAACGGGGGGCGGCTCCAGTACACTGAGAAACAGATGGCAAGGATGGTTTTGAAATCAAAATTTAAGATCTGGCGACATAAGGGGGTGGATATGATTATTTCGCATGCACCACCCCTGCATATTCATGACGCAAAAGATGCCTGCCACAGAGGTTATAAATGTTTCAGAAGCCTTATTGACAGATATTCTCCCCACTATTTTTTGCATGGTCATATTCACACGTCTTTTAAAAACATAGAAGAACGGAAAACTGTAATAGATAAAACAGATGTTATAAATACATTCAGATACCATGTGTTTGACTATATAAAATGATAAATTATTTCAAAAAATTATTACACATGAAAGATACTGCTGATGATGGCAGTGTAAAAAGTTTTGTTGACAATCAGCAGAAGGAAGAAGCTTATGATGAGAGGGTTCTTGGCATCCAGGTAGTACCTCTGGATAAAATTGTAGGCAGCGTAGGACGATATAAAGATTTTAACCGGCGGTTTCGGCTAAAAAAAGATCGTCCCTCAGCGCGGTTTGAAAGGGTTATGGAGGCATTTAAAAAGAAGATTATACTGCCGCCGATCACCCTTTATCAGATTAAAAATGAATACTATGTCCTGGACGGGAATCACCGTGTTTCTGCCGCCAATAATTTGGGCTATGAATTTATTGACGCCCATATTATTGAATTCCTTCCTTCCAAAAATACTCTGGAAAATATTATTTACAGGGAAAGATCTGCGTTTCTGGCGAAAACAAAAGTGCCGGATACAATTGATTTAACAGAAGTCGGGCAGTATGGCCGTTTGTTAAAACAGATTGATGAACACCATGTTTTTTTAATGAAAGCCGGTGACGATGAGACTGATTATCTTGTTGCTGCCATGGATTGGTATAAAACCATATATACACCTCTGGAAACTATTATCAAGAACAGCCGCCTGGATCGTCGTTTTTCTAAAAGAACCAGGTCAGATCTTTATGCATACATCTCAAATCACCAATGGGTGAGAGGTAAAGATCGAGAATACGGTATTGGCATTGATCAGTTGATTCCTAAAAATATGGAGGAGTTCAGATTAAAAATGGAACAGTTAAAAGACCTTGAACTGCCGGAAATGAAACACTGGATATCGGCTTTTATATTAATAGAAGTAAAAGCTGGAAAGGAGCTTGAAGTCATGGATCGGCTGCATAAAATGGATGAAATCCAGGAGGTCCATTTTGTACATGGTTTTTTTGATCTGATTGCAAAAATAATGATGAAACGTGAGTTGATGTCGTCTGATGCAGAAATTATCGGTCATTTTTTGCATAAAAAAGTCCGTCAGGTCAAGGATGTGATCAAAACCCAGACGTTGATTCCCATATCTTCCAGGGAAAAAAAACCGATACTGGAGAGGTCATCATAGGATATACCTGGGCTTAGTAATAGTTGCCGTTCTCCACCTCCTTGATGGCTTCTTCAAGGATATTGACAACCTGGTCCATTTCTTCCATGGTTATGGTAAGTGCTGGTCTTAAAGTGATTATATTTCCTTCGATTGTTTTAAATGCCAGCCCTCGCTCCATGGCTTTATACATAATGGAGTCCGCTTCAGCGACTGCCCGTTCTTTTGTCTCCGGATCTTTTACAAGGTCAATGCCGATATGAAGCCCGACACCAGCAATATTTCCGATAAGGGGATGCTTTCCCTTCAGTTCATTTAAGCGGGAGATGGCATGGGCCCCCACCCTGGCTGCATTTTCCACCAGTCCATTTTTCTGAATATAATCTATTTCAGCCAACGCCGCAGCTGAGCAAAGACCATTTTTCTCATGGGTATAGTGGCCGATAGAGCGGTGTTCCAGGTTGTCATATTGCAGTTTAGTCACAATACCTGCAAAGGGTAACAGCCCTCCCCCCATCGATTTTCCTAACACCAGAACATCAGGGGTGATAAAATGCTCGCTGGCGAACATTTTCCCGGTTCTGCCAAATCCTTCTATGATTTCATCAAATATAACCAGGGCGCCGTATTTTTCACACAGAT
This sequence comes from Desulfobulbaceae bacterium S3730MH12, assembly GCA_001750925.1. Classification (GTDB taxonomy): domain Bacteria; phylum Desulfobacterota; class Desulfobulbia; order Desulfobulbales; family Desulfocapsaceae; genus Desulfomarina. The sequence goes on from MAXH01000108.1 coordinate 6,903, forward strand.
CTCTCACACCTTCCCAGTAATTTCTACTGGGAACCACCGGAGTTGCTGAAATGGGTTCACCGATGATGGCTGCCACACCGGCCTCACGCTCCAGAATTGTTTTTATCTGTCGCAAGTATTCGTTGTCCACTTCTTCCTGGCTTGAAAATCTCCAGGGATTGCGATAATAGTTTGGAAACTCAACGTGCATGGCACCGGGCATCATTGGGCCAATCCCACCTTTGAAGAGTTCCTCCCCGCCCACGCTGGCAGCTGCAAATCCTGCCCCGTGAAAAGAATCCCAGAATGAAATGGTTTTAAAATGGCCTGTTGCCTGTTTTGCCAGAGTAATTGCCATTTCAATTGCCTCCGACCCGCCCGGACAAAAAAGAGATTTGCAAAGGTCTCCAGGCGTAATCTCGGCAAGCTTTTGGGCAAGATCGACAGCTGTGGAGTTTGTGTAACGCCTGGGGCAGAAACTCATTTGTGTATCCAGTTGATCCTTTACCGCCTTGATAACCTCGGGGTTATTAAATCCTGCGTTATGGACACCATTGCCGTGCATATCCATATATTTTTTGCCGTCAATATCCTCAATATAGATGCCGTATGCCTTTGACAGTACATTCATGACAGGGGTAGACAGATTCTGATGTAAAAAATATTTATTATCCCTGGCAAAGATCGATTGAGCTGCTTCGGACAGATTCGTTTCCCAGTATTTTTGTCGATTTTTGGTGGTATTCACATCTCCCTGTTCACTTGCGAAACGACTTATACTGTCGGAGTTCTTATGTGTCATTTTTTTAATCCTTTGGATGGTAAACGGACTTTAAAATTTTAATTCAGCATCCTGCTTCAACTTGGGAGATAGCTTCTTCCAGGATTGTGAGCGCCTGGTTCATTTCCTGTTTTGTGATGATAAGCGGCGGTGTCAGGGTAAGAATATTGCCCATGGTGAC
>MAXH01000109.1 GCA_001750925.1 Desulfobulbaceae bacterium S3730MH12
AGAGCAGTGGCTGTATAGAGTACGTGTTTCAATTGCATACCAATGCCTCTTTTGAAGTTAAACAGGAAAACTACATGGACTAACAGTGGTAATTAATTGTATTTCTCTGAAATTAATTAATCTAAGAAGTAAAATTAATCAAATAGGATTTATTGTCAAGTCGTGCAGTGTAACTATAAATTAATGGGCCAGGTTGGTAAGCGTATATTTTTCGGACAGTGAGGGACATCTTATCTGACCCATCTTTGCAGCTCTGTATTAGCGGCTTTTTGCAGGCTCCGCAAAGTGTCCGGTGAGTTGAACAGTTTTTCACAGAGCTCACATTTGCGGTAGGTGACGATTTTCCGAGCTTTGATCCCGGCAAAGGAAGCGATATTGGTTATACCCATGGATCTGATGCAGTTATAGAGTGCAGAGGTTTCGTTCTTGGTAAAGAGTTGATCAACTGAACAACTATTGAGGTTGCCGAGGTTGAAAAAATTGGTAGTGTTAAAGTGACTGCCCGCATCACAGCATGCGTACATTGTGAGATCAGGTGCAAGATAAGGGTTCATGGCACAGCGATTTCCCTGGTAATCAGTAAAGATCGTTTTTCGGCCGAATGCGTTCGCCCGTCCTGCATAAATGACCGGTTCCGGAAAGAAGATAAGTTCATGATCCCGGAGAAATTGTTCATATGTGTCATCTTTTTCTGAAAAATCTGTAACAAAAGAGACGAAGTAATCAATTCCTGCAATTTTGCTGCCCCGGGCAGAGTTCAGTACATTCTGCTGAGGAACGTGTTGCTGATGCCATCTGCTGTAGCTGATACGCAGCTGGGAAAGCCCGCACTGTTTGAGTGCATTGAGCCTTAGATTTGTCTCTTCCGGAGTCTTTGCCCAGTAGCTGTTAGTGACGATTCTGGTGTAGATATTCAACTGTCGGCAGAGAGTCACCAATTCCACTAGATCATCAAAATAGATAAACGGTTCACCTGCAGTAAAACTAATGCCGGTCACGTCGGCTGCAGCCATATCCCTGATGATTTCCTTGGCTCTGCCAAGCTCCATCTTTGCATTGTCGGGAGTATCTTCAGCAGCCACACAATGGGAGCATCTGATATTACAGCGGGTTGAATAGCCGAAAGCTATTTTTCTCATGATTTATTTTATTGCACCATCGCTGAATTTGTCCAGAGCACCGGTCATTTTTGCAAATGCTTTATTCCGGTCTGTAATACCATGTCGTTTTTGCAGCCAGGCGGGATCGTTGTAACTCAGGGTTACAACTCCTTTATCATCTTCCCATATCAGCACCTTGAGTGGCAAGTCTATACCGATGGTCTGATTGCTTAGCATAAGCTGGGTGCCGAGTTTTGGATTACCAAAGATGAGTAATTCGGTAGGTCGAAGAGTAGAGCCTGATTTTTTTGCTGCCGCAGTGTGGTTGACGCGGGCAATGACGTTAAAATCTTTATCCTTGACGATTTTTTCAAACCGATCCATAGTTTTCTGTACATTGTAGCTGCTGGTTTTGTTGATCAGCCCTTCTGCTGCCTGGACAATTGTGCAGGTAAAAGAGAATATGGCTATCAAAATAACGAATACTTTCATGGTAAATACTCCTGGTTGTTGTTAATAAAAAGAACTACGAAATCACCATATATCTTAACGACATTTTGGCAATGGTGAATGAGAATAAAAGTTAGAATACAACTCTGTTAGCGCAGATTTTCAAGTAGTTACGAATCAGCTGAGGATAACAATGTTAACACGTATCTTCTGTTTTATACTGCTCTGGTTTCTTTTTTTAAACTCGTCCTGCGGGGCTGCAATTGAGTTTGAACTGCTGGGTGAGGTGATTTTTCCTACCGGTTTGATGTATGAAAATACGGAGGTGGGAGGACTTTCCGGAATCAGCTATTCCCCCGGAGAGGATATTTACTATGTGATTTCAGATGATCGAAGTTTCAGGCAGCCGGCAAGGTTCTACAGGCTGACTATCGACATCACGGAAAACCAGGTGGATAACAGTTCTGTTAAAATCACCGGAGTAACCTTATTGCAAAATGAAGAGGGGAGAAATTTTAAAGCGGGCTCTGTAGATCCTGAAGGAATAGCAGTGGGGGAAAACGGCATTCTGTTTATCAGCTCGGAAGGGGTGGCTGGAAAACTCATCCCTCCTTTTGTCGCATTCTTCAATTCAGCAGGGAGACAGCTTAAAACTATGACAGTGCCGGAGAAGTTTTTACCATCGTCTGATGGTAATCGCGGCGTCAGGGATAACATGGGGTTTGAATCACTGACCCTTTCAGCCGATGGCAGGTTCCTTACCACAGCTTCCGAAAATGCACTGTTGCAGGATGGACCCCGGGCTGCACTCAAGCACCGTTCCGCCAGCCGTCTGGTCATCTTTGATAGAGAGAGTGCAGAGGCTGTGAATGAGTATATCTATCTGACCGACCCTGTTCCTGAAGCGCCTGCAGTACCGGGCACCTTGCATGTAAATGGCCTTGCGGAACTTATAGCCCTGCAGGATGAAGGCTGCTACCTTGCCCTTGAAAGAGCGTATTCGGAAGGGAAAGGCTTCAATATTCGCCTCTACCGTACGTTCATAAAGAACAAAGATGATACAGACCTGCCCTTGATCCTGTCGAAAGAACTTGTTCTCAATTTTGAGACCCTTGGCATCCCCCTTGATAATCTGGAGGGAATGAGTTTTGGTCCGGATTTACCTGATGGAAGAAGATCTCTGGTGGTAATCAGTGATAATAATTTCTCCAGGGAGCAGTTCAGCCAGATTCTTGTCTTTGCATTAAAAGCGGAATCTATTCATCCCACAGTTCTTCCATAGTATAGGGTGATCCCTGAGCTGTCCAGAAAGAGCCGTCAACATACCTGTATCCCAGGTCGAGCTCCGCTATTGTTCTCATATCTCCTTCATCAAGTGTGATGTTACGTTCTGCAGTTGCAAGGTTTTCTTTGAGGCGACCGGGATTAACAGATTTTGGAATGAGCACGGTTTCCCTTTGCAACCCCCAACTCAGAAGAACCTGCCCGGGCGTTATAGAGTGTTTTTCTGCTATTTCAGCAATCTTCGGGTTGGTGAGCAGGGCTGGTTCATCTGCCTTTTTCAGACGTTTCGGTCTATCCCCAGATCCCAGGGGAGAATATGCGGTCAGGACTATATG
>MAXH01000110.1 GCA_001750925.1 Desulfobulbaceae bacterium S3730MH12
CAGCCGGTACCTGATTTAAACTTATCAAGAGAACTGAAAAGAGGCTCTCCGGAGACGATATCAACATAGATTCCAGCTTCCTTATTATCCCAATAGGTGTTGTTAAAGGCGGGTTCTGTTGCATCCTTCCTGGTCACATCGTACTGCAGATCAGTTAGGGTGGAACGTAGCACACTGTCATCAGGCTTGATATATTCTTTGTGACCCGAATCCTCTCCCCAGACATTATTTAAAAACCCTGCACGACCGGAACCGATCTTATATGCAGAATAATGAGCTACATTTTTCCTATAGTAATCCTGATGATATTCTTCAGCCGGATAAAACTTCTTTGCAGGAACAATGGCTGTAACAACCGGTCTGTCAAACACTTCCGCTGCATTAAGTTTTTCTTTCGACTTCTCAGCTACCTCTTTCTCTTCTTCGTTACTGTAGAAAATTGCTGTACGATAATGATTGCCGCGATCTGCAAACTGACCGCTGTCATCAGTGGGATCGATCTGCCGCCAAAATGTATCGAGCAGCTCATCATAACTTATTTTCTCAGGATCATATACCACCTGCACGGATTCGATATGAGACGTCCTGCCACTGGACACCTGCCCATAGGTAGGATCCACCTCATCTCCCCCGGCATACCCGGCAGTAACATCAACAACACCTTCCAGTTGCTCAAACGGTGACTCCATGCACCAGAAACACCCTCCCCCAAAAACAGCAACACTATTTCCTTTTGCTGATACGTTTTCCCCGGCAAATGCTGTTAATACTACAAACAGTAATGCACTTGCTATAATCAGATATTGCATATCTTTCTCCAAAGTTAGTAAACTTTCTCAAAACATCTTATGCACACCATATTCATTGAGTGTCTACTCAGCCACATGGAACTTCCGATAAGCGTAGACATCGAGTGACCTTTTTACGAGTTTGTCTCTCTTTGTCATTCCCACGGAATTATTTCGGAATAAAACTTTCAAAGCTTCGGAGCATCTGCTGGAACTGGTCGTCAAAATAGTGAGGCATCATATTTTCCCCATTGCGGATTATAAGATGCAGGAAAGGAACCGGCATGAGGATGTTCTTCGATTTCGCCTGTTCGAGGATAATCTGAGTCAGGATAAAAGCGGTAACATCTTCCTTGGTCTTGGCATCGATAACCTTTATGTCGTGTCCCTCGCAGACAATATCCAACATATCACCCAGGGTAACATATTTGCTGTTGGACGTGTTGTAGAGACGCCTGTTGGCGTATTTCTTAAAAAGGATGGGTTCTGTCATGATTGCTATGCTCCCTGTACAGGTTGAAGGATCAAAAAGGCATCATACCGCCCGTACTCAGTAAATCAAGGCTTAGTTACAACGCAATTTTTTGTGCGACGCAATATTTATTGTGCAATGCAATATAATTTATTGACAAGTCCAGCCGGAAGCGATATTTGTATGCAGATAGTTAAGTTACTATTCAGCAGTCTAACAGATCAAAACTCATAACAAAAACAACAGAGGTTACCAAATGGACCAAAAACAAATCGCCAAACAGATGATTCAATTCAACAAGACCGCATTCGACAACAGCTTCAGCGCCATGACCATGGTTTACGAACAGAATGAAAAGATGCTTGAAACCTTTCTTACCCAGGCAAGCGGATTACCGGAAGAGGGCAAAAAAGCCATCAAAGAATGGATGACATCTTACAGTACCGGTTGCAGCGACTTCAAAAAGCAGGTTGATGAAAATTACGCCAAGGTTGAAGAATATTTCGAAAAATAATTGACAGGTGACTCAACAGTAGAAGAATTTTTAATGTTCGGCCCAAAACGGTCGTACATTAAAAATTCACCAGCAGGAGTAGAGCAGTATGGATGACACTAAGAAAACAGACGATGAAGACACACTATTTTCCAACTCTTTTAATGACGGGCTTACAGCGGTAGGAAGTATGTTTTCGGCCACACAGTCCTATCTGGCCGGTATGTCGAGATATGCCACAGATTTTCAGATTCCCGTAATGCTGTCAAGTCACTACTTTCAAAGAGTCGAAGGAGAGCGTTTTAGTAAGGAGTCGCCGATAGATAGCATCGATGCTTATCTAACCCTGCTGCACAACAATCTGGAAATGATGAATCGCAGCATGAATGGTACCGGCAAAATGGTGTCGGCCTACGCCAAGCTGGAGATGGACGGGTTCACAGAAGCTTTGCAGCAGATTTGCTTTGAGCAAAAATATACCAAGCTTGCCCAGTATATAAAGCGTCAGGCCGGGCTGCTTGAGATGGTGACCCATAATTACCCTGAGGCCATTGATGCCATCGAGCCTGAGTTTGGTTTTCATTTCGAAAAAGGTGAGCATGTACTTTTCGATGAAACCGATCGATTTTTAATCTACCGTATAGCGCCATCACTAAAAGAGGTCGAAACCCGGTTTGACGCAAAACCTATCCTGATTATCCCACCCTATGTGTTGGGTGCGAATATTCTTGGCTTTTTGCCGGGAGAACAGCGCAGCTACGCGCACTGTTTCGCCAACCAGGGTTTTCCCACCTATATTCGTGTTTTAAAAAATATTGATTCTTCGCCAGCCATTCAGCTCATGACCGGAGAAGATGACGCCAGGGATACAGCCCGCTTTTGTAAGGCTATCATGAAAGAACATGGCAAGCCTGTCACTTTAAACGGCTACTGCCAGGGAGGATTCAACTCTCTATGCAGTCTTCTGAGCGGTGAACTTGATGGGTTGGTGGATGCTTTCATTACCTGTGTGGCACCCATGGACGGTACACGCAGCAAGGGTCTTGCTCGTTTTCTGGCACAGTTGCCCCCCCAGTTTAATGACCTGGCCTATGGCACCAAAATATTGCCCAACGGCAACAAGGTGGCCGACGGGCAGCTTATGGGATGGGTTTATAAACTGAAAAGTATAGAGCATGAGATTCCTGCAGCGGCATTTTTCCGTCATCTAACGATGTTTGCCCGTCAATCCGACGGTAACTTCACCATAGGTAAAACCGCAGCCGCTATGAATTACTGGCTCAATAACGAGCGCTTTGATCTACCATTAGCAATTGCACAAATGAGCTTTCTTTCTTATAATGAACCGATCACCGAGGACGGTACCCTGCCGGTACGACTGTTCAATAGAAAATTGAATTTGAAGCGTTTGCAGGAGAAGAAAATACCATGGCTGATTTGCTATGGCACCCACGATGATCTGGTGGAAAAGGAAACTGCACTGGCGCCCCTTGACTATATTGATGTCGAGGTAACACCCTTTCCAAAAGGGCATGTGGCCATTGCCACCTCCTGGTCCTCTCCAGACTCCGACTGCGCTCTGCACACACGGTTTGGTGACGGAAACTATCGCGGACCGGTCCTTTTTCATATGGATATGGACGCTGCTCTTACTGAAAACGACAATAACGCGCCCAAAGTTGTAGAACAAAAAGCGGCAACTGCCACCAAGCCAACAGCCAGAACTGCTAAGCAAAATCAGGTTAAAAAGCCGGCATCAGCCCGAAAAACGAGTCCAGCAAAAAAGGTCGCGTCCAAAGCAACCGCTGCTAAACCGGTCCCAGGTAACCGTAAAAAATGATAAATAGACAATTCTATGAATTCTGGGGTAACTTCTTCACCAATGTCGCCCAGGGCCAGAAACAGCTTGATGATATGTCTGCCTGGATGAAGCAGGGCTTTAGCGGCACTGATGATTTGACTACGCTGTTCCAGCGCTGTTATGGTTTGAAAGCACCTCAACCCGGTGGTGCTCTGGATATACAGAGCTGGCAAAAAGCCATCGCCGACTTTCAGCAGACTTTCGCTCAATTTGCTGAGCAATGGGGCTGGGTCACTCAGACCGAGCACCAGCAGGTGCTTGATAAATGCGCAGCACTTGAAAAAAAGGTTCAACAGCAGAAAGTTACCATCACCCAGCTGCGTGGTCTGCTGGAACAGAAGGGACTTGGGCATACCGAGTTGTTTCAACACTTTAAAGGTGCTCTCGAAGATCAAAGCAGCCAGTTTCAGGCGCTGATGGAGAGTATCAGTAAGGCTGGTAAGGACAAATCCTGAGTTGGCAGAAATCAAAAGGGATGGCGTCGTAAAAAGGAAGAGGTGGAATAATGTTGGAAATTAAAGGATCTGTGGCGGTGATCACCGGTGGTGCAAGCGGCATTGGGTTCGCCCTGGCCAAACACTGGGTGCAGCGCGGTGGTAATGTGGTTATCGGGGATGTTGCCGCCGAAGCCCTGGATAAAGCCAAACAGGAACTGGGAGCTGCTGTTACCACAATGCAGTGTGACGTCACCAACGAGGAGCAGTGTGGTGCACTGGCGGATACTGCCATCGAAACATATGGCCAAATCAATCTGGTGGCGCCCTTTGCCGGTATCATCATGGACGGCTTAATGGTATCCCCTGATCGGGAAACCGGCAAAGTCACAGGCAAGATGTCCCTGGACCAGTTTCAAAAAGTTATCGATATTAACCTGAGCGGTGTTTTTCTGACGGTACGGGAATGCAGCGAGCGAATGATCAACGAAGATTGTCGGGGACTGATCTGCCTGATTTCCTCAACGGGTTCTCTTGGCACTGCCGGACAGATAAACTATGCATCCACCAAGGCTGCCATGTCGGTGATGCCCAAGGTAATTACAGCAGAATTTTTCCGACGGGGTCTGGCCGAGCGCATTCGCTGCGTGGCGGTGGCTCCCGGCTACGTTGGCACAGACATGGTTAAAAACATGAACCAGAAAGCTCTGGATAAGATTGTCAGCCAGGTTCCCATCGGTCGCCTGGTGGAACCGGAAGAGGTAGCCATGCTGGTGGGAGATATCTATAAAAACGAAGCCTTAAGCGGTGATGTGTTTTTTATCCATGGCGGACTGCGATTGGGCTCCAAAGGATAAATCGGAAAAAAAGTATTCTGCCAACAAAGAAAAAAGGCCCTTCCATGAATGAAAATAAAGAAGATCCATCTGGAATGACATCGATGGTCGATACCTGGTTAAAGTCCATGGGCGACCTTTTAGGGAATATGGCTACTCAATGGAGTGCCACGCAAGGGCAGCAGCAACCATGGACTATAGCGGGCACAGGAGCCAATCCCAAAACCCAGGCGACGATGGACGCAGCTTTTAAAAACTGGCAATCCATGGCTAACGCCATGGCGGCACCGGAGTCCATATCTGCATTTCTTAAAGGAAGCGGTGCCATGCCGGAAATGCTGCTCAAACTGTCTCAGAGCTCTTTGAATGGTTTTGGGGAAATGCAGCAAAGTCTAATTGAGCGCTTTGAGCGGATGGGTACCACCTCAGAGGCTTATGAATTCCAGGATATCGATGAAAACATTTTCCGCATATGGACCGATACCTATGAAAAAGAGTTTCAGCAATTCTTCCAGATACCGCAACTGGGATTGATGCGCACCTATCAGGAAAAAGCCAATCATGTGGCTGATAAATACAACCTGCTCCAGTCTACTCTTGCTGAATTTTTAAATCTTTTATCCCTTCCGTTCAACCAGACAATGCAGGTAATGCAGGAAAAAGTTGGTGAAATGGCCGAAAACGGAGCTCTGCCGGATGAAAGCAGGGTCTACTACAACATGTGGGTTAAAGTGCTTGAAGGTCACTATATGACCCTTTTTCAAACACCGGAATATGTTGAAACGCTGGCCAGGACGCTCAACACCCTGGCCGATTTCTCAGCAGCCCGGGACTCGGCTCTCGAAGACCTGCTGGGCTCGCTTCCAATCGCTAAAAGGAGTGATATGGATGATATGGCCCGTGAACTGTATGAACTGAAAAAACGATTTCGCATTCTTGAGAAAGAGCTTAAAAAATAGCCTTTCATTCCGATCCTAAAGGGGGAGTGTATGACCCAATCCAAAATTCCTGTGGATTTAATTCTGTCAAAACTGGCAGAAGAGGCGGAAAAGGTACAAGCCCGTGCCAGCAAAGCATCGGAAGTACTGTTGGAGGATTTGGACACCGCCATAGCCCAGACCCCGTATGAGGTAGTTTACCAGGAAGACCGGGTCAAACTAAAGCATTACCTGCCCCGCACTAAAAGCCGTTATAAAACGCCCCTGCTGGTGACTTACGCTTTGATCAACCGTGAGACCATGCTGGATCTGCAGCCTGGCCGCAGCGTAGTCGAGCGTTTTCTGGACAGCGGCATTGATCTGTACATGATTGACTGGGGTTATCCCACGCGAAAAGACCGTTTCCTCGGTTTCGATGATCATATCAACGGTTATATGGACAACATCGTCGATTTCATCCGCGAGCGCCATAAAATCGAAAAAATTAACCTTATGGGGATCTGCATGGGGGGAACCTTCAGTGTTATCTACTCCGCCCTGTACCCCGAAAAAATCAAAAATCTGATCACTACGGTCACGCCCACCAACTTTGATACGAAAAAAGGACTGCTGCACGTGTGGATGGAGAATATTGATGTTGACCGGATTGTGGATACCTATGGCAACCTGCCAGCCGACATGATGAACCTTGGATTTCTGCTGCTCAATCCCGCCCGTCTGATGATCGATAAATACGTCGGCTTTATGGAGCATAACGACAACAAGCAGTTCGTAGAGAATTTCGTGCGCATGGAGAAATGGATTTTTGACAGCCCTGACCTGCCGGGTGAAGTCTTTCGTCAATTCATCAAGGACTGCTACCAGGGCAACAAGCTCTTGAAGAACCAGCTGGAGGTCGGGGGACAACTAGTTAATCTCAAGAAACTGACCATGCCGCTACTCAATATCTATGGCAAATTTGATCACCTGGTTCCGCCTGAGGCCTGCGATCAGCTGGTCAAATACGTTGGCAGCAAGGATACCGAGGACATCTGCCTGGATACCGGTCATATAGGCATCTATGTAAGCTCAAAATACCAGAAAGAATTTGCCCCCAAGATCGCCGGCTGGTTAAAAGAGAGAGACCAGATACCGAGAAAAAGGGCGCCGCGAAAAAAAGCCACAGCCGACAAAACGGCTGCGGGAACAAATAAGCCTCGCAGAACAAAAACAGCAAACAAGTAATTCAGATAGATTAGATTAAGAGGAGATACCTGATGACAAGGGAGACAGACTATTTCAAATCGTTTTGCAGGATAAGCAAAGCTTTCGGTACGGCAGCAACCAGGGAAGAGTTGCTGAACCTGATTGTCGACAATGCCATTAGCTCAATGGGAGGCAAGGCCGCCTGCTTGTTCCTGGCAGATGAGCGTCAGGATCTCTTTGTGCCCATGGCACAGGCCGGCCTGTCGGATAAGTACCTTCATGCCAACCCGATCAAAGCGCGCAAGATCGTAGCTGCTCTGGATAAAAAGGGACATCTCGCTTTTCTCGACGCCACCAGTGACCCGCGCCTGGAAAACCATGAGGCCAAACAAACAGAGGGGATTGCGTCGCTGCTCACCGTGCCGGTAAGAGTCGAAAACCGGCTTATCGGTATATTGACGCTCTATACTGATGTACGACGGGAATTTCAACCGGAAGAGATCGATTTTTTATGTGCTCTTGCTGATCAAGGCGGGATCGCCATCGAAAATAACCGGTTGCACCGGCGTATGCATAAAAATGCCATGATGTTTCTGGAACTGTCCACAAGCATCAATTCATCTCTGGACATCCATGAAATTCTTAACAACCTGACTGTCAATATCTGTGAAAAGCTGGGCATGCGAGGGGCTGTCATTCGTCTTTTAGATGATGGGCAGGAAAAATTAAAGCTTGTAGCGAGCCATGGGCTCAGCGATGAATTTCTCGAAAGAGCGCGTACCACGACCACGGAAACAGCCCAGAGTGCATTAAAAGGCGAGACCACAATCATCAGCGATATCAGTACTGACAATCGCATAAGCTTCAAGACAGCCATGAAAGAAGAGGGCATAGTTTCCATGATCGTCACTCCTGTAATGGTGCGTGAAAAAGTTATTGGGGTTCTGCGCCTTTACAGCGACGTCCAGCGGCAATATCCTGACGATGTTATAATGATGGTGAAAGCGCTTGCCCATCAGGGCGGCCTGGCTATTCAGAACGGTTCCATGTTTCTACAGCTTGAAAAGGATAAAAAATCCCTTGAAGAAGATATCTGGAGTCATCGCTCCTGGTTTTAGTACCTTAGAAAATCTTTTCTCGTTTTTTAGGAAGCACATTTCATCTACCCAAGCTACCGACCCTGTTTAACAGATGGAATCCAGATGGAATCGTAAAAAGTCCCCTGCTTCGTCATTCCCGCCTGCGCGGGAATGACGGGACGGCAAAGAATTTTGGTTTTTACAAGTTTGACTTAACTAATAAACTCGTAAAAACTTTGTATTCCAGATGGGCTAAATAAAAAGGAGCAGCAATGCAAGGTAAAACTATCGATGAGTTAGAACTTGGGCAGAGCGCTCAATTTAGCAAAACCATATCAGAATCCGATGTCTATCTTTATGCCGGAATAACCGGGGATTTTAATCCTGCCCACATCAATCAAGCCTATGCCGAAAATACCGCTTTTAAAACCCGCATTGCCCACGGCATGCTGACAGCCGGTTTTATCTCCAACCTGCTGGGTACCCAGTTGCCCGGACCAGGCAGCATATACCTGCAGCAGACTCTCAATTTCAAGGCCCCGGTGATCATCGGTGATACGGTCACTGCCACGGTGGAAGTGATTGAAATCATGGTCGAAAAAAAGCGTGTGCGCCTGAAAACTACCTGCACCAATCAGGAGGGCACAGTGGTACTGGACGGCGAAGCATTCGTCAGTCCGCCACGCCAGCCCTAGCCACCTGCTACTTCGAATAACCTTTTTTCGAGTTTATCTTGTATGAGATGGATCTATGCGCCACGTATCACCGAAACTTCAGCAATGGCTTGAAAATTATAACCGGCTCATAAAAGAACTGCTGGATAACGGGTTCAAGCAAACGCCCGCCAACGCAAGAGATGGACTTGCCAGACTGACGCAGGGACTGGTGACAAAATGGCCGGAAATTCCATGGGTTCAGGATGACCTGGTGGATGCTCCCCATTATTCAGTCCCGGTAAGAATTTATCACCCCGCCCCAGATTCACATCTTCCAGTCCTGATTTATTATCACGGTGGAGGTCATATGGCAGGTAATGTGACTGTCTACGACCCCATTTGCCGAAAAATTGCGCTTTCGACCCAACATATTGTTGTATCCCCAGAATACCGGCTGGCTCCCGAGTGTCCCTACCCGACAGGTCTCCAGGATGGTTACAATGTTGCCCAACGTATTTGGACCACACTTGATGGCCGGGGACTTAGATATCAGCGCCGGCTCTCCATAGCCGGGGACAGTGGTGGAGGTGCCATGTGTGCCACCCTGGCTCACATGGCTCAGCATGATCCAGGGATCAATATCCGGCGCCAAGCCTTAATTTATCCCGGCCTTGACTACACCATGAATTCAGCTTCCATGGAGGAAAATGGTACTGGGTATCTTGTGGAGAAAAAGAAAATTACCTGGTTTTTTGATAACTATTTCCAAAATGGTGAAAACCGCAGAAAAGCCTCTCCCCTGTATATGGATTTCACAGACAAGTTACCGCAAACGCTTATGATTACTGCTGAGTTTTGTCCTCTACGGGATGAAGGCTATGCTTATATGGAAAAGCTTAAATCAACGAACGTTCAGGTAGAACACCTTTATTTCGACGACATGATCCACGCATTCATAAACATGGAAAATCTTGTGCAGGAAGAATGTGCAGCTGTTTACCGGAAAATCGGAGAATTCCTGAACCCGGAGTAAAGATCAGGTCAAACTATTTTTACGGTGCAATCCATGCTGACCAATTTACAGGCACAACCAACCCCATCTAACCGTCAGGTTACGCCAGGCAAAACGGCCAATTTTTTTCGCAGTGAAATCCAATTTTCTGTTTCATAATTAAGGCTCCATTGCTATAGTGCCAGCCATGGAAAATACAAATAATAAAAAACGGA
>MAXH01000111.1 GCA_001750925.1 Desulfobulbaceae bacterium S3730MH12
ATATTATGCATATTATCATATAACAGTTCAATATACAATGAATTGTTAAGTTATGTTAATCTGTGTTGATTGTGGTAAATTGATAGCCCTACTGACTTCTAATCCGTAGGTCGCAGGTTCGAATCCTGCCGGGCGTACCAACAATATCAGCCACTTAGTCGTTTTGACTGGGTGGCTGTTTTATTTGGTTATCGTTCCGTTATCGTTTTCTCCCTGTTATGCTCTTTTTTTAGCGATTTTCGAGGTTTGGAATTGACTGCTTTCCTATTTGATAGGTCTTGAAGATTTGTTCTGAAACTCAATCTCTTATGAGTGATGAGTTTCAATCGATATAAAGATTTCTGAACCTCTGGAACTCAAGACCTACGGTCTATATACTGTTTTGGAGTTATCAAGATATGCAGATTTTCGGTGTGGCAATCTCAAAATGCCCTATGCGGACCCGCTTGTAGGGTGGTGTATTTTTTAGGCTATTTTGCAAGGAACCCTTATGCTAAATTAGAATCTTTCTTAAAACCGTTTTTGCCAGGCCACTCAGTAGTGTAAACCGCATAACCGGCAATTACAGCATTGATTGGCAGTGCTATCCCCCACAATGGAAGTTTATAACCATTCAGAACTGCAAAAATCATTAACAGTGCTGAAAGAGAAAATAAGGCAGCAAGATACTGCCGATCCGTCCAATGTCTAATGCCGCCTAAAAAATCCATTTTAAATAACCTCGAAATCATATCAGACAATTTTTTTATCGTCTGAGGCTTTACTTTAGTTAATCTGGGTATTCGTTTTCCGGATGAACCAAAATATATTAGACAGAATGATCCAATATTAAAAGAGAAAAATTTTATAAAGGGGTCAGAGTAAAATTAATTTTTTCTTTGCGCCACCCCAGCGGGCGACCTCTTTTTTTTGATTTCAGCCGTCTTCCGGTCAATGTTTCCAACTCTTCTTTAAATCGATCATTTCCAATCGCCATACCTTTATGGGTGTTGGATCTTATTTCTTTCAATAATTCACCATCGACATGATGGGTAAAAAGCTCACGATAATTTTTCTGTCTGGCGGATGAATCTCTTCCCAGCGACAGGTACTCCCTATGAGGCGTACACAGGTCGGAAATTTTTCCCAATCCATTAATTTGGTAGCTGGACCAGGAATATTCTCCCGGGTCAGCTGCCATTTTTGCTCGAACAGGATTGAGCTCTATATATTTATAGACTTCAAGCAGGTAATATTTTTCCTGGATCAAACAAGATTTAAAACGTCCTTCCCAGAGTGTTCCGCTGCGATGATATTTAAAGTTGAAATATTGGACATATCGACGCCCCAACGACTGCATCATTCTACTCACACCTCCCTCCTGTCGGGGAGTACACAGTAAATGAACATGGTTGGTCATCAATACCCAGGCATGCATCCCTACTTTATACTTCTTAGAGTACTCCTTGAGCCAACCTACATAGGCTCTGTGATCTTCGTCGGCAACAAAACAAGCCTGCCGATTGTTTCCACGTTGGATTACATGCACGGGGATGCCTGGTGGTGATATTCTTGGGAGTCGAGCCATAGTATTCAAAATTTAGTTTTGAGAGAAATCCCTTGCGGATGTAGTCTATGCTTTATCATGCCGTAGCACAAGATTTAATTTCACTCTGACCCCTTTATTCTAAGTTGACACTTACATGCAGAAGTTGTACAATTGGTACATGTAGTACATATGGCACAAATGTAACGCAGTAGAAACTCCGAACACATGACGAACTATAGCCCGGCATACAAGGAGACCTGGTCGGACGAATGAGGTGCTGGTGAACTTTTACGTACAAACAACAGGGAGACTAACATGAACACCACTATTTCTACTGCAGAAGCCAGAAAAAATTTTGCCGATATTGTTAACGGGGTCGCTTATGGCAAGGAACCGGTCATTTTAACACGCAGAGGCCGGAAAATTGCTGCACTGATTTCCATCGAAGAACTTGAATTGCTCCAAACAATAGAAGATCTGGTCGACATTGAGAATGCTCGGAAAGCTCTTGCTGAATCCGGTGAAAATATTCCTGCACAGGAAATTTGGAAAGAACTGGGCCTTTAGCTAATGCAGTATTCGATAGAGTTTCGCCCTGGTGTATTGAAAAGCTTGAAACGATTCCCCAAAAAGGACCTGCTGCGAATTAAGAAAAAAATCGAAGGACTTGGCCGCAACCTGCCGGCACCTGACACAACCAAGGTGCAGGGAAATAATTCTTTTCATAAAATAAGAACAGGTAATTACCGGATAATTTACGAAATCCATGAAGGCAAATTGGTTATTCTGGTAGTAAAAATTGGACACAGAAAAGATGTTTACAAGAAACTCCCATAGAAATAAAACGTGGTCTGTCCCCTATTTCCCTCAGAGTATGAGCGAACGGATAAATGACCTGAGTACATGTCAGCTGTTATCAATGAGGCACAGGAGAACTGTAATGAAGTCCAAATTCAACCCGGAAATCCGTTGCTTTTACCTTAGGTTGTATTTTTCCTTTTGTTTTTTGCAGTTCAACAATACCATATTTTTCCAAGGTTTTTAGCGTGCGAGAAAGATTTGACTTCTTCCGATTGGTTATTAATTCAAGCTCAGATATTGAACGAGGATTATGCTGTATAATGGTGCGTAATAGTTCCTGATTCTCTGTACTTAATATCTGCGACATTGACTTTATTGATTCAAACCATATTTTGGGTTCGTCTTTTCTCGGTTTATATTCGCCCTTAGCTATTGCCAGTGTCCTTTTCATGTAATTTTCTTTTGAGATAATACCTACTCTCATCACTCTTGTGGCCATCATGAGCCTCGCTGGATTATGATTACGTTGACATCATTCCAAAAATCGTCCATCAACTGAAAAGCATCTTCAAATTCGTACGGAATTACAGTTGAACAATCATGCTTATGATCCCAGACAAGTCTCATTCCTGAATACTTCTTTCTTTTCGGCTTAATCCCATGTGCATTATCATAACCAACAATCCTTCGATTATATTTGTCATGTAACGTCAGGGAATATTTAATACCATGGGGGGTGTGTTCATTTTCAGAAACTCTATGAACCTTAAATTTTACCCAATACCCATTATCCATAGGAAAAACCTCACCATCAAGCTGCAATAGAATCTCCAGCCCCGTGAGGGGGGTCACATGAGGGGGGTCAGGCTTTCATAATTTGACATCAAATTGTTCAAGAATGGAAGAACAGGGTTGATATGCCACATCTGCCTGCCGGA
>MAXH01000112.1 GCA_001750925.1 Desulfobulbaceae bacterium S3730MH12
ATAAGAAAGGCCGGGCGGTTAATCACCGCCCGGCCTTTTTGTTTTATGTTAACCCTCCAGTTAGAGGATTTCAGGAAACAGGGATTCTATTCCTGTCCCTCCTCCTTTTCAGGCTCCAGGGCTGATGCCAGGCTGTTGAGGAACTTCCAGCCCTTGCTGACATCCTTTTGTGATTCCGCCATCAGCTTGTCAGCATTTTCCGGGTTGACGAGCTTGAGCATGCGGTAACGGTTTTCTCCAAGAGCATATTCCTCAAACTTGATTTTGGGCTCCTTGGAGTCGATTATCATCGGATTCTTACCCTGGTCTTCCAGACTTGGATTGAATCTGTAGAGTGGCCAGTGACCACAGGCGACGGCTTTCTTCTGCTGCTCAAGGCCGAGTGCCATATTGATACCGTGGTTGATGCAGTGAGAGTATGCTATGACCAGAGATGGACCGTCATATGCCTCTGCCTCTGCAAGAGCTTTGATGGCCTGGCCGGGATTGGCACCCAGACTGATCTGGGCTACGTATACATTGCCGTATGTGGCGAAGATCATACCCATGTTTTTCTTGGGCATTTTCTTGCCGCTTGAGGCAAATTGAGCGGTAGCAGCTCTCGGGGTTGATTTGGACATCTGTCCGCCGGTGTTGGAGTAGACTTCGGTATCCATTACCAGGATATTAACATTCTCACCTGAGGCGAGAACATGATCCAGTCCGCCATAGCCGATATCATAGGCCCAGCCGTCACCACCGAATGCCCACACTGATTTTTTCACCAGGAAGTCTGTAAGGTGCAGGAGACGTTTAGCAACGGTATCACTACTGGCCTTAAGGACAGTATTGAGTTCTGCTATGCGACCTCGTTGAGCTTCAATGTCCATCTGGGTCACCTGATCCGCATCAAGGATGGCGGCGGCATATTCCCGGCTTACTAAACCGGAATCAACCGTACTGTTTAGTAATTCTGCAGCCTGTTCGCCCAGTTTGTTAACGGTGGTCCGCATTCCTGCACTGAACTCCGCATTATCCTCAAACAGGGAGTTTGCCCAGGTGGGTCCCCGTCCATCGTCACGTTTGCAGTAAGGCGTTGTGGGCAGGTTGCCGCCGTAAATAGAGGAACAACCGGTGGCATTACCTATATACATCCTGTCGCCAAACATCTGAGAAAGCAGTTTGACGTACGGTGTTTCACCGCAGCCGGCGCAGGCACCGGAGAACTCAAAGAGAGGTCTCATCAGCTGACTGCCCTTTACTGTGGCAAGGTTGATATCGGCCGGATTAATTTCAGGGAGGGAGAGGAAGTAGTCTACGTTTGCAGACTGGACCAACTTCAATTCCTCATCGTTTGTGATCATTTCAAGGGCTTTGTTCTTTGCGGGGCATACACTGACACAGAGGGTACAGCCACAGCAGTCTTCCGTGAAAATCTGCAGGGTGAACTGCTGTCCTTTAAAAGCTTTACCGATAGCATCCTTTGACAGGAAGCTTTTCGGAGCATCTTTTATTTCGGGAACAATCTTGATACGATTTGCAGCATGGGGACAGACGAGTGCACACTGTCCGCACTGGATGCAGTTCTCAGGCAGCCATTTTGGTACGGAAACAGCGATGTTTCTTTTCTCATACTGAGTGGTTGCCGTGGGCCAGGTTCCGTCTGCCGGTATCTGGGAAACTTTCAGTTCGGTTCCTTTACCTTCAATGATCTTTGCGGTTACTTCTTTTACGAAGTCAGTGGCATGTTCGGGTACAGTCGGAGGCATCTCGTGGCCATCAATTTTGTCACTGAGAGACACCTCTACAATGTTTTTGATTGCACCATCAACGGCATCGTAGTTCATCTGCACAACCTTATCACCTTTTTTGCCGTAGGTCTTTTTGATGGCGTTTTTGATTGCGTCAATAGCTTCTTCCTGGGTCAGGATGCCTGAGATCAGGAAGAACGCGGTCTGCATGATCATGTTGATACGGGCACCCAGGCCTAATGCAAGTCCCAAAGAGACTGCGTCTATGATATAAAACTTAGCCTTTTTGGTGATAAGATCCTGTTGAACCTGTTTGGGCAGATGCTCCCATACAGTATCTTTGTCAAAATTGGTGGTGAGCAGGAAAGTGCCGCCGTCTTCCAGGTTACAGAGCATATCAACCTGATCCAGGAAGGTAAAGTTATGGCAGGCGATGAAGTTTGCCTTGTTGATCAGATAAGGAGCGACCACAGGGTTCTTGCCAAATCGCAAATGGCTTGTTGTGATGGAACCCGATTTTTTGGAATCATAAACAAAATATCCCTGGGCGGAGTTGTCGGTTTCGGTGCCGATAATTTTAATAGTATTTTTATTTGCACCCACTGTACCGTCAGAACCAAGCCCGTAAAACATTGCCCGGTAAACATCATCACCTTCAATATTGAACGAAGAGTCATAGTCAAGACTGGTGAAAGTTACATCGTCGTGTGGGCCTACGCAGAATTTGTGCTTAGGTGCCATGGAACTCATGTTATCAAAGACGGACTTGACCATGGCAGGTGTAAACTCTGCCGAACCGAGACCGTATCTTCCTGCAAGGATGATCGGCAGGTAGGCGGAACTGTTTGTTTCAACAGCCTCGCCAATTGCTGTACGAACGTCAACGTAGAGTGGATCTCCGGCTGCACCGGGCTCTTTTGTTCTGTCCAGGACAGTGATTCGTTCAACGGTGGAGGGCAGGGCGTTCACCATGGCCCTGCAGTCAAATGGACGGTAAAGACGAACTATAACCATACCGACCTTTTCACCCTGGGAGATGAGGTAGTCAATGGTGGCGGCAACAGTCTCACAACCTGAGGCCATCATGACGACAACATTTTCAGCGTCGGGAGCTCCGTGGTAATCAAAAAGATGATATTGGCGGCCGGTAACAGCAGCAAACGTGTTCATGGTTTCCTGTACTATTGCAGGAACCGCATTGTAATATTTATTGACTGTTTCCCGCCCGGTAAAGTATACATCCGGGTTTTGGGCTGTACCCCTGATGGTTGGGTCATCGGGAGTGAGAGCTCTTTTCCTGTGTTCGAAAATGAACTCTTCGTCGACTACGGCACGCATATCGTCCTGGGTAAGCTCTTCAATCTTCTGGATCTCGTGGGAGGTACGGAACCCGTCAAAAAAATGAATAAAGGGGATGCGGGATGCCAGGGAGGCCTGGGTCGCAATGAGTGACATATCCATTGCTTCCTGAACATTTTGGGAGCCGAGTATACCCCAGCCGGTCTGTCTTACAGAGTACACATCTGAATGGTCGCCGAAAATTGAAAGCCCCTGACAGGCAATTGCCCGTGCAGTAACATGAAAAACAGTAGGGGTCAGTTCACCGGCAATTTTATACATGTTGGGGATCATCAACAGCAGACCCTGAGACGCGGTAAAAGTTGTACAGAGCGCACCTGTTGCAAGCGAGCCGTGGATGGAGCCGGCGACACCGGCTTCAGACTGCATCTGGTTAACTATTGGAGTTGTTCCCCAGATATTTTTCTGCAGGGAGGCGGATTTCATATCCGCTTCCGCAGCCAGCGGAGTTGATGGAGTAATGGGATAGAGTGTAATTATTTCACTGGTTGCATAGGCGACATGGGTGCACGCCTGGTTGCCGTCAATCGTAACCATTTTTCGTGACATGATTTGATCTCCTTTCTGGTGACTGTCAATTACTTCTTTTTGATAAGTAAGAAATAATTTCTATGGTAGTAAGAGGTAAGTGTTGGTATGTAAGCAATATCGGGTGATAATAGTACAAGATAGACCGAATTACAACTAATACAGGGATATTTTTATGGCCTGTAAAACAGCCTACTTAGGCTCTTATAAATAATGAATGAGTAATGTTGATTGGTAATATAAATAAAATCAATCAGCGGTCAGGCTAGAAGAGGTTCGGTCTCATTCATCTCTGTTTTGAAAAAGGTAGTCGCATGTATACAATGCAAAATCCGGCACTGGAAAAGTTGTTGGGGTTCCTTCATGATGAAAAGGAGTTTGTGTTCCTTGACACCTCACGGCCTGATAATGAAAATATTGAGTCATATCTGTTTATAGAACCAATTGACAGAATGGTATGCAGAGCAGGTGATGACCTGGAGGAGTATCTCAGAAAACTGCAGCTCTATCTGGAAAGAGGTCAATACCTGGCGGGATGGGCAGGGTATGAATTCGGCGCTAGTCTCGAGGGGAAAATAGGTATAAAAAGCAGACCAGGAAGCAACGGAGGAGTGGTAATTGCCGATTTTGGTGTTTTTAATAAACCGTTTAATTTTAATCATCAGACGGGTGAAAACAGTTTACCGCAGTATCAGGGGTCAGTTGCAGATTCAGGTGAATACGCAATTACCAATCTTCGATCCAATATGGATAAAGAGGAATTTCTCAAAGCCCTAGGAAGAGTCCGGGATTACATCGCTGCCGGCGATACATACCAGGTCAACTATACCATGAAATTGCTTTTTGATTTTCATGGCTGTCCTGAAAAATTATACCTGGATCTGCGCAGAAACCAGTCTGTGGCTTATGGTGCTTATATCCGAAATGGCAGCGAGAGGATGCTGTCCTTTTCCCCTGAGCTGTTCTTCAGGAAAAACAGTTCGGGAATTACCGTTCGGCCAATGAAAGGAACGGCAACAAGAGGACGGAATGGTGCAGAAGAAAGGGCTTACAGCAAATATCTGCAAAATGATATTAAAAATAGAAGTGAAAACGTAATGATTGTTGATCTGCTGCGAAATGATCTTGCCAGGCTGATGCATGGTCACGGCCAAAGCACAGTTGCTGTCGATTCTCTTTTTGATATTGAATCCTATGAAAGTTTACTGCAGATGACTTCAACAATCAGTGCTCGGGGGTCGGCAGCAGGGATGGGAGACATTGATCTTGTTGATCTCTTCAGGGCATTATTTCCCTGCGGATCGATTACCGGCGCCCCAAAGATCCGCACTATGGAGATAATTGACGAGCTCGAGAAAGAGCAGCGTGGCGTTTATACCGGTGCTATTGGCTATCTGGGTCCGGATGGAACTGCTGTTTTTAATGTGCCGATTCGAACAGTTTTGCTGCATGGCAGTATTGGCGAAATGGGTATTGGCGCCGGTATTACCCACGATTCAGATCCGCAGGAGGAGTGGGAGGAGACATTGTTAAAGGGAAGGTTTCTTACCCATGCTCAACCCGATTTCACACTTTTTGAGACAATGCTCTGGCATCCTGAGGATGGGTACTGGCTCCTGGATTATCACCTGAAGCGACTTGAAGCCAGTGCCCGGTTTTTTAAGTTTTCGTTTGATATTGGCTTGATCAGGCAGCAACTTCGTGAGCAGGAATCCCGTTTTATCAACGGCAGCAACCGGGTACGTCTTATGCTGAAAAAAGATGGCCGGGTGTTGTTGGCAACGATGTCTTGTGATCTGCCTGCGGTCACTACACTCCCACCCAATCCAATAATTGAAAAGATTGATGAGGTGCCTCTGGTAGATTTCTCTGATCGGACCACGGAGACCTCTTCCCCATGGTGCTTTCATAAGACAACCATGAGAGAAATGTATGACGAGGAGTACGAAAACGCACAGCAGCAGGGATTGTTTGATCTACTGTTCTGTAATGGGGTGGGGCAGGTAACGGAAGGGTGTATCTCCAACATTATAATTTATTATCAGGGCAGCTATCTGACACCTCCTGTTGAATGTGGTCTGCTTGCAGGAGTGATGCGTGAGAAATTACTTGGTGAACAGTCTGTGGTGCTGGTCGAGAAAATTCTCACCAAAGAGATGATAGAATCCGCTGACGCTCTCTTTGTCTGTAATTCCGTACGGGGAGTTGTTCGGGTAAGGCTTCGGTGGAAAACCCGGGCTTAATGCACTATTGACTGATCCTGTTCCGGAGTAATCTGAACAGGTGGAACTATGAGGTTGTGCTCTTCGCCAAGTGCTCTGACGGTGGACATGAAGGTTGAAGGAAGGGGAATTTCCCTCTCTTCAATCAGAATACCCAGTTCCTTTGCTCTCACAAGGATAGCGGTACTGTCTTTACCCTCCTGGTGGTCGCAGATCGTCTGAATGCGCAGCGCGTCTGTAATTTTTGCACAGAGTTGAGGCATCTCTGCTGCCAGGCCCAGGAGTTCCTGCTCAATCTCTGCCCGGTTTTCTTTTCTGAAAAGGATAAATTTTTCTGCCGGGTTCCGGGTGGCAAACACTTCGTTGGTAATTGAGCCGGCAAGCATTGACAGGAAGATCCGGTCCTGTGATGGTTGGTTTCTCGTCAGTTTAGCCTTTACTTCTTTAAATAAAACCATCTGAACTATACCAACCCCCTCTCGCAGGGCGGGGATGATGTGAGGCTTTTTCTCAGGGGATTCAGTTGTCATTTGGATATTAACAGTTACAGCACCAGTTTTACTATTGGGTGGCACTTTAAGGATTCATAAATTGCAAGTCTGGTTGCTTCGTCCTTGACCGTAAGTTCGGCATTGAGGCTGTGGTATTTCCCGCTGGAGCTGGCATTAGAATGGCTGATTGTGACATCTTCCGGTGCGCAGGCTGTAATTATAACTTCTTCCAGCAGAGTGCGATCCCGTCCTACCACTTTATAAACCCAAGAGCAGGGATAGTCGATTTCCGGGCGTTCCGGGGAAGCAGCTGTCTGATCTTTGCAATGGAATTTCATTTTGTTTTGATATGGTTAAGAGATGACAACCCAGCAGGGTTTTATTTCTCTTTTGTTATCAGTATATTAAGCCTATTTCCACAGAATTGGCTGAGTTTCATACGTAATCAAGTAATAAATAACGACTGTCTGTGCTGCAGTCAAGCAAAAGGGAAGGGAAGAGAATTCAGGTGACTAATTCTCAGAGCTGTTAATCAGGCTTATCTGGTCATTCAAAGTCCATAGGTCATAGATATACCCTATGCCAAACAAACCTCCTGTTAAAAGATAGATAAGGCCGCTAAGCCATTTCCCCATATACATCCTGTGGATACCAAAAAGACCAAGAAATGCCAGCAGCAGCCAGGAGACATTATAATCAAGCTCACCCTGGTAGAATCGGATATCAGCTTTTTCATTCATACCCGGGATGAGAAAGAGATCAATAATCCATCCTATAAACAGCAGGCCGAGGGTAAAAAAGTAGATTGTCCCACTGAGCTGTTTGCCATAGTAAAATCTGTGGGCTCCTAAAAATCCGAGTATCCAGAGGAGATACCCGACAACTACTGAATGGGTCTGGATTTTATTTGGGATCATTTTTCTTTTTCCTTAAAAGTTTGAAGTGCTGGATTCGGGACCACGCCTCTTCAATTCTTTCCTCAGTCAATTTCCCGTCAGTCAGTGCTCTAAGGATTTCTGCCTGTGCTTTCTCCAGTATATGGGGATCATAACAGAGATTGTTGCCGATTATCAGCAAATCTACTCCGGCTGAAATTGCTCTGCAGCATGAATCAGCCAAACCGTATCGGTCGGTGATAGCCCGCATCTGCATATCATCTGAGACGATAACTCCCTTATGGCCCAGTTGCCGGCGTAAAATTCCATTTAATGTAGCATATGACAGAGTAGCCGGATGAGACTTGTCAAATCTGGAGTTAAAGAGATGACCCACCATTATTGCCTCCTTATATCCTCCTGCGATGAAGTCTCTGTAAGGCTGCAGTTCAATTTCGTTCCAGGTGGTGGAGATATCGACAAAACCGAGGTGAGAATCATTTCTGGAGCTGCCATGTCCTGGAAAATGCTTAAGGCAGGAGAGGATACCCTCCCGGCTGTGTGCTTTTATCCATGCGGCTGTATTTTCAAAAACAACATCGGGATCACTCGAAAAGCTGCGTTTGTAAGCACCTATTATCGGGTTCTTTCTGTAAACATTCAAGTCGACCACTGGTGCAAGATTGAAATTTATTCCCAGCGAACTGAGCATCTTGGCCACCTGGTGACTGCAGCGGGTTGTATCCCAGGAGTCTCCTGTCCAGCCTAGTGTTTCTGCGTCGGGAGTGGCCGGAAAACCATGCAGTTCCTTAAGTCTAGCTACCTTTCCACCTTCCTGGTCAACAGCGATCAGGAGATTTCCTGCAGCCAGATCCTGCAGGGTTGAGGTGAGGTCAGCTACCTGGGCCGGAGATATGATGTTGTTTGTCGCACTCTTTTTGGCAAGCAGTGTATCGAAAAGAACTACTCCTCCAAGATTCCGCTTAACTATGTCAACTGCGACAGGATCGTTCTTTGAAAGAGTGGCACCCTCAAAGCCGATCATGAAAAGTTGACCTATTTTTTCCTTAATAGAGTGGTGAGTCATTTGTCATGTTGTCGTATTTTTAATTGATATTGACGATTACTACAGTCCTTAAATTTATTAAAGAATTTTTCATTCTTCTGCTCTTCTTTTAGTGTCGAAATTTTGACATTTTCTGATTGCCTCTTTAAGAATGAATTTTCAGATGTAATTTTGAAATTTTATTGATTCTATCTAACATCCTGTAAAAACAGTGTAAATCGTATTTATCAGCCGAGAAGAGGTTGAAGATTGATGTGTATATTTACAGCTGGCATAAAAGGTGCATTGAATAGATAGGAAAAATGGTAAAGTTTCTTTTTTTGCCTGACGATAAGAATAGTACTGATTAATAATTTTGATCGAAGTGCCAAGTATAAGGATATCACTCATGACTATCTCTATAAAAGAACCTCAATTCCTGCCATCACAGCAGGAGCAAATTGAGATTGAAGAGGTTATGGTTGAGCTGGAGAATTTGAAACGGCAGTCAGAACGACTCGACCTGATAAATAAGCTTCATAAAAGAATGGCCGGAGTACTGAGTGTAGCCGGTATGATTGAAGCATATTCGGTCTGGTTGGTGCCGCTTGTCAGCCATGAGCTGGTTGGCTATAGCAACAGTGGTCGTCAAAAGATGCATCTGTTCTGCTCAAGTCACGGCCCACGCAGGCGGAAAACAATAGCTTTCGCCGAGCAGTTGATCAATAGTGACGGTCAATTGGAGGGTACTTGCATCAACCAGGACGGTCATTATGGTTATAAATGGATTTTCGAGACAAAGGATGATTCCGGCATCTTGCTTATTTTGAAAAAAGGCCGGGAACTGCGCAGTGATGAAATGGATTTGGTAAACCATTCTCTGGAAATTCTTGCAGATTCACTGCAGCGAGGCCTTGAATATGAAGATCTGTTCGAAAGGGCCAGTAACGATCCTTTAACGGGGCTATCGAACAGGAGAGTCTTTGATGAACGTGTAGTCGGCATGATTGCTTCTGCCAGGAGATATTGTCGTCCTTTAACCATGGTTTTAATGGATCTTGATAGATTCAAGAATATAAATGATAATCTTGGACACCAGGCCGGCGATGAGGTGCTGATTTCTGTGGCGGATGTTCTAAAAAACACTGTCCGTTCCACCGATCTTCTTGTTCGTATGGGTGGGGATGAGTTTGTTCTTGTACTAGAGAACACTGACCTGCGGAACAGTATAATTTTGGCGGAAAGATTGTGCGGAGCGGTGGACAGCATGAATGTCTGGGCCAATGAGAATAGTAAACTGGGAATCAGTCTTGGGCTTGCAGAATTGAGAGAAGACGAAACGTTAAAGCAGTGGCTTGAGCGGGCTGATGATGTTCTCTATAACGCTAAGGCTGAAGGGCGATCACGGGTTTCAATCAAATAATCGAATCAGGATTAGTCATTCTGGAGCGCGATCTTTATCGGGATAACATGGAGAGAACTGCTCCGCTGTTCGGTATATCCCAGTGACCACTCCCCGCATGTGGCTTTATCTCCTAGAAGTTCATCAATATCTTTGACTATAGAGTTAACACCGATAACCGGATGACGGGAAAAAACCTGGGGGAGTCCCTGGGTAAGGTTGCATGCAAGGCAGCAGTCCGGCCGCTCGTGCAACAATAATTCCATGGTCAGACTGTTGTCATCTGCTCCTCTATAGGCCAGTTCAATATCATAAGAACCTTCGCTCGCATCACCAAACAGAGCGTCAAAAAAATCGTCTGTTCTTTCTTTTGGAAATAGTCTCCGGAGAGTTTCTTTAGTAAAAAGTGCGTCAAATGTGTCTGAGGTCATATTGTTTTCTATCCCGGTGCAGTGATATTGAAAAGGGTAAAAGAAGTACTGTTCTAAGAATTTCGATCTGCTAATATAATCGGGCATCCTGTTTTGTCAACTGACGTTGCGACAGGAAAAACACTGTGTTAAAGTAGCCCGCATGAAATCCGAGATCGCTGGAGAAGACAGGAGCTTGGCAGGGGGTGGTATCAACCTTGAAGAGCTCAACGAACCGCAGTATCTGGCTGTTACTACTACAGATGGACCTGTGCTGGTTATTGCCGGAGCGGGCAGTGGTAAAACCCGTACTCTTGTGTATCGTGTAGCCCATCTGATAGAAAGAGGAGTCGCTCCTGAATCAATCCTGCTTCTCACTTTCACCAGAAAAGCGAGTCAGGAGATGTTATGGCGGGCTGGAAGGCTACTCAATGATACCTGCAACCGTGTGGTCGGCGGTACCTTCCATGGAGTAGCCAACATGCTGCTCCGACGTTATGGGTCGGAGATAGGTTTTGGCTCGACGTTTACCATTATTGACCGGGCTGATGCGGAGGGTATTGCCAATCTCTTGAAATCTTCTCTTGGGTTGGGCACGAGAGATAAGCGTTTTCCCTCTAAAAGGGCCATTATCAATATGATCAGCGGATCCGTCAACAAATCGATAGATCTCGAAGAGCTGGTCTATAAGCAATACGCCCATCTCAGTGACCATCTTGAAGATATACTCCAGCTTCAGAAACATTACGGAGAGTTTAAGCTCGATCATGGATTGATGGATTATGATGATCTTCTGGTGAACTGGAAACGTCTTCTTGAGGAAAGCCCGACTGTCCGTAGAACCATCTCCGAGAAATTTTCCCATATAATGGTGGATGAGTATCAGGATACCAACCTCATCCAGGCGGATATTATTCGTCTGGCAGCGCACACCCACGATAATGTTATGGTTGTGGGGGATGATTCCCAGTCGATCTACTCTTTTCGAGGCGCTGATTTCTATAATATCATGCGATTCCCCAAAGTTTTTGAGAATACCAGGGTAATTAAACTTGAAGAAAACTATCGCTCCACTCAACCTATTCTTTCCCTCACCAACGATATCATCAGGAATGCCGAGGAAAAATATACAAAAACACTCTTTACCTCTATTAAAGGTGATATAGTACCTAAGCTTTTTGTTGGCCGGGATGAGCGTGAAGAAGCCAGATTTATTGTTAAAACTATTAAAAAACTGCACCATCAGGGAATTGATATAGAAAATATTGCCGTACTTTTTCGTTCAGGGTTTCACTCCTATAAACTTGAAATGGAACTGTCGGCTGAAAGCATAGATTTTGAAAAACGCGGCGGATTGAAACTTACTGAGTCGGCGCATATGAAGGATGTGCTGGCTTTTCTGCGGATTCTTATAAATCCGCAGGATAACCTTTCCTGGAATCGGATTTTACTGCAACTTGAGAAAGTCGGGCCGAAAACGGCCCAGAAAATTACTTCATTTATTGGTACGGCAGCCGACCCCTTCGCCGCCCTTGAGAAATATCCGGCCGGCAAAACATGGAAATCCTCCTTTACAAAACTGGTAAATCTTTTTGCAGAACTGCGCTCTGGTAAACAGACCCCCTCAACGTTGTACGAGAGGGTACAGAGTTACTATCAGCCGATCTTCAGCCAGCTCTATGCCGACGATTATCCCAAACGTCAAAAGGATCTTGATCAGCTCAGCTCAATCATGAAGGGATATGACGAACTGCAGCATTTTATTGATGATACAACTCTTGATCCACCGGAAACAACCAAGGGGGGGAGTAGTACAAAACGACTGATCCTTTCAACCATTCATTCTTCAAAGGGGTTGGAATTTGATGCAGTTTTCATTATTGGGGTGGCGGATGGTCGTTTTCCTCATGCGTCTGCGGGGATTGGGGAACAGTGGGAGGAGGAGAGGAGGTTACTCTATGTTGCCACAACCCGGGCAAAAGAGTATCTCTATCTTACCTATCCCCGGTTGTTGATGACCCCGGATCGGCAGTTTAAGCATGTAGGGATGTCGCCATTTCTCGGTGAGCTGAGTGGTGGACTGTTTCAGAGGATGGATGGTTCTTCTGATGACTATCAGCCATCAATTTATAGAGAGAAATCGGCAGCAGGCCATAAATCTCTGCGACGAAAACCGAAAAAACTGAATATGTCTGATTTTTCACAAGGATGTAAGGTGAGCCACCCTTTTTTCGGACTCGGTACGGTCACAAAGCTTTCCGGAGGACGCTCTCTGGATGTTCATTTTGACAGGCATGGTTTGAAAACTCTGCATTTGGATTATGCCAAACTAAAAAAACTTTAAGTAAAATATGGGCTTTTACGAGACCATCAAATATCACACAACATGACTATGACCTATGATGAAGTCCTGGCCCACCTTGACAGCTTGCAGATGCATAAAATCAAATTGGGTCTTGATGCTATGCAATCGTTTCTGGAGAAGGTCGGCAGGCCTGAAAATGATTTAAGATTTGTCCATGTCGCCGGAACGAACGGCAAAGGTTCCGTTTGTGCGGCGCTGTCGGAGGCGCTGGGGCGTGCAGGATATAAAATTGGTGTTTATACCTCCCCGCATTTAAGTTCGGTACGGGAAAGGTTCAGGATTGGTGACCGGTATATAACAAAGGATGAGTTTGCTGCCCTGGGTTCCAAGATATGTGAAGTACTCGGGACGGAACAAATCACCTATTTTGAATTTACCACGGCTCTGGGTCTCCTCTGGTTTGCTGAATCCGAGTTGGATCTTGTCCTGCTGGAAACAGGGCTGGGTGGAAGGCTTGATGCCACGAATATTGTCACACCCCTTGTTTCTGTCATAACCAGCATAAGCATGGATCATGAGGCATACCTTGGCGATAGCATGACGGCAGTTGCCGGTGAAAAGGCGGGAATCATTAAGAAGGGAGTCCCCGTTGTTTCCGGGGCAACAGCGCCGGAGGCTGCAGCGGTGATTGGTGAAGTCTGTAAGGAAAAGAACGTCGATTTATTCTGTTTGGGACGGGAATTTGACTGTGATGAAGAGGATGATAATAGATGGTGCTGGAGCGGCGGAGATGTTTTTGACGGTCTGAGAATAGAAGATCTAGAGTGTGCTCATCCCAGTCTTGTACATAAAGAGAACGATGCCCTTGCAATTGCCGCTTTGTTGCAATTACGACCCCATGGATTTAACGTAGATTCAGATACTGTTCGGAAGGGACTGGCGGCGGTGAAATGGCCGGGGAGGATGGAATACTTCGAGCAAGCTTTACCTGGGGAGAAGGTTAAGATGTGCCGCTACCTCCTTGATGGTGCGCATAATCTTGAAGGCGTCAAAAACCTGGCAAAGACCCTGGAGCAAAAGTTTTCATATGAAAAATTGATCTGCATATGGGGTGCCATGATTGATAAAGATCTTACAGGTACTCTTGCCATTATAGCTCCTCTGGCGGATGAACTCATTCTCACCCAACCAGACGGAGAACGTTCCGCGACAGCTGCCCAGGTGCATTCTTTTTTACCGGATAACTATAAAGGGAGCGTCCACTGTGTCTCTAGAGGAGTGGATGCCCTGGCTCTTGTTCAGGGCAAAGCAACGGATAAAGATCTGATAGTTATTGGAGGCTCTCTGTACCTTATTGGCGCAATGCGTTCTCTTTTACTGGGTGATCTGGTAGAAATATGATAGAAGATTTTGAGTTTGACGGACTTGATGATGCCGCAAGACGAACCGAGCGGGCCAAAGCCAGGGAGCTTCGCAAGTCAAGGTGGTGGCAGCAGAAAACTGCTTCAGGTCGCTGTTATTATTGCGCTAAAAAGGTAGCCTTCAGGGATATTTCCATGGATCATCTTGTGCCGTTGGCACGGGGGGGACGCAGCACAAAAAATAATCTGGTACCGGCCTGCAAGGATTGTAATAATAGAAAGAAAAGTATGATGCCCCTGGAATGGGAGGAGTATTTGGAGAAGAATAGAGAAGTGTAAATTATTTCCAGATACTAATTTCTGTTTGCTCACAGGGGAGTGTAAATGATATTGTAGATGAAGATGCATAACTGTGATAGACGTTTTGGGGTTATTGGTGCAATAAGAGCAGAAGAATAATGAGTGCGGTAATTTGTTGAAATAATTGAGGAGATGTGTACAAATGAAAAAATCTATTCAGGCTTTAATTGTTATCGTTACTGTTGCCTTGGCTGCAAGTCCTTTTGCAATGGAATTTTCAGCGGATATGATTTCACAAATGGCGACAGGAAATATTGCCGGGAAAATATATTTCAAAAATCCCGATGTTACCAGAAGCGAAATGATGGGCATGATATCTATAACAAAAAGGCCGATTGTGTACCAGATTTTTGACAGTACAAAAAAATATTATGTTTCCAGTATCGATGAATTAAAAAACAAGAATCCGATAGCTGATGCAGGTGATTTCGAATCGTGGATTAAGCAAAATAATATGAAAAATATGGGGAAAGAGTCAATATCAGGCTATAAATGCCAGATATATGAAGGAGAGCTGCAAGTAGAGCAATCTCAGCCCCCGATGCATATGAAACTATGGTATTCCAAAAAACTGAATTACCCGATCAAAACAGAAATAACACTACCGCCGCCCATGGGAAAGATGACTTCATATCTCGAGAATATAAAGCCAGGCAAACTGCCTGAGTCTTTATTCGTTATTCCGAATGGTTATGCTAAAGCTGCATCCATGGAAGAAGCTATGGGTATGCCGGATATGGGAGCATTATTGGGTAATATTACTACTGGAGGCGGTGGATCATCCTCCGAGGAAAAAATGCCGTCCAAAGAAGAGATGGATGAGATGATGAAGAAAATGAAAGAAATGATGAAACAGATGCAGCAAAATAACTGATAAATCTGGCAGGATTTATTTGATTCAACAGCTTGCTGTGGCTGCAAAGAGTAACGAGTTTGAATATATTGGAAACATAGCTGTCATCACGCAAAACCAATATAGGAGTAAATCAAGGGGTGAAACTAAGGTCAGAATGTTCTATATTTTTCTAATCCACCGTTAATCCAATAAGGGCGGGTAGCTCAGCTGGATAGAGTGTTGGCCTCCGAAGCCAAAAGCCGCGGGTTCGAATCCCGCCTCGCCCACCAGTAAATTCAGATACTTAGATAGTTTTGGCTAAGTCTTTTTCTGTTGCTCCCCGCATTATTCCCCGCACTTACCCCACAAAAAACCCGATCCAGAGATACACCTGAACCGGGCTTTGTTTTGTTGTCAGAAAAAATGTAAGAGTGCCCTGGTAACCCAAACAATCATCTGCAGTTAATCTCAAGAGTACGCCCCCTGCGAGATCCTCATAATATCCAAGAAGCGTGAATCGACCTTCATACGTTTATCCCTCAAACATTCACACGTCCCGAATGAGAATACTTCCCAACTTTTTAAAGTCATACAGATATTTGACATATCAGATGACCCAGTGATACACTGAATAACTATTCATCAATAAGTATCATCCCTTAATTATATTAGAGAACTCATGAAAAACTTATTACTCTTGTTTGCAGAATCTAGATGTGTGGGAATGTTCCGAAAGAGAGAGTGTAAGATGAAACAATTCATACAATTACCACTTATTATATTCCTCGGATTTGTTCTTACAGGGTGTTCATTGAAATACAATCTTAACCCTCCCATTAGTTCTACTGCTGAGTATGAAAATGACCAAAAGGAACAGCAAGTTGTATACGTAAAGGACAATCTATCAAAGGAATTTCTTTGAAAGGCCGCGCATGAACCAAATACTGCTTCTATTACGAGTACCCCTAACGCATTAACTGACGACGATAAATCCCCGCCACTCTCGGGCCAAAGCAATTCCGATCCTTGGTCTGCTGCCAACACATAGACCAAACTTACATCTTCCTGTCAAAAAGGTACGGGAGGATTAGTGGGATCAAGCCAAGTATTTTTTGTAGTCAGGGGTGTTTTCGAGGGGAGGATCATCTACTTACTTCCGCTTAGAATTGCCAATACATTTCCTCAATCCCTCTTAATTTGACATGCTATTCTTCCAAATGATATAAATAATATTAGAGCTGTTCCACTTTAAGGAATCATCATCATGAGGTATTCCTGAAACCATTTTGAGAGAGGAGAGATGAGGTGCGGGAGGATTATTTGCCGAGGTAGTGGTTTGGTTGCTCAATCTCAATTGGGACTCAGATAGATGACATTAGTCCAGAGAATTATGCAAAGGACTCAAAATTATATATCCTTTTCACGATGGTTCACATTACTGATAACTACATCAGTCTTGTTTTGGCCAGTATTGACGATTGCTGCCACCCCGGTTGAAATCGAGCAATGGTTGCAGACTCACAACAACTACCGCACATTGCACGGTGTATCAACAGTGACTTGGTCGAAAGCGGTTGCAGCCAGTGCCCAAGACTATGCCGACACCTGCCCCTCCGGTCACTCCGGTTCAGGTTATGGGGAAAACCTGGCCTGGGCATCATATAACATGGGAGTAAGTTCGGTCGTTCAGATGTGGTACAATGAAGAGTCAGACTACGATTACGACAACCCCGGCTTCAGTTCTGAAACTGGCCATTTCACTCAAGTTGTGTGGAAAGCAACTACAGAAATCGGTTGTGCCTTTGCAACTAGATGCGATAGTAATTGGCCTTACATGGCAAACGCCTGGGTCTGCCAATACAACCCACCGGGAAATTTTATCGGTCAGTTTGCTAAAAATGTATTTCCTCCGAACTCCGGGAATGAAGACGATAGTGATGAAGGTGCTACACCGGTAAACTCAGGAACGATCGTATCGATATTGCATCTTCTACTCTTGAAATGATACAAGGCCCAGAACAATGATTTTGTAGAGGCAATTCTTCTATTTGAAGAAAATAGCCAAGTTTAAAGTAGGAACACTTCCAATCTACTCGTTTGGTCTTATTTTGTTCGAATGGAAGTCAACAATATCAGCATAGGCACCTGTTCCTGGAAGTATGATTCATGGCAAGGCACCATTTACCCAGAAAACAAACCATTCAATTATCTGCAGGAATACAGCCGCCATTATAAGACAGTAGAGGTTGACCAATGGTTTTGGTCTTTGTTCGCCGGGGATAAAGCTGTACTGCCAAAAACGGCAGTTGTTCAAGAGTATGCTAATTCAGTCCCGGAAGATTTTACATTCTGCATTAAGATCCCCAACAGCATTACTCTCACACACCACTACAAGAAAAAGAAATCAGATCCATTGATCCCTAATCCTCACTTTCTATCTATCGATCTGATAAACAGGTTTTTGGAACGACTGGAACCAATAGCCGGAAACCTTGGCCCCTTAATCTTCCAGTTTGAATACCTCAACAAACAGAAGATGCCCGGGGGATTGCAACAGTTCGTTGATCAGTTTGGAGAATTTGCTGAAAAGTTGCCCGGTGGCCAAAGGTATTGTGTAGAAATTCGGAACCCAAACTATTTAAATCCCTCTTATTTTGGTTTCCTGGCAAATTTAAACCTCTGCCATGTCTTCCTGCAGGGCTATTACATGCCTCCCATATTTAACCTTTACGAGAAGCATCGAGTACATATCAAAGACCATACAGTGATTCGATTACACGGCCCTGACCGGCAAGGAATTGAGAAAAAGACAGGTAAAGATTGGAGTCAGCTGATTGCGCCTAAAGACAAGGATATTAATTCACTCGTGAACATGATATCTGACCTAAGATCACGGAACGTTGAATCATTCGTTTATGTGAATAACCATTTCGAGGGATCGGCGCCGAGGACGATTACACGTATTAAGGAGGTTTTAAATATCAATTCGTAAGTGTATCGATAAAGCCACCAAGTTTTTCATGAAAAACAAAGTCAGCATCGCTGTCTAATGGAGTATCAGACTGGGTTATTATTGCTAAAATAGTGTGAAGTTGGAGTAGGTAAGTATGTTGTTGGGATTGGCAGTGCGAAGGTAACCCTTAACGCTTTCCATTTCAGGGCACAAGGTCATCATTTTACACATGTCATTACAAAATTAGGGACGCACGAAATAATTATCGTCCCACTACTTACAGGGCTGTAGTCTGGTGCTCTTGATTTTTCCTGACATTGCGGCGAATAGAGTCGCCTTTTTCATTCTCAAGTTTTGCAAGATCATAAGCAGCCTGCATACGAAGCCATACCAGTGGGCTTCCACCGAAGTAAGCAGCCAGACGAATGGCTGTTTCAGGAGTTACAGCACGACGGCATTTTATGATTTCATGAACACGGGGGGCATCTACACCTAAGTCTTTGGCAAGGGCATTGCCTGACATGGCGAGAGCCTCAAGTTCGTCTTTTAGTATTGCCCCTGGATGGGTTGGAATACGTAACATGTTAATTTCCCCTTTCCTTAACTGACTCTAATGATAATCGACTATTTCAACATTCTTCCACCCACCGGGCATGTTCAGCGTGTATCATCAGTTTCTTTCCAACGCCCTGGTTTTTGAAGTCAGGTCTTACTGCCAGCGAATATATCCATTCTCGGTGTCCGTCGTAACCACACATGACTGTTCCAACAACTCCATGTCTTGCAGATTCTGCAACAAAGAATAAACCATCGGAGACAGCCTCTTTTTTTTCTATAGCAAGACGCGGATTATTTCGCGCACTTTTGTGCTCGAATATATTTGTCCATAATTCGATAACCTGGTTTTTGTGTTGTTTGCTGTTAAATCGGAAAATATTCAAATCCATTTTCTATTCGTATCCGTATCTTTTATTTTACTCAATCTTACGTCGAGGTACACTTGCCTGGCAGACATGGATTAGTGGAAACGGGAGATTTATTCCCGGCTATAGTGTCTGGATTCCCGCCTGCGCGGGAATGACGGTTTGGCAAATGTGTTGTCATTTCAGCGCAGGTGGGTGGGAATTCAGGCACCAACTGGCCGGGTTTCAGATAGAGTCACTTAAATTTTCTAATTTCTTCGTATCTATAGCATGTTGTTATATGGTCATTCACCATACCCACTGCCTGCATAAATGCATAGCAAATGGTTGGGCCTACGAATTTAAAGTTTTTCTTTTTTAGTGCTTTGCTCATATCGTCAGATTCTTTTGTTGCTGCAGGTATTTCTGAGATCGTTTTCCAGCAGTTTGTTATTGGTCTATCATCTACAAATGACCAGATGAAATCCTTAAATGATCCATGATCTTTAATGACCTGTAAAAAAGCTTGTGCATTTTGCTTTGCCGCTGCAACTTTTAATTTGTTGCGAATGATACCGGGATCCAATAGAAGTTTTTCTATTTTTTCATCTGTCCAATTTGTCATTTTCTCAGGATCAAAATCATCATAAGCTTTTCTATAGGTCTGGCGGCGTTTTAGTATTGTTATCCAGCTAAGTCCCGCTTGAGCACCCTCAAGGATAAGCATTTCAAAAAGGGCACGATCATCAAAAACCGGAACACCCCATTCCTTATCGTGATATTCTAAATATATCTTGTCGTCGGTAAGCCAATCGCATCTTTTTTTCATATTTTGATCTTATGAGTTAAGGTTGCTGGTTTTGAAACCGTGCAACACTTGTTATACGGTTATATCTACATTTTCCATGTGATGCCGGGTGGATTACGTAAAGGTAGTCTATGATATCTAAATGCGGGATACCCCAGCATCATAGCCCCGAAACTCTGATGCCCTGTGGGTAAGGGGAGTGCCTCTATCAAGGGTGGAAAGGTGGCAGCTGCCCGGCTGAAGTAACCGGCCCAACAACAGCCCATCCCCATACTTGAAGCAGCCAGTTCAAGATAAGATAATGCCAGGGTACAGGTAGAAAGAGCTCGGAGGTTATCCTTTTCAGCGTGAGTAATTATTAGAACCGGTGCATCCCTGAATATGATATCCTTTCCATTCTTCCATAGGTCTATTGCTTTATCCAGATGCATTGATAGTGCTTCTCCTGGATTATTTTTGATCATCCAATGCATCCAGTTAACAACAATTTCTGCAAGATTGTGTATCTCGTCTCTTCTTCCTAATACCAGCCATTCGGCATCCTGGGAATTGCGACCAGACGGGGCATGACGTGCAATTTCAATAAGCCTTTTAATCTCACTTTTGGGAACAGTCTTCTTTTTGTAGGTTCTTATAGAACGACGAGATCTTAAAAAATGTTCACAATGATCAGGAGACAACTGAAAATATTTTTGCACGACCGGACATTTCTCTACAGGTATGTCTCTATGAGTAAGACTTCCCGTTGGGCATACTGCAACACAATGACCGCATTTGATACATGCTTTCTCCGTACCGGTAACGAGCGAAGGATACTCCCCTCTACTGAAGAATATAATTCTTGCAGGACAGACTTCGGCACAAATTCCGTCTTGATTGCAGGTTTCCCGATTGATTGTAAATAAAGCCATTCTAAGATCCCAATAGTAAATTTATATGATGGCGTCGTAAAAAATCTAATTCTTCGTTTTCCCGTCATTCCCGCGCAGGCGGGAATCTAGTTATTTCAATACCTTCTGGATTCCCGCCTGCGCGGGAATGACGGCGCGGGAGACTTTTTACGAGTTTATCTTATAAATGATGATAAAAGGTTTCCTGATACCTGAACTGAAACCGGAAGTCGGCTATAAGTTAAAGACAACAGGCTTGTTAATTGGCCTGTACAGGCCATCACACACGCTGGCGTTGATGAATATAGTATCGTCCCTTCGGATGCTGCCATACCCTTCGTGAATGTGGCCGAATATATTATATTTTGGGTTGATTTGCAGCACTCTCTCCAGAAGAT
Source organism: Desulfobulbaceae bacterium S3730MH12 (assembly GCA_001750925.1). Lineage (GTDB taxonomy): Bacteria > Desulfobacterota > Desulfobulbia > Desulfobulbales > Desulfocapsaceae > Desulfomarina. Next base: position 20,875 of record MAXH01000112.1, read on the forward strand.
CAAGGCAACCCTCGGGAAATCCCCCGACATTATCCAATATCGTGGCTGGTGGGCCATGGGTGATCAGCACATCAGTGTTATCAGGTATCTTTGCCCATTTTTCACGGATCGTTTCACCCCTGTCTGCCATAAAAAACCATCTCATGAACGTTGGGGTCCAGGGAGTACCATAAAAAGTGATCCCCTCGATTTTGGTAGAACTGTCCTGCAGATAAATGACAGCCGGGTTATCCTGGCTGAGAGCCTGCAGTGCGGAATCATATTCCGACTGAAACGGTTCATCATGGTTCCCGGCGACAACAATTTTGTGTTTGCAGGGTTGCTCAAGCAGCCAGGTACTGAATTCCGTAATCTCTGCAAGTCTGCCATGGGAGCAAATATCACCGGCCACCAGAAGGACATCACCGGCAGGTATTTCAACCTGCCGGTGATATCCATGTGTATCAGCTATTGCAATTATTTTCATCGAGTCGATCTGGTAGTTGTCTGGTCAGAGTTCTATTGTTTTGCCAGTTGAACGTACATGAATTATAGTAAGATCCGTGACGTGCCTCTCCCCATAACATTATTTCAAGAGCAGATTATGGGTCGGGTTAGAAATTATCACATCCTCTTTGGCATTGCCAGTGCCATGTTTTATGCGCAAGTAGAAAGGAGTCTTTATTATGCTCAGCAAAGGAAAATCATATCATGATATCTATGATTCTTTTAAGTGGCAAATACCGGAATTTTACAATATCGGTGTAGACATCTGTGATAAACATGCCGGCAAAAAGAACCGTTTGGCCTTGATTTATGAAAAAGAAGACGGTGCGGTAGAGAATTACACGTTCTCCGATTTTAAGACGCTTTCTGATCGTTTTGCCAACGCCCTGCTGGCAGTGGGCATGAACCCCGGCGATCGCCTGGGTATTTTGCTTCCTCAAAGTCCGGAAACGGCCGTTTCGCATATTGCTGTATATAAAATCGGTGGTATTGCTTTGCCCTTATTCACTCTGTTCGGTACCGATGCGCTGTCGTACAGACTAACAAACAGTGAGGCCAAGTGCGTAGTTACCAACCAGGACAACCTGGATAAAATTCTCGAGATTCGTTCACAGTTGCCCCATTTAAAACATATCTTCGTGGTTGATTTTAAGACGGAACCGGGCATAAGTGATTTCTGGGAAACTATAAAAAAAGGCTCCGGTGGTTTTAACCCTGTTAAGACACGGGCCAATGATCCGGCACTTATTATATATACCTCCGGTACTACCGGGCCACCAAAAGGGGCGCTGCATGCCCATCGGACTTTACTGGGGCATCTCCCCGGTGTAGAATTTCCTCATAACTTTTTCCCGCAGGAAGATGATCGTTTTTGGACTCCGGCTGATTGGGCGTGGATTGGCGGTTTACTCGATGTACTGCTCCCCAGCTGGCACCACGGCATGCCGGTTGTAGCTTACCGGGCCAGAAAATTCGACCCCGAATTTGCATTCCATCTCATGGCAAAGCACAGGATTCGCAACGCATTTATTCCGCCCACGGCTCTAAAACTCATGCGACAGGTAAAGGATCCCGGAGCACAGCATAATTTCTCGCTGAGAAGTGTAGGGAGCGGCGGTGAAACCCTTGGTTCAGAACTCCTTGAATGGGGAAAGCATACTCTGGGAATCGATATTAATGAATTTTATGGACAAACCGAAGTCAATCTCGTGGTAGGCAACTGCGCTGATATTATGCCTGTGAAACCAGGATCAATGGGTAAGGCCATTCCCGGTCATCAGGTAGAGATCATTGATGATGAAGGTAATATATTGCCTGCAAGTAAGACAGGCAATATTGCAATTAAAAAAGGGGATCCGGTAATGTTTCTGGAATACTGGCGCAACCCTGAAGCTACTCAAAATAAATATATTGGGGATTGGTGTTTGACCGGGGATATGGGAAAAAGAGATGAGAGTGGGTATCTCTGGTTTGTTGGCCGGGAAGATGACCTGATCACCAGCGCCGGTTATCGAATCGGCCCAGGTGAAATCGAAGATTGTCTTATCAAACATCCTGCCGTTGCCATGGCTGCTGTAGTGGGTATTCCCGATGAAGTGCGCACCGAAATCGTCAAAGCATTTATCGTCCTGGCCAGGGATGTAACCGGTGATTTAAATATGGAGAAGAATATTAAGGATTTTGTCCGTGTACGGTTGGCAGCCCATGAATATCCTCGTGAAATCGAATTTGTAGATGATCTTCCCACGACCGCTACGGGAAAAATCATTCGAAAAGATCTGCGACAAAG
>MAXH01000113.1 GCA_001750925.1 Desulfobulbaceae bacterium S3730MH12
AGAGGCTGCAGCGCGGCAAAGGCAATGACACCAGTCCCCAGGTTAAAGACGAGATGACTGATACTCACTCTTTTTTTAGACTGGGTCCCCCCAATGGAACCAAGAAGAACAGTAACGGTGGTACCGACATTAGAACCGATCACCATGGCCACCGAGGTCTCGAAATCAATTAGACCGCTATTGAGTCCGGTAAGGACAATGGCAATGGATGCTGAGCTCGACTGCATAAGCGCGGTGATCACAATGCCAGCGAGGAGGTAAAGCCAGAGCCCGTAATCAGCAATGGCACTGAGATCAATATGCTGTGCATAATTTTCAACACTGGTCTTCATAAATGCGAGACCGAGAAAGAGAAAACCGAAGCCGATCAGCAGCCTGCTCCCCTGAAAAAGTTTTGAGGATGATCCAAAAACGATAAAAATGAGACCACCCCCTGCGATCAGGGGTAAGGCAAAACTCTCGATCTTCAGCTTAAAACCGAAAACAGCCACAATCCAGGAGGTGAAGGTGGTACCGATATTGGCACCCATCATCACCCCGATCCCGTTTTCCATAGTCATCACCCCGGCCCCGACAAAGGCAAGAACCATGAGAGACACCGCAGAGCTGGACTGGAGAATAGCAGTGATGAAGGTACCACTGCTGATGGAGCGCAGGCGACCGTTGGTATAGTACCTGATCATCTGGCGAAAAGCCTTGCCGGACATGACCTTGATGGAATCCTCCAGGAGGAACATACCATAGAGGAAAATGCTGAGACCGGCCAGTAGTTTCCAGATATCTAGAGAGGCATCCATAGACATGAGTGAAGTATTGAGTAATTATCTTTAAGGCAAGCTAACCTTGCCTCCTAGTAGTGATAAAAACGAACCCTACAAAACAGAAATTTAGAAGTCAATAATTTTCGTCATCCATAGTAACTTACCGAGTTGCCAGTAACTTAGGGTAAGTATGGACAGGTTTTAGAATTTTTCTTTTCGGATTCGAGCGGAGATGTAATTGAAAGATGGGGAGGAAATAAAATACATTCCCTCTTCTCCAAATTCCATTTTATGGCGTTCCCCAACTCTGACTGCATTTATACGAGGTTATCATAGTTGAATGTCAGCTATTTATGTAAATTTATTTGGTTCAACTCGATTCGAATAACTCTTGTACCTGGTAAATCTCTTTAATATGACGATCAAACAATTGGAGCTCTTTTTCTTTTCGCTGTTGATCCCAATCCAACAGTTCTGCCATCACATTTGCTACTTTAAGAGCTGTAGATTTACCTTGATCAATATCCCAGCCCAGCCCTGTCCGACGCAGTAAAATGTCAGCAAGAAAAACAGGTTGTTCTTCAACGATTATTTTTTTCAGTATCTCCTCTGAAATGTTCATATTAACAGATGCTGCCCGACCATTGCGAAGGAGTCGGCTCGCCTCACTTGAACCATATGAAGGACGCTGTTTTTCTAAAGTCGGTACACATCGCTTTGAAACTTCTTCCAATATTTTTTTAGCAACAAGGCGGTAGGTCATAATAGGTCCACCTGTAAGCATCAAAACATTGGAAAGCCCCTCTGATTCTAAATCATGAACAACCACCTCACGGCTGCCCTGTGGATCTCTTGTATCAAAAGTTACAGGTTGAATACCTGCAAACGAATAGAGAATATCCTTTGGTTGAAGATGCAACTGCGGAAACAGATGATTGACCTCTCCCAGTAACCACTCAACTTCATCTTTTGTGCTCTTAACTTCGTCAAGATTTCCTTCATATGGGGTTCGGTTGAGCCCAATATAGTGCATCCCATGCCAAGGCATGAAGTACATTGGTTCATTTACCCGGTTGATGGCCATTGTTCCCCACTCAGAAAACTCTTCAGGAAGTTTGACTACGATGTGGGCACCTTTTAATCCTGTCACTTTGTCAGGAACAACAGATTTCATCGTTTGGTTGACCTGATTCCCCCATGGGCCTGTGACATTCAGAATCAATTGTGTTTTTACAGTCACTTCTTCAGACGTTAAGACATCTTTAAGGGTTACCTGCCACCCTTCATCCAAATACTTAGATTGTTTCATTAAGGTATAATTACGAACAGTTGCACCCATATCAGCAGCATCTCGAACCGTATCAACAACTAACCTTTCTGCAGATACAAATTGATAATCTTTAAATACGGAAACACTCTGGAGTTGTTTGGGATTTCGAAACCAATTTACAAAAGGTATTTTATCTAGATTTTTACCAGAATATCTTCGGTACTCCAGCGGATTGTCTCCTGGGCCCAGTATGCTCAACAATTTAAAAGCGAAATCGACTTGCCATGCTTTATAAGAACCATCTTTATAAATAGGGAAACAAAAACGGAAGGGCCTTACCAATTCTTTCATTGAAGATGAGATGTCACTCCTTGCAATCATAGATTTTCTTGCATTGTGACAAGCAAGGAAGAATTTACTTGGATGAAAAACAAATTCCCAAATAGACTTTCCAGGAGCCAGATGTCTTAAACCACAATGCAGAATACGGCTGGATGTACTCGTCGCTCCCCCGGAAAAATCACTTTTGTCAATAATCAATACTCGATATCCTTGAGCAACCAGTTGCTGGGCGGCACCAGCACCATTTATTCCAGCACCGACTACTATTACATCATATGATTGGCCAGATAGTTCTGATAATTCACAACGATTCATTGTCGAAATCCCAATTGATATTCCAACCCGAATAGATCGGAATTTTTTAAAATGCCTCGATAAATACCTTTACGAAAAAAATGGTTTCGAAGTTGGAGTTTATACCCTGGCTTGATAAGGGTGCTTATCTCTGCCACAAAAATTTGGCTTCATAAAATTTAATTTGATTCATTATCTCTCCCCCTGCGCTGAACATGCCGAACAGCTCTGCTCTTCTAACAGTAATACGATACTCTGTTTACAAATCTACTGGCAGTAATAACATTCTCTGGGATAATAAGCATTGAGCTTTTCCATGAATCTTCTCAGCAATAAGGAGAGAATTGGAGCCCATCATGTGAGAGGTGAAAGTCGAAAGAGAACTGTGGCAATGTCAACCTTAGAGTAATTTGAAATAATCAGATCTTGCATTTTACTGTTAAACACCCACCATGAGGCGGTAAGTTCAAAACATTTGGACTACTATCTTGATGAATACACTTTTCGATTTAACCGACGAACACCAAAGGTGTGAGGATTGCTGTTTTACAGGCTTTTAGAACAGGCAATATGCATTTCACAGGTGCCATACAAGAAAATTATTGATGCACAACAATCCATGACTATTGCTTTAAACAATTAGTACGTATCTTTTTTTCCACTTCCACGATTACATAGGCTGCAAAGCCAGCCAGTACAATCCGTACCCAGGACTCTGCACCGATGGCCTCACTTTGAAACAGGCGGTTCATAAGGGGCAGGTAGGTGTATCCCAGTTGTATAAAAAGCATGACTGCAACCCCGCCAAAGACCCACATATTGGTGAAAATCCCCAGCTGGAAGATTGATTTTGTCAAAGAGCGGCAGTTAAACAGGTAAAAAAGTTCCATGATAACAAAGGTGTTCACCGCCACAGTACGCGCCTGTTCAATGGAAGCGCCCCTTGCCAGTTCCCATTGAAAAAGACCAAAAGAACCGATGAGGAGCAGGGTTCCAACCAGCAGGATTCTAGTGATCAAGTCACCGGTGAGAATAGGGGTATCCGGATTACGCGGCTGCCGCTGCATAATGCCCGGTTCCTTGGGTTCAAAGGCCAGCATCAGACCAAGAAAACCGGCCGTTGTCATATTTATCCAGAGAATCTGTACCGGCAGAATGGGCAGGGTTATGCCGAGAAAAATTGCCGTCAGGATAACCAGACCTTCTCCGAGGTTGGTGGGCAGAGTCCAGACGATGAACTTGGTCAAGTTGTCAAAGACACTGCGACCTTCCTCTACCGCAGCCTCAATGGAACTGAAGTTATCATCGGTGAGCACCATGTCGGCGGCTTCCTTTGAGACATCTGTGCCGGTGATCCCCATGGCCACACCAATATTTGCCTGTCTCAGGGCCGGGGCATCATTCACCCCGTCACCGGTCATGGCCACCACATGGCCTTTGGCCTGGAGGGCACGCACCAGACGAATTTTCTGCTCCGGAGTAGCTCTTGCAAAGACACTTGTTTCTTCGGCCACGGCAATTAATTCATCGTCGGAGAGTTTCTCAAGCATTTGCCCGGTGAGCACTTCTACGGTTTCGGTTTCACCCATAACAACCTTTGATATCCCTATCTGCTCGGCAATGGCAGCTGCGGTTACTGGATGATCTCCGGTGATCATTTTTATGTTGATCCCTGCTCCCTGGCAGATCTTCACCGCGGCCACGGCCTCATCCCTTGGCGGATCGATCATCCCCTGCAAGCCCAGAAATGTCAGCCCGGTGACCACATCTTCATGGTCTATCGTCATGGTGTCAGCCGGTACTTTTATGCAGGCAAATGCCAGCACCCGCAGGCCTCTTGCCGCCATGCGGGAAACATCCTGATTTATGGTACTACTGTGGAGGGTTTTGGTGTTTCCATCCGCATCCATTGCCGCCGTACACTTGGCAAGTATCTGCTCCACTGCTCCCTTCATATAAACCATTCGTGGTGTGGAGGGACCTCTGTTATGGAGGGTGGCCATATACTGGTACTGAGACTCAAAGGGAATTGAATCAAGACGGGGACTTTGCATCTCCTGCTCTTTTTCCCTAAAACCACCTTTGGCTGCAGCGGCAAGTAATGCTCCCTCTGTGGGGTCGCCCTGCACCTGCCAGCCGCCATCTTTTTCAAGCAGAAGACTGTCGTTGCACAGAACCCCCGCCCGCAGGCATTCACCGAGTGCGGTGGTGCTGACCTTATCGCCTCCATCCTGTCCGACAATTCTGCCAAGGGGAGCATAGCCTGCTCCGCTCACTTCATAATGCACACCTCCTGCCATAATTGCCTGCACGGTCATCTGATTTTCCGTGAGTGTCCCTGTCTTGTCCGAACAGATAACCGTGGTGCTTCCAAGAGTCTCCACGGCCGGCAGTTTGCGAATAATGGCTCTGCGTTTTGCCATTCTGGAAACACCGATTGCAAGGGTGATGGTTACCGCTGCCGGTAATCCTTCAGGAATTGCACCCACAGCCAGGGCTACAGCCGCCATGAACATGTCAAAAAGTGGTTGCCCCCGCAGCATGCCCACAGCAACAGTGACTACCGAAAGCACCAGAATGGTATAGAGCAGGATATGACTGAAATGAGCAATCTTCCTGGTGAGCGGTGTTGCCAGATCCTGTGCCGAAGAGATTAGCTCGGAGATACGGCCCATCTCAGTATGATCACCGGTGGCAGTTACAATACCGCTGGCCTGACCATAGGTGACCATGGAGGAGGCATAGACCATGTTTATCCGTTCAGCAAGGACTGTATCCTGAACAAGGGGTTCTACATCCTTTTCCACCGGTACGGATTCGCCGGTTAAGGCTGATTCATCCACCTGCAGATCACGTAGTTTCAGAAGTCGTAAATCAGCAGGGATCTTGTCGCCAGCCTGAAGCAGAACTATATCTCCGGGAACCAGTTCTGATGACGGTATGCGCTTTTTCTCAGAATTGCGAAGCACCATGGCTTCTGCAACCATAGTGTCAGCGAGAGCAGCAAGGGCACTTTCCGCCTTGGACTCCTGGATATAACCAATTATTCCATTGACCAGTACCACCCCGAAGATCACCCCTGAATCCACCCATTCCTGCAGTACTGCAGTAATGATACCGGCCGCAATCAGGATATAGATCAGAGGTTGATGAAACTGCAGCAGAAACCGCATCCAGGCACTCTGTCCCTGTTTTGCGGTGAGTGCATTGGCACCAAAGCGATGGAGACGCTGCGCTGCCTCTTCAGGTGTCAGCCCCTTTTCCCGGTCACTTTCAAGCTTGACTGTGATTTCGTCCATGGATAGATGGTGCCACTTCTCATCTGATAGTGATTTGTTTTTCATGGTGTGATTATTCCTGTCATGTTACGCTGATCAATGCTCTGTTGTTATTCTATGGTTACGCCACTCTGTTTGCCATCACTGCCGGGGTACCACTCAAGCTCAATTTCAAAGGTGCTTTTCTGTCTTCTTCACACGGCGCATCCTGCGAATTGGTACCTTCCGGTTTCTGCTCAGTTCACGCTCAACTGCACGACCGATTCGATCTGCACAGTAATTCAGTGTTGCAGTACAATCCTTTCCGCTTCCCTGGACAATGACTTTTCCACCTTTACGCAGTTTAACAACAATGAGGCACTCCTTATCAATGCCTCCCTTTGGCCCGTTGAGATCCGTCAAACGTACCGTGACTTCATTGATTGAAGCACCAAATCTGCCCAGGGCAAATCGAAGCCGTCTTTCCATGGCACTATTTGTTTTCTGATCCAGCCTTAAGTGATGAGCCTTTATGGTGGTTTTCATATGTTTTCTTCCTGTGATTGTAAAATTTTGCTGTTTCTGCAGCATCGTCAATTACTTTGTCCGTCAGGTCACAGGCTGTCAGTCCAGCAAAAACAGCATACTTAAAAGAACCAGGCTCATTTTAAAAGTTACTTTCATAATTCAGACTCCTTCGTTAAGATTATTGTTTCCAACTCCTGCTAAAAAGAGTAACCACAGAGTATTCTTTGGACAAGTTGATAAATCAGCACTAATTGTTCGACAAAACAAAACAATGGGCTCCTTTATGGAATGGCTTAACTATCACCATCTCTATTACTTCTGGACGGTTATTCGCGAGGGAGGCATCACCGCAGCAGGAAAGCGACTCAACCTGGTTCCCTCCACCATAAGTTCCCAGATCAGTTGTCTTGAGGGTGCACTGGACGTGAAACTTTTCAAGCGTGTCGGCCGAAATATCGAGCCCACTGAGATGGGGCAGCTTGTCTTCCAGTATGCCGATGAGATATTTTCACTCGGTAAAGAGTTGATGGAGACGGTTCGCGGCCACCCTAAAACAGGACGGATACCACTGCGGGTCGGGGTGGTGGATGCACTTCCAAAGATGGTTGTTCGTGACCTTTTAGATCCGGTATTCAAACTTCCTGAGCAGATCCGTCTTGTCTGTCATGAAAATAAAAAGGAGGCCCTGCTGGCAGAACTGGCTCTCCATGAGGTTGATATCGTACTCAGTGATTCACCCATGGGATCGGGTCTGAGTGTCAAGGCCTATAACCATACACTTGGAGAGTGCGGAGTGACGTTTTTTGCAGTGGATGCGCTGAGCGCCCCTCTTCTGCAGGGATTCCCCTACTCACTTGAGGGATCTCCCGTTCTGCTGCCCTTGCAGGCGACAACCTTGAGAGAGGAACTGGATATATGGCTGGAGTCCCTTGGTATCACTCCTGCAATTGTAGGCGAATTCGATGATGCCGCATTGCTGAAAGCCTTTGGCCAGCGCGGCGATGGTATTTTTATGGCACCAACTGTCATTGAAGATGAGATTCGTCGTCAATACCAGGTATCCGTTGTGGGACGTACGAGAGAGGTGAGATATCGATTCTACGCTATCTCCATTGAGAAAATACTCTCGCATCCTGCTGTTGTGGCCATTTCAACTGCGGCCCGGCACAGTCTTTTTGCATGAGATCAACTTTACCATGAAATAACAGCCTGACAATAAAGTGAAGTAGCCGTCAGTCGTTCCACACAACAATCATTCGCTTTATCCGAAAAGAAGCCTTTGTATTTTCAATTAGTCACAACTGGTAATTTATATTACTTTATCTTCCATGAATGGACGAGATTTAACCTCAATGCAAGCACCAAAAGGACATGCCCATGGATAGCTCCACACTTC
>MAXH01000114.1 GCA_001750925.1 Desulfobulbaceae bacterium S3730MH12
GGAAATACGAAGAAAGGCTTCTACAGAATCAGTTGCCTGCGTTTTTGTCAGTCCCTCGTGGTGCTTGTAAACCTGTTGAACAAGATCCGCTTTTGTCAATGCCATAAATTCCTCCTCTATTATATGCGTTTAAGACAATCTTACTCTATGATATCCTTAAATAAAAGAATGTCAAATATTTAATGAAAAAGTATAATAAGACAGTCACTGAAAGTAATTTGAATGTTGTGCAATAATCTCCAGGTTGTTTACTTTATACTACACTCGCGATTTTGAATATTGGGAGATACATGGCAACAACAAGTCCACCGATCATTCCACCTAAAAATACCATCATAAAAGGTTCTATCATTGCTGTTAAGTTTTCCACTGCCTGATCAACCTCGTCGTCGTAAAAATCAGCAATTTTCTCCAGCATGGAGTCCAGAGCACCGACAGATTCACCGACGTTGATCATCTGAACGACCATGTTGGGGAATACCCCGCTCTCTTCCAGTGGCTCCGCTATGGGCCGTCCCTCAGCTATTGAATCACCAACTCTGAGAACGGCCTGCTCGATAACCTTATTCCCAGAGGTTCTGGCGACTACCTGCAGGGCCTCAAGGATAGGTACACCGGCGCTGAGCATTGTACTCAAGGTTCTGGTGAATTTTGAAACCGCGACCTTCCTCAACAGTGGCCCAAAAACGGGGGATCGTAGAATAGCTCTGTCAAAAAATATCTGGCCTTTCTCAGTCCTGTATATCTTTTTTACAATCCAGGAGATGAGGAAAAATCCGATGAGTATAAATATAAAATTACTTTTAAAAAAATCACTCATATTCACCACTATCTGTGTCGGCACAGGAAGGGTGCTGCCAAAATCTTCAAATAGAGTTTTGAAAACAGGGATAACAAAAACCAGAATTACGATAAGAATAAGAATAGAGATGGCCAGGCAGATAGCAGGATAGGTTAAAGCACCCTTTATTTTTTTCTTTAATGCCATCGTTTTTTCCAGGAAAGCAGCCAGCCGGGTTAAAATCGTATCCAGAATACCTCCTGTTTCACCCGCTTCTATCATATTGTTAAATAGAGAATCAAAAACTTTTGGGTGTTTACGCATTGAGTCGGAAAGGGTGGAACCGGATTCTACGTCAGCCCGGATTTCTCCCAGCACCGTTTTAAAAGTGCTGTTAGCCTGCTGTTTTTCGAGAATTTCCAATCCCTGGACTAAAGGCAATCCGGCATCAATCATTGTGGAAAGCTGCCGGGTAAAGATAACAATGTCCTTGGTTGTAACTCTTGGCTTGAAAAGAGAGATATTTGCCAGCAGGTCTTTCGGTTTCTCTTTGATGACCGGGTCGGAAATTCTAAGCCGTTTGACTTGTGCCAGGGCGGCGGTTTGATCTGGGGCTTCAATTTCACCTTTACGATTTTCTCCGTAAGAATTTTTCCCTTTCCAAATATATACAGGCACGCTCGTCTCCGTTTGTCGGGGTTAAGTATTTTGTTCAGGTTAGGCATAAAGTAAAATCAATTATATATCAAACGTTTGCCGAATACAAGGAGATGGGTATCAGTAGTCCCGCATTTTTTTTATCGTGCCCAATATATGGTAAAGGGGAAAGACAGAGTATGTTTTGCTCTGGAATAAAAAGATAACTCTTGTGCGGTTTTTTCAGTGCTGGTATACTGCACAGTTCTTGGCGAGTTTTAAAGATAATCGTTTTTTAGGGTGCCTTGAGACTGTTCCCTTGGCACTTATTTATCAGGATATTGAAAGAGTTACACGGACGGAGGAGTAGTAAATGCAAAAGCAAACAGCTGTAAACTATAGTGACGGTCGTTTTCAGCCTATCATAGACAAGTGTGACGGATGTGGGCGTGTTGTAGAGCAGGATGGTGCACAGTTTTGTACGAGTTACCTGTATCCTGCCGAAAAATGGAAGCTCGGTATCTGTAACTTTGCAACCCACGCGAAGCCGGAGATAACTGTCACGACGGTAAGAATTAATCCGCTGAAGGCTGCGAAGAGGGCGGCGGCGAAAAATAAATAGATTGTGTTTAATTAGATGCATGAAGAGGGGACTGGCTGAATCGGTTTCCCTCTTTTTATTTTCTTGCCGGTCTGTTGCCGAAAATAGCAGTTCCTACCCGAACAATGGTTGCTCCTTCTTCAATAGCAATATGGAAGTCGCCGGACATGCCCATTGAGAGTTCAATCCGTTTATCATCTGCAAAAAGATCTTTTCCTGAGAGTTCATCAGCAAGAAGTCGTAAATTTCTGAAATGAGGTCGTGAATCTTCCGGAGAAGGTTCTATGGGAGGGATGGTCATTAGACCACAAACCCGGATTTGTGGTATTGATTTGAGTTCAAGAAGCAATTTTTCTGTATCATTGACAGATACTCCTGATTTGTTTGAATCTTCTCCGATATTTACCTGTACCAGGATATCCATACTTGTACTAAGTTTTTCCAGATGTTTGCCGAGCACTCGTGCCAGCTTAAGCCTGTCAACCGTTTCGATCATCGTACATGATTCCGCCGCAATTTTAGCCTTGTTTGTCTGCAAATGGCCTATGAAGTGGAAGTGTACTCCGGCAGGTACTTCCGCACGCTTTTGCTGGACTTCCTGAATATAATTCTCACCGAAAAGTGTCTGTCCCCCTGCAAATGCCTCTTTTATCACACTGGCAGGGAATCGTTTAGAGACAGCGACAAGTTTAATGTCTTCCGGTGATCTGCCGCAGCGGCTTGCTGCCTGTGCTATTTTCTCTCGAGTTTTATTTATATTGTCAGAGATCATATATTATTCCCCATGGTCAAACTGGAAGAGTTCTTCGGCATTGCAGGAAGTTTGTCTTGCAACCTCCAGAATATGTATCTTTTTGAGTTCTGCTACTTTGTTTGCTGTGTGCAGCATGAGAATCGGTTCGTTTCGTCTGCCTCGAAACGGGTGGGGGGCAAGAAATGGTCCATCTGTCTCTAAAACAAGTGAGGCGAGGGGTATTTTTCTGACGACTTCATGAAGTGTAGCAGCATTTTTGAAGGTGACAATTCCCGGGATGGAGATGAGTAGTCCAAGATCCAGTACTTGTCTGGCAAATTCATAATCCCCTGAAAAGCAGTGCATGATTCCGCCTTGCTGCAGGGGCTTAGCCTTCTTCAGAAGTTCAAGTGTGTCGTCATCTGCATCTCTGTTATGAATTATAACAGGAAGTTTCAGATCGTGGGCAAGATCAAGCTGTTTTGTGAAATGGAGTCGCTGCCTGTCAATGGGAGAGTAGTTTTTTACATAATCAAGACCAATCTCACCGTAGCCGACAATATGGGCCGAGTGCTCTGAAAATAGCCTGCCAAGTTTTGTATAGACGCTGTCAGTTACATTCCCAACGTCATGGGGGTGGATACCGATCGTTGCTGATATATGGAGGTATTTTTTTGCAAGTAGGATAGCTCTGTATGAACTGGGCAGGTCAATGCCTATTGTGACTATTCGTTTAACATGATTTTTAAATGCTCTCTCAATTACCTCGGTAAGATCATTCTCATAGGAGTCCATGTCGAGATGACAATGGGTGTCTATGAGATAACTGTTTTTATTAAGTGCAGGCAAATTGTTTTCGATGTCTTTCACATTGTTGTCCTCCTGCAAAACGTTTTATCAGATAATTGACCCGGGTGCAATTTCAAATCGTAAGAGGAAAGGCCCCAGAGTACAGAGTTACTGCAATTTTTAATTGCAAATGGAACTGGAAATGGACTATGGCAATGATTTCGCATATAAAAAATTAAAAATTTACCTTCATATCAAGAAAAAACTATCGTATACTAATCTGAGTAAATAATTTCTTTGTCAGTGTCCGTCCCTTCAACGTAATCTATTATATTGAGAAGACGGACACTAACTAAGAACTTTATACGTTCCCACCTGTTCCGGGGGCAAGAAGATGTTCCGAATATTTGGGCTTGAGAACGAGCTGATACCGGCGAAAACACTTAAGAAGAGGTTTGTGGCATGAATTATGGGATTGTCAGTCAAGAGCAACTCGAGCAGATAGATGTGATACTGTCAGACAAACTGATTAAGCTCGGTGTTGATTGTGTCATTATAATAGACATGGCAGGGAATATAATAACTGCCAAAGACAATGGCGAAAGCAAGTACGATGTTTACTCTTTTGCCGCTCTGGCTGCTGGTAACTTCGCAACGGTTGATGCCATGGCGAAACTTGTGGGTGAACAGGAGTTTTCTCTACTGTTCCACAAAGGTCAGGAATCAAATATCCATTTTAGCAAGATAGACGATGAGCTGCTTCTTATTTCGATGTTTGGCCAGGATATTTCGTTAGGTTTTCTCAGGTTGAATGTAGTGGATGTTGTAGAGAAAATAAGAAAAATTTGGGAAAAAGAATAGTGATGGCCGCCAGGGAGTAATCTGCCCCTGCTTTAATTTAGTCTGCATTGAAAACCGATAGGGAGTGGAACGTTGAGTTTCATCAATTTAAAAGAAAAAGTTGTTCAGGTAAAAATAGTTTACTATGGGCCTGGTCGCGGTGGAAAAACAACGAATCTTGAATTTGTTAATCGGACGTATCGAAAACAGATCCTTTCTGAAATGGTCAGCCTTAAGACTCATGGGGATCGAACTCTGTTTTTTGATTTTCTCCCTTTTGATATGGGGAAAATTAAAGGGTATGACATTAAAATTCAGCTCTATACTGTCCCGGGTCAAGTTAAATATAATGCTACGCGAAAGCTTGTATTAAGAGGTGTGGACGGTATCGTGTTTGTAGCTGACGCCATGGAAAAGCAGCGAGAAAAAAATATCAGATCATTAAACCAGTTACATGAGAACTTGCAATCGTATAAGGAATCTATTTTTAAAATTCCCCTGGTAATGCAGTACAATAAGGTTGACCTGAAAGAGCATGGTATTCCTGTCCTGCCTTTGTCAGTTCTGCAAAATGATCTGAACAGTCGACTGAAGGTGCCATATCTGGAAGCCAGTGCTATTACAGGATACAATGTTGCGGCAACCTTGAAGAAAATTATCTCTTCATCTGTGATTTCAATTCAGAAAAAATTACTCTAGAGAGAAAAGCTGTGGTGGAACAGTATACAGAAAATCAATACGATGATGACTTGACTGTTGAAGCAGGTAACTACGAGGAATATGATCCTGTTGGAGCAGTTGATCTTTTTGAATTTTCATATCAGGAAGAATCACCCATAAGCAGACTTAAAAGTCTGATTCTATCGATTGACTGGGAGATTACTGATGAGATCCTCATTCAGTTCAATGATGAACTGGTTGATCTGAAGGATGTCTGGGCTGCTGAGAAGATCAATCTGGTTTACATACAGGCTCTTGAAAAAATCAGTAAGTATATTTACCAGCAAAAGGCAGATGCACACCCCGATGCGATAAAGCTGCTTCTGACATTTTATTATAACCTTGAAAAAATAGTCTACTCTGAAGATTTGACCGAGTATAAGAAAAAAGATATTTTACTTAAAGATGTCAAAAGGTTTGAGTTTCTGAAACGACAAATTACTGACCAGGGCCAAGATAATCATATGTTTCGTGACGAAGAAGGCAGGCAAAAAAAATTGGTAGATGAGCCGACAGGAGGAAATGAATTATTGGCGTTGAAAGCCATTGTTCTGGGGATTGATTGGGAAATTACAGATCAGGATCTGAATGGTTTGCGAGAGGAAGTTATCCGTCTTGAAGATGAATATGCAGATAGTCGGCCCAGGCTCATTTTGTTGCAGGGGATCGGGATTTTGGGAGCATATATAAAAGTTAAGAAAGGTGATGCTCACGCCGAGGCGTTTAAACTGCTGCATAAATTTTTTGAGAGCCTTGAAACAATAGTCAAAACACCAATGAGCCTGGATGAAGAAAAAGAGATCCTCTTCCCGACGGTCGAGAGATTTGAATCGTTCAAGGCGTTGGTTGGTCCTACCCTTACTCAGGATTCAACATATCAAGAAAAGGAGGATGATTTGGAATCGTCATCTGGTGAAATGAAAGATATTCAACCTGCTTTTGCTGATATTCCGGAAGAAGGTACAGAAGGTTTCCAGGAGGATGTGGCGGCCAGAGACCTGGGCTATGACGATTCTATAGATGTTTCAAGTCATATTAACAATTTTTTTGGCGATGCAGACCCTGGCCAGACTGATCAGAGAGATGAAGCCGTCACTGTCGTAGAAACTGATGAATCAGCCGGTTCCGTTTCCGTAGATAGTGCATTGGCCCTGGAAGGTGCTGATGTCAGTTATGACAATGAGGATGTCAAGGAAGTTGCCGATGAGACTGAATCCATATTAATGGATTCAGAAAAGCTGGAAATGGAATCACCGGTCTCTGCAGACGCTGAACCTGAAGTGGAACTGACTGAACCTGAGCAGGATGTCGAGCCTTTCATCTCCGCCGATAAAGAGCTGGCGCTGGAGGGGGTGGATGTAGAGACAGAAGCTGATGATGAATCGGATGAGGAATCGCTGCCTTTGGAGGAATCCGGTAAACTGGCTCCTGCACTAGGGGACAACGAAGAGACGTCAGACTACAGTGCGGATTCTTTTGTTGATCCCTCATCTGAGGAAAGTCTCACTGAAGAACTATCTGCGACTCTTGACGACTTCTTTGTTGATGAACAGCCTGTCGCAGAGGTTGTCGTTGATCTCAAGGCTGATCTTGAAGAAAAAGTTGATGCTGCTGTAGAACAACAACAAACTGCTGAGGATATTCCGGCTGCCGAAGAACCCGGCGAAGATATAATTGAGGCTGCGGCTAGTGGGGAAGAGTCTGTGGTGGATGAAGTCATTGAGGATGCAGATCAGGATCTCGCTGCAGCAGTTGATCCGATAGAGGCTTTGGGACTGTATATAGACTCCTTAGGTTTGGAACTTGATGATAAAATAATTGAAAGCCTTTCTTCGGAAATCGATCAACTGAACCTTCTGTGGGCAGCAAAACCCATGGAGAAGTCATTTCTGCAGCTGCTGTCAACGGTGACACAGCATATAGATCAACATCGATCTGAGTCGAGTTCAGAATCATTTGGCCTGCTTAAATCCGGCTATGATGCGCTGGGGGCACTGGGCGAGGATGCCGGGAAGAATCAGAACTTACTGCTCAATGAGATCTCCAGGGTTGTACAGTGGCAGCAGGCTATGTTGTCGGCCAGGGAACTCTCGGCAGAAGACAGTCCAGTGGGTGAGGTAGCCGCCGTCGAAGATTCTGTTGAAGACGTTGACAGTGACAGCCAGGTTCTCGCTGAGGATCATTCCTACGCGGAGACTGTCTCTTCCAATATCGATTTACAAAAAGAGATTGCAGGTCTTAGAGAGACCCTGCAGTCGGAGATTGCCTCACTGAGAAAAGAGTTGAAGAAGTAATATTTGCGACGTAATATTGCTGAAAAGGCAATTTTAAAAAGTGGATCTGGAGGGCTTGGCACTATGAATGATGCCAAGCCCTTTTTTTATCTCAGATACGCGATCAGGGAAAGTATGGTGTAGAGAATAATCCAGGCTGATATAAAGGTGAGGGCAAAGCGGTTCCGTGTAGCTGGGGGTCGGAGTGAATATATGGCAAGGAGAAAACAGCAAGGTACGATTACACCGGCCAGAAGTGGAGAAAAATTGCGTAAAAGTTCCTGAAGGCCAAGGAAAAACCAGGGACCGGAAATATAGGTAATGCCCAGTTGGTCGGGTTCAAGGGGGGCTGCAATAAGTATTGGCAGGCAGAATGTAAAAGTGAGCACAAAAAGATGATCTCTCAGAAACATTCGATATTTACGCAGATGGCTCCAGAGAAGAATCAGTACCAGCAGGTCAAGTGAGATTACATGATGGATATATATCTTGCGCATGCCTGTTTCGGTGATGGAAAAGAGCAGATCGTTAAGAATATCTCCAATCAGTGGAATTGCCAGGACAATGTTTTCACCGATAATACCCGCCGACGAACCGGTACTGTCTCCTCTTAAAATATAACCGGTAAAAAGCAGAAGAAGAGTGACAGGCAGGATACTGGTCAGTTTAATCCAGTCACCCTTTGTGTATTTTTCTGTTTCTTTATAGACGAAAAGTAAGTGAGCACATGAGAAAACGAAGAAAAACTGGCTTGAATAGAAGTGCAGGGATCTGAAATAGTCACCAAAAGGTACGATAAGGTCAATTGAGACAGAAGAGTAATAAGGCGTTGTGTATTCGTACTGAATGCCGACTACGACCCCTGAAAAGAGAGAGACATAGAGACAGACCAGTGCCCAGGCACCCCATTTAGTATTTTTCAGCAGAGTGAGAGATTGTTGAGTGGTTATCATGGCAGCCCGTTCACTAACTCAGGTGGTGACTATATAGTACGGGCTGGTTTCACGTTTTTCCACCGGCAACAGGGTGAGAGATCTCTTTGCCGGTCCCTTCACTACTTCTCCTGTAGAACTGTTAAACTGACTCTGGTGGCAGGGGCATTCAAGGATTTCCCTGGTTTCACTGTAGTGCAGTTTGCAGCCGAGATGGGTGCATTTTCTTGACAGGGCCCAGCAGTTATCATCTCTGTCAAATAGTATAAAATCACTGGTAAGCAGATATCCTCCCACCGGTAGCGGGGCAGCAATCTTTACATAAACGGGCTTTTTGGGGATCGTATATCCAATGAACCTAATAATGGGATAAAAGAGCGCAAATATCCACAGGGAGTGTAGAAAGATGCGCCTCTTGGGTGATAAAAGTATCATCTGGCGGAGAATTTCTCTATCAGCATCTCGTTTACATGAAAAGGTACCATATCACTGACGTCCCCACCATTTCGTGCAGCATCTCTGATAATCGAGGAGCTTATGAAAATCCACCTGAAACTTGGCATGAGAAAGACGGAATCAACATCCCTTTCAAGTTTCCTGTTCATTAACGCCAGCTGAAATTCGTATTCGAAATCAGAGACTGCCCGGAGGCCGCGAATAATGGTACCCTTTTGCTGATGAGCAAATTCGACAAGGAGGCCGGAGACGGAATGCACTTCAACCCGGGAATAATCTTTAAAGGTATCCTCTATCATTTTAATTCGTTCCTCAAGGGTGAAGGTCGGAGTTTTAGAGGCGTTTACCGCTACAGCAACAATAACCTTGCTGAAAAGATTGAGGGTTCTCTCAATGATATCAACATGACCCATGGTGATCGGATCGAAGGTCCCGGGATACACTGCAACTGAAGATGCATTCAGGCTCGGGTTACTCATTTGACGCTACTCCTGTTGAGAAAAATTAGCATGATTTGATAGTTCATAAAACCAGAACGCGGCTTCACCATAGGTTCGTTTATCCACCAGTGTAATGTTTGATAAACCGGTCGGGAGGTCGACATTCCGCCTTTCTTCCACAATCAGTAGACCATTCCTGGATAAAAGGCTACTGCTGTTTAGTAAATTGAGTATGGTAAGTGATAATTTCTTTGAATATGGCGGGTCGGCAAAAATTAAGTCAAACTTTGCAGCCAGGTTTTGGGGGATTTTACTTAAAGGAAGGCCGTGAGACAAATCATGTTTAATCACCCTGATTTCGCATTTTCCTGAATATCCGGTATGACAGAGCAGGATATTTCTTTTCAGTATATCCAGGGCGGACTTGTTATTGTCAACGAAGACTACATTGCCGGCACCTCTGCTGAATGCCTCCAGACCCAGCGCGCCGGTTCCCGCAAAGAGATCCAGAACATTTGCCTGCTGGACTCGCTGTCCAAGGATGGAAAACAGTGCCTCCCTGGCGCGATCAGAAGTAGGTCGGATGGTTAATGTTTGTCCGGGTGGTGCTGCGATTTTTCTGCCCCTGGCAGTTCCACTGATGATTCGCAAGGCAGCACTAACTGAAGAGTGAATGTTCAGTCATTGTATATGAGCCAGAATTGTCTCTCCAGCCCGAACCTTCTGCCCGGTCTGCACAGGTATCTCCGTGTCCGGAGGCAGATACAGATCAACTCTTGAGCCAAACCTGATGAGCCCGTAACGTTTCCCCTTATCTGCAGAATCGCCGGGTTCAAGCCAGCAGACAATTCTTCGGGCAATTAGCCCTGCGACCTGGACAAAGGCAAGAGTTTTACCGTTTGTGGTGGTGATCACAGCTGCACAGTATTCATTCTGTAAAGCCCCCTTTTCACTGTCAGCAGAATAAAACTTTCCCGGTGTATAGATGATTTTTTCTACTTTGCCGTTGAAGGGGATTCGGTTCACATGAACATTGAACACATTCATGAAGATAGAAATTTTCCAGGCCTGACCACCTGTAAATTTCTTATCATCAACCTTTTCAATAAGAAGAATTTTTCCGTCTGCAGGGGATACCAGCAGGTCTTCACCCGGCGGAGTAAATCGTTCAGGATCCCTGAAAAAGCAGAGAACAAAGATTGTTATTATGAGGAAAATAAACGTTGGAATACAGAGACCAAGTACAGCAAAGATGAGGGTACAAAAGGCCACAAAACCAATAAAAGGATATCCCTCCCGGGCAACGGGAACTTGAGGTGTCAGCATTGTGCTTAAGGTAATTGGAATTATTTGTTTTTGGAGGCGCGCGGCATTGCAATGATACCGGTCCTTACAATTTCTTTAATGCCGATTGGACGCAGGATATCAATTACAGCCTTAATTTTTGACGCAGACCCGGTAAGTTCGATGGCATAACTTTTAGCACTTACATCAACAACCTTGCCGCGAAAGATATCGATAACACGCAACACCTCTGCCCGGGTGTGGCTTTCTGCCTTTACACGGATTAAAACCATCTCCCGTTCGACATATTCCTGTTCAGTTATATCGGTTACTTTAATAACGTCAATCAGCTTGTGCAGCTGTTTCATTATCTGTTCGATAATTGCATCATCACCCCTGGAAACGACAGTAAGGCAGGATGTTCCCGGATCAAGTGTTTCTGCAACGCAGAGGCTTTCGATATTAAAGCCTCGACCGCTGAACAGACCCGTAACCCTTGAAAGAACTCCGGGTTTATTTTGAAGAAGAACAGAAATCGTATGTTTCATCTGTATTGTCCTGTGCTTATATTGTTAAGTTAATTATTGAAAATTTGCTAAAGATTCATCAGTACAGACGGCTAAGTAAAAAGCTTCAGACCAATAACATCTCTGTGGTCGCCTTGCCCGCCGGTACCATAGGATAAACGCCTTCCTCTTTTTCAATTTTAAAATCCATTACCACCACGTTATCTGTTGCCAGTGCTTCCTTGATAACCGGAATAACCTCATCTTTGGTCTTTGCCCGAAGGCCGACTGCACCGAATGCCTTGGCAAGGTCAACGAAGTCGGGAACGACATCCATAGTGGTGGAAGCATATCTTCTGTCATAGAAAAGCTCCTGCCACTGTCGTACCATGCCAAGGTAACTGTTATTTAATATTGCGATCTTTACAGGACAGTTATATTGCTTTGCTGTTGCCAATTCCTGAATATTCATCTGAATTGAGCCGTCCCCTGCAATATCGATAACCGTTTGGTCAGGAAAGGCCATTTGCGCACCAATTGCAGCGGGGAGCCCAAAGCCCATGGTTCCTAATCCGCCGGAGGTTACAAAATGGCGCGGCTCGTTAAACTTGTAAAACTGAGCAGCCCACATCTGGTTTTGCCCAACCTCGGTAGTTATTATGGCATTGCCGCCGGTGAGTCTATCAAATTGTTCAATGACATACTGGGGCTTGATAATATCCCCGGCTTCTTCATAGGAGAGAGGGTGCTTTTCAGTCCATTCCCTGATTAATTTAAACCAGGGGGCATGGCGGGCAGCTTCTTCCTTGAGGTTGAAGTTGGACTCCGCATCGAACCAGCTGTTCATGGCAGTGAGGGCTATTTTGCAATCCGCAACGATGGGAATGTCAACCTTAACATTTTTACTGATTGAAGTAGGGTCAATATCAATGTGAATAATTTTTGCCTTTGTTGCAAAATCATCAAGTTTCCCGGTCACCCTATCATCGAATCGTGCGCCGACAGAGATAAGTAGATCACATTCTGAGACGGCCATGTTTGCGGTGTAAGTGCCGTGCATGCCCAGCATTCCCATGGATAATTCGTGGCTCCCGGGGAATGCACCCAGTCCCATAAGCGTCATGGTGACGGGAATGTCTAGCTTCTTGGCAAGTTCTGTCAGTTCTTTATTGGCATCGGATAAAATGACACCGCCACCCACATAGAGAACCGGTTTTTTTGCCTTCATTATCAGCCTGCACGCTTTTTCAATCTGGCGGGAGTGGGGTTGATATGTGGGCTGGTAGCTCACCATATCAATTGGTTTCTTTTCAGGGTAGGTGAGCATGCTGGCGACAATATCTTTAGGGAGATCGACCAGAACCGGGCCGGGACGTCCTGAACGGGCAATATGGAAAGCCTCTCTTATAACCGGAACCAGATCGTCAAGTTCACTTACCAGGTAATTATGTTTTGTACAGGGCCTGGTAATACCTACGATATCCACCTCTTGAAAGGCATCGTTGCCGATAAGAGGTCTGGGCACCTGCCCGGTCAGGACAACAAGGGGAATTGAGTCCATGTAGGCAGTTGCAATACCGGTGACACCGTTTGTTGCACCGGGTCCTGATGTCAGGATAGCGACACCGACTTCTCCGGTAACCCTGGCCAGCCCATCGGCTGCGTGGACTGCACCCTGTTCGTGTCGAACAAGTACATTGACAAAATCCGATTGGTCTATGGTATCGAAAAGGTCAAGGACAGCACCCCCCGGATATCCAAATATTGTTTTTACACCTTCTTCTTCAAGGCATCTGACTATTGCCTGGGAGCCGGTAATTTTCCCCATTAATCTATTTCCTCATGAAAAATTTGAAAATTCCAAAATAAGTGAAGAACATCAAGAAAGCTCACAAATTTTGTTGAATTTGAAAACTATATATGTGAAAACCCTATATGTCAACCTGCAAGGCGGGCGGAAACAAGAGATCAGGACATTTCTATGTCCAGAGGTTGAAATTGAAAGGAATCTCGACCAAAACTCGCTTGACAAAGGCATCCACCGGTGTTTACATTGACAAAAGTGTCTGCAAGTTTCTACGACGCTATCGGTTATAAATTTTTAGGAAAGAGTAAAATCGTAATGAAAAATAGTCTCCTCTCTCTACTATCGGGTCTACTACTTATTAAGGCCGTGGCTGACGGGGGAGGTATGGTTTAATATTTTAGACTATACAGAACTCAAGGGGGCCGCGGTTGAATAAACTGCGGCCCCTTTTTTTGTTTTTAATGCAGTGAAAACCTTCAGGAGATACCATGAAGCCGGAATTAGTAAAAAAATATCGTTCATATCCACCTGTTGAACTGCCGGAACGTACCTGGCCTTCAAAAGTAATCGATAAGGCGCCAAGATGGTGCAGCGTTGATCTCCGTGATGGCAACCAGGCGCTTATCCAGCCGATGAGTCACGAAAAGAAACTGGAGATGTACCGGTTGCTGCTGGGGGTCGGTTTTAAAGAAATAGAAGTAGGGTTCCCGTCAGCATCCGAGGTTGAGTATGCGTTTACCAGGACCCTGATTGAAAAAGACCTTATCCCGGAAGATGTCCTGATCCAGGTACTGACCCCTGCCCGTGAGAACCTGATTAAAAAAACCTTTGAGTCGGTAGCAGGAGCAAAGGAAGTAATCATGCATCTCTATAATTCCACCTCGACACTGCAGCGCCGAACGGTGTTTCAGATGAGCCAAAAAGAGATCATAGATCTTGCGGTCTTTGGTGCCGGACTGATAAAAGAAGAGGCGGCCAGGGCCCCGGAAACAAAATTTAAATATGAGTATTCTCCGGAAAGCTTTACGGGAACCGAGCTGGACTTTGCTCTGGAAATATGTGAGGCGGTAAAAGATGTCTGGCAGCCGACCCCTGAAAACAAGATGATTATCAATCTGCCGGCAACGGTGGAGATGTCCAGCCCCAATATTTATGCTGACCAGATAGAGTGGTTCTGCAACAATGTTTCTGACCGGGACTCCGTTATATTAAGTCTGCATACCCACAACGACAGGGGATGTGCCGTGGCAGCAACTGAGCTTGCCCTTATGGCGGGTGGGGATCGGGTAGAGGGAACTCTTTTTGGTAACGGCGAACGGACCGGCAATGTGGATATTATAACTCTTGCGCTGAACATGTTTACTCAAGGGGTGGATCCAGAACTTGAGTTTGATAATATAAACCGATTGATTAATACCTATGAGCGTGTAACCCGCTTAACCGTACACCCGCGACTGCCCTATGCGGGAGAACTGGTCTATACCGCTTTTTCCGGTTCACACCAGGATGCCATTAATAAAGGAATTGATCAGTACGATGCAGGGAAGGGTAATCTATGGGAGGTCCCCTACCTGCCGATAGACCCGTCGGATGTGGGTAGAACATATGAGTCTGTAATTCGCATTAACAGCCAGTCGGGTAAGGGCGGAGTGGCTTATATTATGGGTAAGGAATATGGATTCAAGATGCCCAAGTCGATGCACCCGGAATTCGGCCGCATTATTCAGGCTGTAACGGATAAAGAGGGCAGGGAACTGGCCCATGATGAGATTTATCAGACGTTCTGTGATGAATACCTGACGCCGGTAGCTCCATATGAACTCAAAACTTTTCATGTGAATAAAAGACATATTGCCGGGGATGAAAATGAATCCTTTGCCGATGTGGAGGCTACACTGCTTGTTAATGGTGAAGAAAAGACCATTTCCGCCACAGGGAACGGGCCACTCGATGCATTCTGTACAGCTCTGAAAACCGACATTACAGGGAATTTTCGTCTGCGCAATTATCATGAGCATGCACTGGACGGTGGCTCAAGTGCCAGCGCTGCAGCCTATATTGAAATTGAATATCCTGACGGAACGGTAAAATGGGGAGTTGCAGTTGATACAGATATTATAATAGCCTCTGTCAAAGCGGTTCTGAGCAGTGTGGACAGGGCACAAAAATAAAAACGCAAAGAACCATGCCTTCTTTAGAAAATCCCAATGTTGGCATGGTTTTTCAATAATTTCGATCTTCCAAATAATCTACCTGGAAAAATTTTCTGATCAAACACACCTTGTCATATATCAATTGATGTGACTTCAGTTGACGGTCTTTCATAACAACGAAGTGGTGTCATCGTTGTGGAATTCATTTCATGGGTGTTAGTTAGCTCAAATTTGTGATATACCACTCAGCGGCTCTATCTAAACCTTTTTTCACAGAAAATTGAGGTTCATAGCCGATACGTTCTTTTGCTTTAGAGATATCAGCGAGGGAGTGGCGGACATCGCCAGTCCTGAAATCACGGTATTGCGGTTTGGCCTCCTCGGCGTCTGCATTGGCAGTAATAACACGTTTTTTTATAAGCTGGTAGAGTTCGTTCAGAGTTGTTCTCTCACTGAAAGCGATATTGTAAACCTGATCCGTTGCAGCTTCGTCATCAACTGTTGCTGCTAAAAGGTTGGCCTGAACAGCATTGTCGATAAAACAGAAATCACGGCTGGTCTCACCGTCGCCATTAATATAAACGGTATCATTTTTTATCAATCCTGCAAACCACAGGGGAATAACAGCGGCATAAGCACCATTTGGATCCTGGCGTTGACCAAAAATATTGAAATACCTGAGACCAATGGTTTTAAAATTGTATGTCCTGGCAAAAACCTCTGCATAGAGTTCATTCACAAGCTTGGTAACCGCGTATGGAGACAGCGGATTGCCTGTTTTATCTTCCACCTTTGGCAGACCGGGATGGTCACCATAGGTGGAGCTGGAAGCCGCATAAACAAATCTCTTTACTTTGGCATCCCTGGCTGCCACCAGCATATTGAGAAAACCACTGATGTTATTTTCGTTCGTAATGAGCGGGTCTTCAATAGAGCGGGGTACTGAACCGAGGGCCGCCTGGTGCAGGACATAGTCAACACCGTCGCAGGATTGTCGGCATGTTTCCGAATTGCAAATATCGCCTTTGATGAATGTAAAGAGCTGCCATTGTTTATCGCTGACTCGGGACTGAACCTCATCAAGATTATGTTGGAAGCCGGTAGAGAAATTATCCAGGCCGATAACATTTTGATCAAGTGTGAGCAGAGTCTCAAGTAAATTCGAGCCGATAAACCCTGCAACTCCGGTTATGAGCCAGGTGCGGGGGGCGGATTTTATTTGTTCTTGCATGTTTTTATATGATTTGGGCATGATTTTCTCCTGCAACCAGGTTTTTTTAGCATGTTAATAAAATAAGTTAGTAAATTTCACAAATATTTTTAGTTATCTTAAATGTTTCAATAAGTATATCATAAAAATTTGAATCATGTATAGCTCCAGAAAGAAAGAGAGCTTAAAACTTCCCAGTATTTTTGCAGGCACCAGGCAGGCTTTAGGTGGAAATGACAATCGTGCTTTCTCATTGAAAGGAAAGTTAATGTTGCCGATAAATTTGCATCTCCTGTATCTTGGTGATATGCTTTGTCTTAATGGAACAATTTTAAGCAATTAAAACTTCAAATTTAACTGCAAATCCATTCAAGTGAACCCAAGTATGATCAGAATCTTACAGGTTGTTTGAGTGGTAGTCTTGATTTTACCTGGACATCCAGCCTTTAGAGTCTCTATGAGAGTATCAAATATAGATTTTTGATATTTATTGAAGTAAAAGTTATCCTATAATGTTCCAGAGTTATACTCGGTTGGTATGGGTCTTTTTATTCCAGTAATTTGTTTAGAGGAAAATTTGCAAATGGGGAAGAAAACAATATTTGTTTTTTTACTGACGCTGTTAACAGGGCTGGGGGCTGCGGGTCTTGCTCTTGGCGGCGATTATCAGGCAGGGCCAGGAGATGTTCTTAAAATTATCGTTTATGATAATGATGATCTTACGGCGAAGGTACGTGTCTCTGATGCAGGCACAATAGTAATGCCGCTTTTAGGTAAAATTAATATTTCCACGTTGACTATTGACCAGATTACCGAAAAAATCACAAAGCTCCTTGCCGATGGATATCTGGTCAATCCACAGGTAAATGTCTTTGTTGAAGCGTATAGAAGCAAGAAGGTGGTTGTGCTTGGGAATGTGAGAAATCCCGGACTCGTTGAACTCAGCGGCCCCATTACCTTTCTTGAACTCGTATCCCGTTCCGGGGGGTTGGCAAAGGATGCGGGGGGGACTGCTACTATTCAGCGTGCCCATGGAGAAGATGAAAAAGTACTTGTTATTGACCTGAAGGCATTGATAGAGCAGGGTGATCTGTCGCAGAACATGATGATAAGCGATGGAGATACTGTTTTTATCTCAAAGGCCGGGATGTGCTATATTACCGGGGAGGTAAAGAACCCTGGAACATATCCGTGTGGAGACAGAGCCACCGTATTGAAGCTTGTCGCTCTTTCCGGCGGATTCACCGGCAAAGCGGCAAAAAAAGGGGTTAATATTGTTAGAATAATTGATAACAAAAAAACTGTGCTCGAGGATGTTGATCTGTATACTCGCCTTGAGCATAATGATGTTGTGGTGGTGCCCGAAAGCTTCTTCTGATTCTCTACTTTTAAAAAGACCACCACATTAACCAGATTATCAAGAACCAGGTTCTATGCAAAACTCACCATATATGAATAATCCGGACGAGTTTGAAGAGTATGATGTTGATCTCAGGAGTTATCTGAAAATCATAAGGGACAGGTGGGTGATTACTGTTTCCGTGATGGCTGTAATTCTCCTGATCACAATTATTGCGACATATACTACCACACCGATTTATACTGCTCAATCACAGGTTCTGGTTGAACGAAATCGTGGGAAATCTGCGCTGGAATCGAACTATTACTACTATGAACCCGACTTCCTCGAAACACAGTCTGTAATAATTAAAAGTGAGAATGTGGCGCTCAAGGTTGTCAAGAATCTGCAACTGGCAACGAAATATAAGCGGTATTTTTTTAAAGATAATTCTGAAGGGTTCTCTTTAGTCGGATTTATAAGAGAAAAAATATCCAGCCTGGTGAAAAGTATTTCTTCTTTGGGAAGTGGATCGCAAAAAGAAGGGAGTCCTGATACTCCAGATTCCATCGACTTTGAACCAAAAAGTGATGAAGAGGTCATTGCTGATATTATCAGAGGCGGTTTGAATGTTGTCCCCGTCAGAAATACAAAGGTCGTCACCATTTCGTATACGGATAAAGATCCTGCTATTGCAAGGATTGTAGCCGATGAGGTTGTGAAGGCGTATATGGATGAAATGCTGGATATCAAGCTGAGCACTAGTAGTTATTCTCTGAAATGGATGACTGAAAAAGCCGGCGAAGAGAGGGATAAGCTTGAACGTTCTGAAAGAGAGCTGCAGCACTTTATGCGGGAGAATGACCTGGTAACGGTGGAAAACAGATTGACGGTTCTGCCGCAAAAGCTTTCTGAATTCGGTAGCCAGCAGTCAAAGGCGGAGGCGGAAAAAAAAGAACTGCAGGATTTGCTGGATCAGGTCAGGATGGCTGAAAATGATACTGAAAGATTAGAGAAAATTCCCCTGTTTGCCTCAGATACCGTACTCAAGAATATCCGTGAACGGCTCTATAAGGCGAATCAGAATATTCAGGAACTTTCAAAAAAGTACGGCAGAAAACATCCTGTCATGATTCGGGCCAAAGATGAGCAGAGGATTCTAAAAGAGGAGAGAAGGTTTGAGATAGACAGGATAGTCTCCTCCATAGAAAATTCCTATGGGCTGGCTGCCTCTAAAGAGGAGAATCTGCACGAGTTGCTTGGTACGACTAAAGGTGAAATGCTTGATTTAAATGAAAAATTCATGCAGTATTCCATGATGAAACGGAGTGTCGACAGCAACCGTGTACTCTATGATACCCTGCAGACCAGTATTAAGGAGCAGGGTGTTACAGAACAGACACAAACCGTCAACATATGGGTCATCAAAAAGGCAGCATTGCCTCTTGCGCCATCAAAGCCAAATAAAAAACGCAATCTGTTGCTGGGGTTGATATTAGGGCTTTTTTCAGGGATTGGCCTGGCATTTTTCATTGAATATCTTGACAACACCTTAAACAGCGGTCGCCAGGTTGAAGAAAAATTTGGCCTTACAGTTCTCGGCTCCATTGAGGAATTAAAAGGAAAAGAAAATAACATTGACACCTATGTGCGCAACAATTTGCTCTCGCCCCTTGCGGAAAGTTATCGGCTGATACGCTCCGCTTTGCTTCTCTCGACAGCAAATCATCCGCCCAAGGTTGTTCTTATCACAAGTATGAGTAGTGCGGAGGGAAAGACCGCAACCGTTATAAATCTTGCCAGAATGCTTGCCCAGGACAGGAAAAGCGTTCTTATAATCGATTGTGATTTGCGGCGGCCGAGGATGCACTCAATGCTTGGCATTCCAAATGATAAGGGGCTGAGTGTTTATCTTGCCGGCAATATAGATGAGTGTACAGTGTTAAAAATTCCCGACGAAGAGATTTCCCTGGTGCCTGCAGGACCGATTCCTCCTGATCCTGCGGAGTTGCTTGGCTCCAGTAGGATGCAGGCGCTGCTTGATGAGGTGACACCGAAGTTCGATTTTGTCCTGTTCGACTCTCCGCCCGTTGGTGCGGTTACAGACAGCTTAACTTTGAGCCGGTATGCCGACGGTACTATTCTTGTCGTCAAAGCGGGCAGTACCACCATTGAGATGCTTGAAGGCGGGATAAAGAAAATGAACGATATTAATGCACGTATTCTGGGTGTGGTGCTTAACCGGGTAAAGAAGATTGAGCAGGATTCCTATCAGTATGGGTATGGTGCCTACTACGATAGAGACAACGATTGATTGCGCCATTTATACTTTTTACCTTCGGCCTGGTTTTTGCTCCCCTTGCTTTTGGTACGGTGGAGCAGTGGTCACTGGCTGTATTGGAACTCACTGTCGGGGCCGCCTACATCGGGTTCTTTCTTGCAGCCCGTTTTTCAAAAGAAAGTGTTTTAAAAGTTCCCGGACTGCTGCCTCTCCTGCTTCTTCTGGGCCTTATGGCTTTTCAGCTGGTTCCGCTGCCCGGCTCACTTGTAAAAATCATTTCACCGGGATCCTATGATATCTATTCACCTCTTCAGTCACTATCAGGGGGTAATGACTGGATGTCTCTTTCCGTTAACCGGAGGGCGACTCTGTATGAGCTGCTGAGAATAGGCTGCTGCTGCCTGATGTATATAGTGACTGTTCAGTTGCTCAGTCAGCCTGAAAAACTGAAGAAAACAGTTAGTATTGTCGTTTTTCTGGCTGCCGGGGTTGCATTTCTGGCTATTGTACAGGCTGTCGGTTCGCCGGATAAGATTTACTGGATACGTCAGGTTCCCCACAACGCTCATCCCTTTGGCCCCTGGATCAACCCCAATCAGTTTGCCGGATATATTGAACTGATCTGTCCTCTGGCTTTTGGACTCTTTCTCTTTTATAAACCGCGGGTAAGAGGGGATGAATCTTTCCGCAAGAAATTTGTCTCATTTTTCACGGTTCCGGGGATTCATTTCCATCTTTTTCTCGGTTTTGGTACAGTCCTCATGGTGCTGGCGGTGTTTGTCAGTTTATGCCGTGGCGGAATATTGAGTATCGTTGCAGCCGGTGCGGTTTTCCTCTTGCTTGCTAAATGGAAATTTCCAGGCCGTGGACGAATTATTTTTCCTGTTATAGTTGCCTCTCTTTTCCTGGCAATTTCCTGGTTTGGCTGGGATCTCATCATGACTGAGTTTGATCATGGTTTTGACCGTGCAGGCAATGTTACCGACGCCCGGTTGCCTTTATGGTCTGATCTGGTTGGAATTATAATGGATTTTCCGGTCTTCGGTGCGGGTTTTGGCACTTTTCTTTCTATCTATCCGCTGTACAGAACAATCGGCGGCAATGCTATTCTTGATCATGCGCATAATGATTACCTGGAGCTTCTCACCGATGGCGGAGTGGTTGGCTTTATCCTGGCCGCGTGGTTTGTTTTATCGGTACTTCTCCATGGTTTGAAGATGATTCGTGTGAGAAGAGATCGATATGCGGTGTTACTTGGGATAGGGGGCATCAGTGGCATTACGGCTCTTTTATTTCACAGTATTACCGATTTCAATATGCATAATGGCGCGGTGGCTTACTATTTCTTTTTTATCTGCGGGGTTGCGGTCGCATCAGTGAATATCAGGTTCAGCCATTATGCCGGTGCTTCTTCTGCCGGTTCTCCTGTACGGTCTCTGTTGAAGGCACAATCAAATATTGGAGTTGTTCTGCTGACATTTCTGGGTCTCTTTCTGGTTTCAGCAACTCTGTTGGTTCAGGGCGGTACATTTTTAGCCTGGCGCAACTATGCAGCAGTGTCGGATACTTATGTTAACAAACAGCTTTCCGGGGAAAATCTGCAAAAAGTTGCCGACAATATGCAGCGGGCTGTCTTTTGGGATCCTTTCGAGGGACTCTATTCCTACAAACTTGGCACAGCAAAATACTATCTTGATGATAGGGAAAAGGCTTTTAAACAGTACATCCTCGCTGCACGGAAGAACCCCCTTGAAGGTATTTTTCTGCAGCAGTTAGGTTTACTGGCTGAGGTGGAAAGCGGGAAAAAGTTGATTGAGGAGGGATATAAAAGAGGTCTTGATAAGGACAGTCTCGCGCTTACTTATGCGGAATGGCTTCTGTGGAACGGTCGACGGGGGGAGGCCAAGGATGTGCTGATGGATCGTTTGCTGCGGGATCATGGGGAGATAATCGACTGGATGGTGTTGCTGAACAGTTATTCCTTCAGTCGGCAGGATATTGCTGAAATTTTACCTGCAACGGTTGATGCCTGGATACAGTATGGGCGTTACTGCGAAAAAAAAGAAAATTATTCTGATGCTCTTTTCTTTTTTGATACCGCCGCTGAATTATTAACGGATGCCTTAGATCCTGCACCATCCTGGTTCCGTGAGATCATTCATTTTTACAGGAGGCAGGGGTTGGAGGCAAAAAGTCTGGTGGTTTTGCGTCAGGCCGTGGAAAAAGTGCCCGACTCTGCCTATTTTCATATCTTGCTCGGTGACTATTATCGGGATCAGGGGCTCAGCTATCGTGCAAAGGAAGAATTTGAGCGGGCACTTATTCTCGATCCTGCAAACAAGCAGGCGCGCAGCAAGCTACGGCGGTTAGGGTATGGTGATAGTTATTAA
>MAXH01000115.1 GCA_001750925.1 Desulfobulbaceae bacterium S3730MH12
CTATTAAATCTTGTTTATAAAGAAAAGAAGGTACATTTAAAAAGGAGACTGATTTCACCCTGCCCTCTTCTATGTTTGCAGTAGCTTCAACTCTGCCTGCAGGTGCGTCAATCTTCAACACGGGTTTTGTCCCACCTTTTTGAATCCATCCGGTATCAAAACAGGCGGTTGTAATGGCAATAACTGCATGACCACACATAGTGCTATACCCTTCATTATGAAGAAAAATAACCCCCAGGTCACCATCCGGAGTAACTGGTTCTGTGAGAACAGCACCGTACATATCAGCATGCCCTCTTGGCTCCCACATAGCAGAAGTTCTCAGATGATCAAAATGTTCTTTGAAATAGTTTCTTTTTTCAAGAATAGAATTCCCTTTGATTTCCGGCAGCCCGCCTGTAAAAATTCGCAGTGGTTCACCGCCTGTATGTGCTTCCAGTGTTGTAATTACCTGCCAGTCATCCGGAATTTTCCAGCTGTTAAACATTGTTACTCATCCCCGTCAAAGAGTATTAACTTTCTTTGCTGCCATTTCCTGAAAAAGAATAGACCCGACAATAAGCAGGAGTCCCAGGAAGGTGGCGAAATGAATTTCCTCTCCTATAATAATTCTGAGAAAAATCAGGGAAAGGAAGGGTGAAATATAGATTAGATTACCAACTCTCGCTGCTGTACTGCTGAGTTCCAGGGCTGTCAGCCAAAGCACGAAGGTGATGCCCATCTCAAAAAGCCCTATATAGAGCAGTGGCAGCAGAGCCCTGACGTCAGGCAGATGCAAGCCATCAAACAAGGGACTGAACAGAACAGAGTAAATAAGTCCGAAACAGAAACCTGAAAAGAGCTTTGTCACCGGATCAAGGCCGTCTCTGGCATTGAAGAGCCAGAATAATGCCCAGATAATTGTGGAACCGAAGGCAAGCACAAGACCAAGTTTGCTGACTTCGTTAAAACCTGCAAATTGTCCCTTTGTAGCAATAATTATAGCGCCACAAAAACTGATAACAACAGCGATAAGCTGTGCCCGGCTCAAGGTTTGTTTAAGGATGGGGACAGACAGAAGTGCCAGAGCCAGAGGCCAGCCATAATTTAATGCCATGGCAATCTGCCCTGGTAGCAGAGAATAGGCCTTAAAGAGTACAGTATAATAGAGAAACGGATTGAGAAACCCCAGCAGTGCTGCTTTGCCAATCTGCGTAAGAGTAATATTAAAAAGCTGAGAAACCTTGCCCTGCAGAATTATGATAATAAACAAAGCAATGGTAGAAACCAGGGCGGAATAGAAAAGCAGCAAATAAGGTGTGACATACTGTAGAGCAATTTTAAAAGCAGAAGCTGCCGTACCCCAGAAGGTGACGGCAATTAGTGTCAACAGATAGGCTTTTGTCTGTTTTTGCATTAGCTGCGAATTTACTCGCCAAGATAAGCTTTCACAATACTCTCGTCCTGCTGCAATGTTTTAGCGTCACCCCTGATAACTATCTCACCGGTCTCAAGAACATAACCATGATCCGCGAGTTTCAAAGCCACCTTGGCGTTCTGCTCAACCAGAAGGATGGTTACTCCTTCTTTATTTAATCGTAAAACGATCTTCATAATCTGTTGAACCAGGAAAGGAGCAAGGCCCATGGAAGGCTCGTCGAGCAACAGCAGTTTCGGGTTGGTCATCATCGACCGGCCCATGGCAAGCATCTGCTGCTCTCCACCGGAAAGAAAGGCAGAATCTCGAGTTCTTCGTTCATAGAGAATAGGGAAAATCTCAAAAACATGATCCATACGTCGTTTTCGTTCAGCATCATCTTCCAGGGTAAAGGATCCGAGTTCAAGATTTTCGGTAATTGTCATTCCTTTGAAAATTTTCCTTCCTTCAGGAACATGAATAAGCCCCTTCTTGACAATGTCATGGGCGGGTGTTCTGGTAATATCATCACCCATATAACGGATAGCACCCGAAGTTGACCGGATAAGACCGGAGATCGCTCTTAACGTAGTACTTTTGCCGGCACCATTTGC
Source organism: Desulfobulbaceae bacterium S3730MH12 (assembly GCA_001750925.1). Lineage (GTDB taxonomy): Bacteria > Desulfobacterota > Desulfobulbia > Desulfobulbales > Desulfocapsaceae > Desulfomarina. Next base: position 2,011 of record MAXH01000115.1, read on the forward strand.
ACCGAGAAGAGCGACGATTTGCCCTTCCCTCACAGTAAAGGAGATGCCGCGCAGAGCATGGATCTTGCCATAATGTGTCTCAAGATTGTCAATTTCGAGAATAGTATTGCTCATACGATTTCATCCTCTTCTTTACCCAGGTATGCTTCGATAACTTTTTGATTATTCTGAATTTCTTCTGCATTACCCTGGGCAATCTTCTCCCCGTAATCAATGACAGTGATTTTTTCAGATACTTTCATTACCAATCCCATATCATGCTCAATGAGAAAAATTGTGATTTTGAGCTCATCACGGATTCGGTTAATAAGTTCAATCAGCTGCTGCTTTTCGTCATGGTTTAATCCCGCAGCTGGCTCATCAAGTAATAAAAGTTGTGGTTGTGTAGCCAGGGCCCTTGCCCACTCAACTCTTCTCTGGTCGCCGTAAGCGAGATTCGAGGCTACTCTGTCTTTCTCCCCAAGCAATCCAACAAAGTCGAGACATGTTTCACAAAATTCATTAATCCTGGCTTCCTCTTTCTGCTGAAAATCAGTTCTGAATATTGCACCTATCGGTCCTGCTGAGCTGCGGCAGTGCATTCCAGACATCACATTTTCCAGAACTGTCATACTTTTAAAAAGTCTGAGATTCTGAAATGTTCTTGCCATCCCCCGCCGGGTAATTTTATGAGGTTTTCTGCGTACTATGGATTTTCCATTAAATACAATTTCACCCGAGGTAGGTTTGTAAAATCCTGTAAGACAATTGAAAATGGAGGTTTTACCAGCGCCATTAGGTCCGATAAGACTGGCGATACTACCCTCTTCAACGTTAAAATCCAGAGCTTTGATAACGTGAAGTCCGGCAAAACTCAGCGCAAGGTTATTAACTTCTAATAAAGACATAGAATCCATTCCGTCGTTGTACTGCAGTATGGTGTTAAGATTTCTTAGCCGGCCAGATCCCTTCGGGCCTGTACAACATGATAATCAGCATGACAATTGCAAAAACCAGCATACGCATGGAACCCAGATCCCTGAAAACCTCAGGGAAGAGCACTAAAGCAAATGCCCCGATGATAACACCCGGGATCTTGCCCATACCACCTAGCACCACACCGAGAAGAATGAGTACAGACTGCTGGAACATGAAAGTTTCCGGGGAAATAGCTGTCATTTTGGCCGCAAAGAAACAACCGGCAACTCCGCCAAAAATAGCGCCTATGACATAGGCATATAATTTAACGGCTACCCTGTTGATGCCCATAGCTTCAGCTGCGTCTTCATCTTCCCGTACATATTGCCATGCCCGGCCGAGACGGGAATGTTGCAGCCTGTAACTGACAAAGCATGCGAGGATGGCAAGAAAAAGAAATACATAATAAAAATGGACAATTTGACTTAACTCAAAACCGAATATACTTGGTCTTTCTATGCCAATAAGTCCACTGGCTCCACCAGTAATCTCAAGGTTTCTGGCGATTAATCTAACGATTTCTCCGAATCCAAGTGTGACAATAGCTAGATAATCACTGCGCAGCCTCAAGGTCGGACCGCCAATGATAAAACCGGCACAGGCAGAGACACAGACGGCAACGGGAATAGTCAACCAGAAGTTGACTCCAAATTGAGAGGTGAGAATTCCTGTTGTGTATGCCCCAACAGCAAAAAATGCCGCATAGCCAAGGTCGAGCAGGCCTGCATAACCAACAACAATATTCAGCCCCAGGCAGAGCACGACATAGAACCAGACATTAGTCATGACTTCCAGGCCATAATTGTTTGATACCAGAGGGATAAACATGGCAGTGGCCGCAAGAGTCATAAGGATGAACATGCGATTTTTCTGTGGCTGAAGCCACCCGCTCAAACCACCTGGATTTTCTTGACCGGATGTGTCGGTTGAGGTTGTATTTGTCGACGGCACCATAAATCACATCCTCTCGATTTCTGTTTTACCTAGAATACCGGTAGGTTTGAATACCAGGAGGAGAATAAGGATCCCAAAGGAAAAGACATCCTTCCACTCTGTACCGATAAATGGAATCTGGGTACCAAACGACTCCAGCAATCCTAAGAGCAACCCTCCCAGCATGGCGCCGGGGATTGAACCGATTCCACCAATGACGGCAGCAGTAAATGCTTTAAGACCAATGACAAAACCCATAAAAAAATGAATGCTGCCGTAGTAAGTGCCGGCCATGATACCGGCCGCAGCAGCAAGGGATGTGCCAATGAAAAAGGTTAAGGCAATAATTTTATTGACATTTATCCCCATCAGCCGGCAGGCATCCTGGTCAATGGCAATTGCCCGCATAGCCTTACCATAAAGAGTTTTGTGAACAAAAAGCTGGAGGACTACCATCAGTGAAATAGAGGCACCCACTAGTGTCAACTGGGTATATGTAACAAATACATTACCAAGTTCAACCCCCTCAAAACCAAGATCGGTCTTGAATGCAAGATATTGACCATCGGTAAAGGCCATAACAGTATTGTAAAGTACCATGGAAACTGCCAGTGCAGTTATGAGAATGGAAAGCCTGGGGGCGGAAAGCATTGGTACATAGGCTATCCGCTGTATCAATACGCCTAAAAAACCGACGACAATCATACTCAAAACCATAGTACAGAGAATACCTGCCCAGCCGCTGCCGATATAGTCACTGAGGAAAGATAGAATGATAAAACCTACGAATGAGCCCAGCATGTAGAGATCGCCATGGGCAAAGTTCAGAAGCTTAATGATGCCGTACACCATGGTGTAGCCAAGGGCGACGAGAGCATAGAATGACCCCAGTATCAGACCATTAGCGAGCTGCTGTAAAAGAATGTCCTGGATTGACATAACAAATCCATTTAGAGAGGATGAGTGCTGTGGGAACAGCCCGGGACAAATTTACCTGCCGGGCTGTTCAGAGATATATTACTGGAGAGGGTTTTATTTATTGAGGAGCCACTTTCCGTCTTTTGCTACCAAAATAACAAAGTTGCTTCTGGCAAGGGTGTTTTTATCAGTAAAAGAAATGGGACCGGCAATACCTGTAAATTCCTTGGTTGCGGCCAGTGCTTTTATGATTGCCGCTTTGTCTGTAGAACCAGCACGTGTGATAGCGTCGGCCATAAGCTTCATGCCATCATAGGATAAGGCAGCATATGCATCAGGTTCTTGCTTGTAGGTGGCCTTATAATTTGTATGAAAGGATTTAGCTGCTGGAAGATATTCCACGGTAGGATTGGAGAAACAGTAAATACCTTCGGCTGCTTTTCCTGCAATCTCAAGAAGTTTTGGGGAGTTAGAACCATCACCAACAGCAATAAGATTACGATAACCGCCCTGACGAAGCTGCTTGATTACCATTGCACCGTCCGCATAGTAGGCTGTCCAGAAAACGGCATCAGGTGCTTTGGATTTAACCCGGGTAACGAGAGCAGATTGATCCTGCTCACCTTTATTTACCACCTCATAAGCTACAACTTCATTACCCATTGCGGTCCACTTCTCACGCGTCAGTTTTGCAAGGTCCTCAGAGTAACCGTCTCCCTGGTGAACAATTGCCAGTTTTTTAATCCCTTTTGCTTTAAACAGGCCAACAGCGGTTTTTACCTGGTCAAAACCGGTAGAATTAATCTGAAAAGCATTACCTTGATTAATATCGATCAATTTGGTGGAGTTTGCCGCAGGGATAACCATCGGTATATTGGCATCACCGTAGATTTTCATGGTAGGCATAGTAGCACCTGAACAGTATCCGCCGACAACAGCTGTGACATCAGCAGAAACCAGTTTGCTGGCAGCAGAGGTTGCCTGCTGTGGATCACAGGCAGCATCGCCGGTCATGGTGACTATTTTCTGGCCAAGCACACCACCGGCCTTATTGATTTCAGCAGCAGCAAGGTTGATAGCATTTTCCATATCTTTGCCATACGTTGCTTCTGACCCGGTTGTGGGAACCATGATACCGATTTTCAAATCTGCAGAAGTAGCAACATTACCAAGCATGAGTAAACCTGCCAAGGCACCACTTACAGAAGACAATAATAAAGATTTTTTCAAACCATTCTCCTTTTACATTATTTAATTAACTATCTATGACCAGTATCCTTAAGGATACTGAAAACTTAATACCGGCTGTAACATAACACCAGTTTCAGCACTATAACCAAGATAAACAATGTATGCTCTAGAGAAATGGATAAAACCTTTCATCTACACTATCATTCTCACCCTGGCATAACAGCCCATTGTATTATCCTTCTGTCTATTTAAATGTAGCCACCCCCAATTTTGACAGGAACAGTCAAGCCCTGTTTTTTCAGAAACTCTGCCCGTTCAATAATATATTCCTGAGATGGAGTAACCAGATCCTCCAACTCATAAACTCTTCCCAGCTTTGCATAGGTTTCCACCCCAAGGCGATGATAAGGCAGGAGTTCAATCTCTACCAGTTTTTTGAGCGATGCAGCTATTGAGAGAGTTGCCAATATGGTATCGTCTCCATCATTTATACCTGGTATTAACGGGATTCGTATATGGATATTAAAGGGCAAATCGGACTGATCGAGTTTTTTAAGATTGGCAAGTATGACCCTGTTATCTACACCGACAAGATTCTTATGCATATTGCCATCAGAATGTTTCAGATCCACATAGATGACATTTAGAAAAGGCAGAATTTTCTCAACGTTCTGCCAGGGAGCAAAGAGGCTCGTTTCGATGGCTGTATCAATTCCCCGCCTACAACACTCTCCGAGTACACCTGCAACAAAATCCGGCTGCAGCAGACATTCTCCCCCACTGATGGTCACGCCGCCACCGGAATGGAAAAAGAATATTTCATCCTTGCAGATTTCAGCAACCACCTCATCCACTGACATGATTCTGCCATATCCTTTTTCGACAGCAGCTTGTTGTGACTCTGGAGTTGAACACCACTTGCAGGAGAGAGAACATCCCTTTAAAAACAGTACTACTCTCAACCCCTGACCATCATGGATAGAATTTCTTTCGATGCGAAGAACTGTACCTGTACAGTCTTTGACCACCCCATTATCCAACTGAGATACCATGCTGAACTGTTCTGCCGATGATCTCATCCTGAACATCTTTGCCAAGCTCGACAAAATAAGCAGTATATCCTGCCACCCTGACAAGAAGCCCACGGTGATCATCAGGGTTCCGCTGGGCCTGAAGTAATTTTTCCTGGTCTATCACATTAAACTGAACATGATAAACACCCAGGCTGCACATGCTTTTCAACAGCGCCATCATCTGGAGTATGCCGTTTTCTTCACTCAGCATGGCAGGCTCCACCTTCAGATTTAAAAGTGTTCCCTGAACAAAACGATCATGGGGGATATTGGCAACTGATTTCAACACCGATCCAGGCCCATTCAGATCAGTTCCCCCGGTAGGACTGACACCATCAGCCAGGGGTTTCCATGCTTTTTTGCCGGAAGGCAAGGCCCCAACTTCAAGACCGAAAGGAGTATTGCCGGAAACAGGCAGGATACCCGGAGTCATCCTGCCGAATTTGGATTTATATTTTTCTATCTCGTCTGCAAAAAAAGTGAAAATATCACCCGCAATTCTATCCACCAGCAGGTCATCATTGCCATATTTAGGTGCCGAGTTGCAAAGTTTTAAGATATCTTCAAACCCATCAAAATCACGAGCAAGAGCATCAAGCAACCGGCCCATGGTGACAAGTTCTTTATCATATACAACATGCTTAACTGCAGCGATGGAGTTTATCAGATCAGCAACACCGATAAGAATAATACCATTGCCGGTATTGTACTTTGCTCCACCCCAGGCATAATCTTTTGCATTTTCAATACATTCCCTGAAGGTCAACGAGAGCGCAGGGCATGGCCTTTTCATGCAAACCTCATCAATTACATGACTGCCTTTGACCACAGCTCTGGTTACATAGGCAAACTGCTGCTTTACTGCTTCAAAAAAATCATCAAAATTTTTAAAATCCTCAGCATTGCCGGTTTTTACTGAAATACATTTATCACTCTTCCTGGATTTCCCGTTAAGCAGTGCAAACTCGACAATGGAACCGAGATTAATATCTGCAAGAGCGGTATAATGACGTAACCTTCCTTCAAGATTTGTCTCAACACAACCGCAGGGATTCCAGTTAAAGGCCTCCTTCAGGGGAATGCCCTTATTCATCAGCATTCGGATGCCAATATCATCGTTATGAAAAGCGGGGAAGCCTGTACCCAGAGAAATCAACTCAACCACTTTGCGAAGAAAGCTGCTGGGATTTTTGGCAAGACTGTATCTGACTGACAGTGAAGGCTGGTACAACTGGACATCCATGGTGGCCTGGATGATCATATAGGAGAGTTCATTTACAGCATCCCTGCCGGTTTCATCCACCCCTCCTACACAGACATTCTGGAACATTGGATAGCCTGCGGCAAATTCAGCAGTAACCTCATCCTGGAAAAGGCAAGGCTCACTGAATTTTATCCAGAGGCAATCGAGTAGTTCCTGTGCTTCTTCCCTGCTTATACGTCCACTATCAAAATCATCCTTGAAATAAGGCCAGAGATACTGATCCATCCTGCCGGGATTATAGCTGGCGGCATTCTGCTCCATGAAGATGCATATCTGGTAAAAGTAAAGTGACTGCAGGGCTTCCCTGAATGTTCTGGCAGGATTGGCAGGGACATTTCGGCACACTTCAGCAATCTCCAGCAGTTCTTCTCTTCTCTTCTCATTTCCTCCAGAAGAAGCCAGCCTTTCTGCCTCTTCAGCATAGCGAACAGCTAATTTTTTTATACCATCAGCTACAATCAGTAACGAGTTGAGATAGTAATCCTTTTCATAATCTCCGGGGATCGTGAGATCGAGCCTTTCTCTACGTCTCTTAACCGACTCTTCTATGCCGGAAATCCCCTCACGAAGAAGCCATTCGTACCCGGCAGTAGTCTCGCCAAAGCCCCGCACAGCTTTTCTATTAATATATATTACGCCATTGTCCCGAAGTTCTCGGGTATCTTCCGGAATCTGAGCCAGCCATTCCTCAAAATTTGATCTTCCCTTCCAGTACGGCTTAATCTCCTGCTCAAACAGGTGTCGGTCTTCTTCATTAAGGTAAAAGGGGTCGTATGATCGTTCAGCGATAGTGTCGAGTTCATCATTGAGTACAGACCAGCAGCTGTCAGCGCAGAGAATGCCGGCCCGGATTTTACTTCCTGAACAGCCGACAATGAGCTCCTCGTCAAAGATTTCCACACTCTTTTCCCGGCACTGCTTATTAAAAGCTCTGGCTTTACGCACAACAAGTGGTTCACCTTCCGACTCTATAAAACCTTCAGTAAGGATCCTTGCATTTTCAAGATCCATTTCCGGCCGTGTAAAAACCAGACGGCTTTTCAAGTGTTTTACACGACGCATATAGTCCGGTATCTGTGTCAGATGAATAATTTTATTTTCACCATTCTTCATAGACCCTCTCCTGAGTACCTTCAATGAGGTAAAAAGTAATAAAAATCAATGTCTGAATTTTGAGACTAACCTGCGCAATGGCTGCAATCTATGACCATGTCTGGCCTGTACCCAATAGATAGCTCCACCGAAATAGTGTAATACTGCAAGAGTGATAAAACAACGGATACCGGGGCCGCCACGCAGATTTCCAATCGGAATAAATTTAGAGAAAAGAGCAGTTCTTCCAAGCCGGGGGATCTCATTTCCTCTTAAATCGTACTGTTTATTTAAAATAGGTTTCATGAATTCAAACGTTCCCGAAGATGGTTGAGGAAACATTTTGTACGTAAAAAAGGATTATACCGTAGTTGAAAGTGCGAATATTCCCAAAGTGCTTTTTTCTCTTTGGGTAAATCTGCCTTTGGTTTTTTATTGCCATGAAAATCATCGAGATGATTCTGGTGCCTGATATTGGCCACCTCTGCTGCCCTTGGAAATGCAAGTTTGCTGATTAACTGATAATTCAACCAGGGTTTATAATCTTTGAGGGAATATCCCAGCAGGGCTGAGGCAGCACCATACCTCCCCGCAGAATCGATGATTCCCTGTTGCAGGGGTGCAAAGTGGCTGTCCTGCTGCAGCTCTGCCCTGCCGATTTCATCATCCGTCTCCCGGAAGTCAAGCTCATATCCATCTTCAGTTAATCTATAGCCATTCAAGGTGGGAAAAGGTGCCCTGCATGCCTCCTCAAAAAGATCACGAACATATAAGAGTGTACTCGCGGCAAGGTCAAATCTGTTTTTATCGTAGACTATACCTTCAATAAAGTTCTTTTCGCTTGTCGGATAGGGAATCCCGCGGGTAGCACCAAATAGGTACCCAAAACATTTTGGACAATCACTCCGATGCTGTATGGCTTCATAAAAAAAACGTGGAATAGTACCCAGCCATCCTATATCAACAATAGCTACATTCTCATGTTCAAAAAAACCAATATCCTCAAGATAGAGTTGCAGTGCCTGATTAGCCGGCAGAGCTTGCCTTTTCACCTCGTCCTGAAATGCAATGCTTCCCAGCATCGCATCAAATTTTTTACTGTTTTCCTGGGTATATCCTTCGTGTTTATGGCTCAGACAACTATCCAGTTCAAGTCCGTAATCCTGCAAATGAGCAACAAAGGGTGAGGTTTCAAAATTGAAAATCCTGCAGACATCCCGAAAATCACGATTGCCTGAGGGAAGAAATGCGATACCCGCATTAATTTTTGTCAGCCCCTGATAAGCACAACACGCTCCCGCCAAAGCCATTCTACTGACATAAAGATATTCAATATCCGGCAGATCTGTTGAGGGATAGAGAAATGGTACTGCCTTTTCCCAATACTGTTTAAAAGTCCACCCTTCTCTTGAAAGAAAAAAAACCTTGCCGATAGAATTCTTTTTGCAGCGTTCAGCGATCTCCTGTACAAAACTCCCTATAAGAACTCCCAGAAAATTATAGCCTTCATTATAAAGATCAGGTTTTTTGCAGTTTTCTCCCTCAAGGGGAGCCATAAGCTGCTGCAAAGCACGCCCTCGCCAGAATGGGCGCCCGTCACTATAGTTTATATGTCGCTTAACTATCGCTTTGCGTTGATCCTCACGTGGGTCATGAATAATCAAAGCATCAATGCCAAACTCTATTGCCCGCATACCATCGGAGAAAGAATTATCTCCAATATGGATCCAGCACTCTTTTGCGAGTGAATATTTCTCTTGAATAAACTCATATCCCTTCCCTGAAGCTTTGGCTAAAAAAGTATCTGCTGAAGAGATAACATCCTCGACATAATCAAGAAGACCTGCATGCTCCACCAGCACTTTCATATGAGTTGCCGGCAGATACATGTCCGAAATAATAAAAATCCTTTTCCCCTGCTCTTTGAGTTCCCTGATCCACTCAACAAACTGCTGGCGGGGAACAAGCATACTGTTTTCCATAAACAGTTCATATTGCGTCACTTCATCAAGAACAACTTCGGAAAATTCATTCTTGAAAATAGTCTCTAACAATTCTCGCATAAAGAATGGATAACAGGCTTCGTGGTCATCAAATTTTTCTCCTGTTTCTGCCCTCTGCCGCTGTTCAATTTTGTCTCTTAAATCCTGGACATTCTGCCACCCGATATTGATCCCCTTCTTTTCAGCAAGGGCGGCAACGACTCTAGCCACAGGTAATTTGACAAGATCCGGGTCATGTACTCTTCGTATAAGAAGGGTATCAAAGAGATCAAAAGAGATAATATCTTTCTCTTTGGC
>MAXH01000116.1 GCA_001750925.1 Desulfobulbaceae bacterium S3730MH12
ATAATCAGCCTGTCCAGGGCTACACCGTTTCCTGTTATCCAGCCGATGCGCTCTCTGAAAAAATCGAGGATATCTTCTATGACATCCTGATACTCAGGGTCTATCTGCATATCTGCAGGTTTTCCCTGCATATGCATAACTATCACAGGAACTGTCGTTTCTTTGACCAGTGAGATCATCTCTGCATCTTTCTGCAGGGCAGATATATCATTGATAATATCTGCTCCAGCCTTCAGCGCCTCACGGGCGACAGCGGCTTTGGTGGTGTCTATGGATATTGGTATAGAGTAATTTCGTCGGATTCCTCTGATCACAGGAATTACTCTTTGCAGTTCTTCTTCAGCTACTACAGGATCAGCAAATGGACGGGTTGATTCACCACCGATGTCGAGAATATCCGCCCCTGCAGTGATTAGTTTGTCTGCCTGGGTAAGTGCTGCCTCAGTTGAGGCAAAATGACCACCATCTGAAAAGGAATCCGGGGTTACATTGAGTATTCCCATTATCCTGGCAGGTAACTCTGTTTTCATTTCTCTTCGGGAGTTTCCTGTTGTTCAGATGGTTTTATCTCCTCTTCAGAAGTTTGTTCATCATTAGTTGGTTTTTTCGATGAGGTTTCACCAGTGGTTTCTTTTTTTTCCTTCGGTTCAGGCGCAACCTCTTCCCTCTCTGGTGGGGCTTTCTTTTTCTTAAACTGGTATTTTCCCGGTCGCAGTTCCTCTATCAAATCTTCAACATCGCTTAACTCCAGGGTTTCTTTTTCAAGCAGATCTTCGGCCATGCGTGTCAGGATATCACGGTTTTCTTCAAGCAGACTGGTGACGGTTTCAATAGCGCTGGTTATAATTTTTCTTACTGCTATGTCAATCTGTCGCGCTGTTTCTTCACTGAAGTCCCGGCTTTGTCCAATTTCTTTACCCAGGAAGATCTGTTCATCTTTTTTACCGTAGGTCAGTGGTCCGAGATCATCACTCATACCCCATTCGCATACCATCTTCCGGGCCATGGAGGAGGCTCGTTCGATATCATTGCCGGCACCTGTGGTTATTTCGTCAAAAATAAGCTGTTCTGCTATACGGCCACCGTAAAGGATACAGATGGTGTTCTGCAGGTACGTTTTTGAATGAGTATATTTGTCGTCCTCAGGCAGCTGCATGGTAAGCCCAAGTGCACGGCCCCGTGGTATTATCGTGACTTTATGGAGAGGGTCTGTGTCTTCGAGCAGCCAGGCAACAAGCGCATGTCCCGCTTCATGATAGGCAGTAACCTTTTTCTCTTTATCGTTGATGATCATTGAGCGTCGTTCAGCGCCCATCATGATTTTATCTTTTGCCTTTTCAAGCAGGTCGAGATTAATCTCTTTAGCGCCTGTGCGTGCAGCCATCAGCGCCGCTTCATTAACAAGATTTTCAAGATCAGCGCCGGAAAATCCGGGGGTTCCACGGGCAAGAACCTCAAGGTCTACCTGGGGAGACATCTTGGTTTTCTTGGCATATATCTCAAGTATTTTCTTTCTGCCACCTACATCGGGGATGGGGACTACAACCTGACGGTCAAAACGGCCGGGGCGGAGCAGCGCCGGATCAAGAACATCAGGCCTGTTGGTTGCGGCAACAATAATTACACCATCGTTGGTCTCAAAACCGTCCATCTCCACCAGTAGCTGGTTCAGAGTCTGCTCTCTTTCGTCATGTCCGCCGCCAAGGCCGGCACCGCGATGACGTCCAACCGCATCAATTTCATCAATAAATATTATACAGGGTGCATTTTTTTTGCCCTGGGCAAACATGTCACGAACACGGGAGGCACCAACTCCGACAAACATCTCAACGAAATCGGATCCGGAAATACTGAAAAACGGAACGTCGGCTTCACCTGCTATCGCCTTTGCAAGCAGTGTTTTACCTGTACCCGGAGCACCTACTAGTAGAACACCGGTGGGAATACGACCTCCAAGTGCGGTAAATTTACCGGGATCTTTCAAAAAATCGATTATTTCTTCGAGTTCTTCTTTAGCTTCATCAATTCCCGCAACATCGGCAAAGGTGACCTTGTTGTCGCTTTGCTCTACGAGCTTGGCCCTGTTTTTGCCAAATGAGAGTGCTCCGCCTTTGCCGCCACCCTGCATCTGACGCATAAAGAAAACCCAGACACCGATGAGCAGCAGCATGGGGAACCAGGAGACAAAAATAGTCATAAACCAGGAATCTTTTTGTACCTCTTTGACAGTAATGTCGACACCAGCCTGTCTGAGAATCGGAATCAACTCTCTATCAGCCATCGGGTAAATTGTCTGAAACGGTTTGCCGTCCTGGAGGGTACCGCTGATCACATCCCCACTTATGGCAACACGGTTGATTGCCTTATTGTCTACACTTGCAATAAACTCACTATAGGTAAGCGAGGTCTTGCTGCTCTGCGGCTTGTTGAAAAGATTAAAGAGAAGGATCATGGTTAAACCAATCACCAGCCACATGCTTAGATTTTTATAAAAAGTATTCAAAGAAGTCTCCGGTGGCGCCCATTATTTATCTTGTAGTTTATTTACTCAACTATACGGTTTATAATACAAAAATAAGGTTAATCTCAATTACAAACCGTGCATACTGACATTAAAGTAAAACATAAATCGATATTGTCGAGATAAGATTGTACCATTTTACCTTATCGTCCGGATCATGTAAAGTACTGGACAGGCTGCACTCCCATCTCATTTTGAACAACTTCCCGCATACCTTTGACCAGAGCAGCGGCACCGGTCACAGTGGTTGTGTAGGGTATGTGAAAGTCGAGAACTGCTCGACGAATTGTGTAGGAATCTTCTGTAGTGCGTTTACCAAGAGAAGTATTGATAATCCATGATATCTGGCCATCCTGGACTTTATCAAGGATATGCGGTCTTCCCTGTGATATTTTGTTTATATGTTCACACGCTACTCCTGATTCCCGCAAAACGGTGGCTGTACCTGCGGTTGCAAGTATTGTAAAGTTCAGCTCTGTAAGAGCTTTGGCCACGGGTACAATACTGGTTTTGTCTCCATGGCGGACACTTATAAAGACATTGCCGGATCGGGGCAGGGACGATCCTGCCGCCAGTTGTGATTTAGCAATAGCTAACCCGAGGTTGTCGTCAATGCCCATAACCTCGCCGGTGGACTTCATTTCCGGACCAAGCAGGGTGTCAACATGTTCAAATCTGTCAAAGGGGAATACTGCCTCCTTTACCGCCCAGTGACTGATATCCGTTTCACCCTTGATGCCAAGTTCCTCAAGGGTGGCTCCCAGCATTACTTTAGTTGCCAGTTTTGCCAGAGGTACTCCGGTCGCCTTGCTGACAAAAGGAACAGTTCTGGATGCACGGGGATTGACTTCAAGTATATAGAGCTGATTGTCTTTCACGGCGAATTGTACATTCATAAGGCCGATGACACCAAGCTCAATGGCCATATCCCTGCTTGCCTGTTTAATTTCTTCAATAATTTTTTCGGACAGGGTGTGGGGTGGCAGGATACATGCGGAATCTCCGGAGTGAATGCCGGCTTCCTCAATATGTTCCATAATGCCGCCGATGATTGTCACCTTGCCGTCACAGAGAGCATCAACATCAACCTCAATGGCATCTTTTAGGAACTTGTCGATAAGTACCGGATGTTCAAGGCGTTTATTCCCCATGGCTGCCATAAAATCCTTGATACCTGCACTATTGTATACGATGCGCATATCACGGCCGCCCAGCACATAGGAAGGTCGTACAACTACCGGGTAGCCAATATTGTCTGCAGCGGCGACAGCCTCCTCAGGGGTATGAACGGTATCATTATCAGGCTGGCGCAGGTTGAGTTTTTGCAGAAATTGCTTGAAGCGCTTCCGGTCTTCGGCCCTGTCAATTGCGTCCGGCTGTGTACCGATGATTGTTACCCCTGCCTTTTCAAGAGGAACGGATAAATTGAGCGGGGTTTGCCCGCCAAACTGGACAATGACACCATCCGGCTGCTCCTGCTCGATAATATTCAGTACATCTTCCCGGGTGAGCGGTTCGAAATAGAGTTTGTCCGAGGTATCGTAATCGGTGGAAACCGTCTCCGGATTTGAGTTGATCATGATCGATTCCACCCCGATCTCTTTTAAGGCAAAGGCGGCATGGACACAGCAGTAGTCAAATTCAATCCCCTGGCCAATGCGGTTGGGGCCGCCACCGAGGATGATAACTTTCTTTCTGTCTGTCCGGACTGCCTCATTTTCCTGTTCATAGGTTGAATAATAGTATGGGGTGTAGGATTCAAATTCGGCTGCACAGGTGTCCACAAGCTTGTATACCGGGGTGATTTCCAGGTTAGTACGAAGATCCCGGATATCATCTTCAGATGTTCCGGTGAGAAAGGCCAGCTGGTTGTCCGAGAATCCCTGTTCCTTACAGAAGCGCAGGAATTCATTGTCCAGCCCCGAGAATCCTCCCCTGCTGATTTTTCTTTCTGTTTCAACAATCTGTTTAAAATTATAGAGAAACCATGGATCGATCCTGGTAAGGGCGTAAAGCTCTTCAAGATCCATATCGCGTTTGAGGGCCTCGTAGATTTCACCAATACGTTTGGAACTCGGCTGTCGCAGGCCATGTTCAAGATCTTCCAACTCGATTTCAGTTAAAATCTGTCTGCCGTCACCTCCAAATCCGGACCGCCCGGTCTCAAGAGACCGCATGGCCTTCTGGAAGGCCTCTTTAAAGGTTCTGCCAATGGCCATGGTTTCCCCGACTGATTTCATGGCGGTGGTGAGTGTATCTTCAGCTTCAGGGAATTTTTCAAAGGTAAAGCGCGGGATTTTTACCACGCAATAGTCGATGGTAGGTTCAAAGGCAGCATAGGTCTCCCGGGTGATATCATTTTGCAGCTCATCCAGGGTATAACCGACGGCCAGTTTTGCGGCAATTTTTGCTATGGGAAATCCTGTTGCTTTGGATGCCAGGGCAGAGCTTCTTGAAACCCTCGGGTTCATCTCGATGATCATCAGTTCGCCATCTTCGGGATTGACCGCAAACTGAACATTGGAGCCGCCGGTCTCAACACCGATTTCACGGATTATGGCGATTGCAGCATCCCGCATATCCTGATATTCACGATCCGTAAGGGTTTGGGCCGGGGCAACAGTCATACTGTCTCCGGTATGAACTCCCATTGCATCAATGTTTTCTATGGAGCAGATGATAACAACATTGTCTTTGCTGTCCCGCATTACTTCCAGCTCGTACTCTTTCCAGCCCAGCAGGCTACGTTCGATCATGATCTCTGTTGTCATGGAAAGATCGAGTCCTGAACTACTCAACTCTTTCAGTTCATGGCGGTTATAGGCGACGCCGCCGCCGGTTCCACCAAGGGTAAAACTTGGGCGGACAATTACCGGAAAGCCAATTTCATCGCCTGCAGTCATGGCATCCTCGATAGTTTGAACAATTGCAGATTCAGGTACCTTGAGACCAATGTTATGCATGGCGTCCCGGAATTCCTCCCTGCCTTCTGCTTTTTTGATCACATCTACATCTGCTGCCAGCAGTTCAACTTCATACTCATCAAGAATTCCAAGTTCAGAGACCTTGATGGCTGTGTTGAGAGCGGTCTGTCCGCCAAGCGTAGGTAGAAGGGCGTCGGGACGTTCTTTTTCGATGACCTTGGCGACAAACTCCGGGGTGATAGGTTCAATGTAGGTACTGTCGGCCAACTCCGGGTCGGTCATGATGGTTGCCGGATTTGAATTGATCAGGACTACTTCATACCCTTCTTCTTTCAGCGCTTTTACCGCTTGTGCCCCCGAATAATCAAACTCGCAGGCCTGGCTGATGATGATGGGGCCTGAGCCGATGATAAGGATTTTATGTATGTCTGTTCTTTTTGGCATAGGTGAATTTTCAGCTGTGTGTTGTTGTTTTTTGTACTCGGACAGACACTCTACTCCTGGCGCATCATATCAATAAAACGATCAAAAAGATAAACAGCATCATGGGGGCCTGGCGCATGTTCCGGATGGTATTGGACGGAAAAGGCAGGAAAACTTTTGTGGTGCATGCCTTCCAGGCTGTTGTCGTTGAGATTGATATGGGTAACTTCAATCTTGTCTTTTGGCAGGCTTTCGATATCGAGACAGAAACCGTGATTTTGAGAGGTTATTTCAACGTGACCGGTGGCAAGGTCTTTAACCGGTTGATTCCCTCCACGGTGACCAAATTTTAATTTATAGGCTGAGCCGCCGTAGGCAAGTCCAAGTATCTGATGACCAAGGCATATTCCAAATATCGGCTTTTTACCTAGAAGAGTCTGGATGGTTTCAACAACACCCTCAACACCTTCAGGATCACCCGGACCGTTGGAGAGGAAAATGCCGTCGGGGTTCATGGCAAGCACTGTCTCTGCATCAGTTGTTGCCGGTATCACCTGTACCTGGCATCCTTTTTCTGTCAGTAGTCTAAGTTGATTGAATTTTATACCAAAGTCAAAGGCGACTACTTTATACGGATTGGCAATATTCTGTTGAGCCGTTGTGAAATTGATGCCCGGTACAGGTTTGTTATCGGCCCAGCCATATGGCTCATCGCAGGTTACCCGTTTAACCATATCCTGACCGACAAGGCCTGACCAGTTCCGGGCTCTTTGTATGAGCGAGCTGTGATCCGGATCTTCGGTGGAAACTATACACTTCATTGCTCCCTGAGACCGGATATGTTTTACAAGTGCACGGGTGTCAAATCCCTCGACACCGAGGACGGAATACTCCTGCAAAAAATCTCCCAGGGACATGGTTGAACGGTAATTGGAGGGATATCCATTGTATTCTTTAACAAGAAATGCCATGGGGTGGATTGCGGCTGATTCCATATCTTCAGGGTTGATGCCGTAATTGCCGATCATCGGATATGTCATAGTGACAATCTGCCCGGTATAGGATGGATCCGTTAGGATCTCCTGGTATCCGCTGAGTGACGTGTTGAAGACAATCTCGCCAACAGCTTCACCGTGGCCGGTAAATGACCGCCCTTTAAAAATGGTGCCATCTTCCAGGGCTATTAGAGCTTTCATACCGTTTTTCCTCTGTCTGTTAGTGGTTATAAAATTGCTATGAGAATTCTCTGGCATTTGAAAAATGGTAGGGGATCAGCATGCAGGCAAAACTATTTAGTATAACCTGAAAAGAAAAGATGCGTCAATCGTAAACGGCTGCTGGATTGGGAAATTTACTCTCTTTTTGGATCCTGACAGGTTTCGTTATCCTTCTTGCCTTTGCTTGCAGACAAGTCTTGTTGATTGATTTGTTAAGCGATATTGATTAAGATGAGGGCGTGTAATAGTTTGGTAAAATAGATTCGATTTGTCAATGATGGTTGCAATGCCAATCAAAAAGGAGCTCCATTGAAAAAGAAAATTTTAGTAGCCAACCGAGGTGAGATTGCTATTCGATTAATCCGGGCCATACAGGAACTGGGCCATGCTGCTGTAGCCGTATATGAAACTCCGGATGAGATGTCCCGACATATCAGAATAGCTGATGAGGCAATTTTACTGGGTGATGGTCCGCGGTCTGACTATCTCAATATCGAAAAAATCATATGGGCTGCAAAAAAAACAGGTGCCATTGCTGTTCATCCAGGCTACGGGTTTTTGGCGGAAAACCCATTTTTTGCTAAAGCCTGCGAGATGGAAGATATCATCTTTATAGGCCCATCTTCGGAAATAATCACCAATCTCGGAAATAAGGTGACTGCCAGGAAAATCATGTCTGATGCAGGCATTCCCATGGTTCCGGGGACTCCTAATCTGTCACAGGGAAAAGAAGGTGTTGAAGAGGCACTCACTTTTGGCTCTGAATATGGTTATCCGGTCATGCTGAAAGCGACCTGCGGGGGAGGCGGTCGCGGTATTCGCAGGATTGAGAATGACCAGGAGATGGTAGGACAGATTCCGATGGCACGCTCTGAAGCACTTGCGGCGTTTAATGATGATTCCGTCTATCTGGAGAAAGTGGTACTCAATCCGAAACATGTTGAGGTGCAAATACTTGCTGACAGCCATGGCAATACGCTCCATCTGGGTACCCGTGACTGTTCGATCCAACGCAGGAATCAAAAACTTGTAGAAATAGCGCCTTCCATGATTGAGGATCAGGGTCTGCTGGATAAAATATGTGAAACCGCTGTCCAGGCTGCAGAGGCGTCAAATTATTTCAATGCCGGAACTGTAGAATTCCTTCTCGATAGTGATTTTAATTACTATTTTCTGGAGATTAATACCAGGGTTCAGGTTGAGCATACGGTAACGGAAATGATTACCGGCATTGATATTGTCCGCAACCAGATAAATCTCGCCTTTGGTAATCCGCTCTCTTTTACTCAGGAGGATGTAAAGCCCAGGGGACATGCTATTGAAGTTCGAATTAATGCGGAAGATCCCAAAAATGATTTTATGCCGGAGGGTGGCAAGCAGGTCTCCGTTTATCGTTCCACGGGTGGCTTTGGAGTGCGTCTGGATGGATTTGTGTATCAGGGTTATGTCATCCCTGAGGTGTATGATTCACTCCTGGTCAAATTAACAGTACATGGATTTACCTGGGATGAAACTGTGGGCAGGCTGAGAAGATGTTTGCAGAATTTTGCGATCAGAGGACCTAAAACTACAATTCCGTTCTATGAAAATATTGCATCGGAAAAGGATTTCTTAAGCGGTAACTTTGATACCTCATATATTGATACTCATCCGCATATTTTTCTCTATGATGAAGACTCCAGTGAGGTAGGTAAACTGGCGAGGTTGATTGCGGAAATTCATTATCGCAAAGAAAATCCCTATGCGGCATAATTTTTTTGCGAAAAAAAAGAAGGTTCAATTTCTAAGTAATAGATGAAGATAAACGTACAGGGAACATAATATGACAAGAATAAATCAGGGAACCCCAGTTGCACAAATAGTTGAGACACTGCGAAATGCCGAAGGGTATTATATAACCAACACAGCCAGAGATCTCTCCCAGTCTGACTTTAAAAACCGCATACTGCTGCATACGGATCTGATGGCTGCACCCGCCAGAGAAAGGGCCGGATATTTTTCTTTAGAGATAACCGGTGGAGCATCTATTCATGTGGATATTCTGCGCAAGCAGGTGAACCCTTTTCTCAAGCTGAGGAAACTGAGAGAAGCCATGCCGAATACGATGTTTCAGACCCTCTGCAGAGGGGTAAATCTTTTTGGTTATCGCCCCTATCCGCAGAATGTGATTCGTTTTACTGTCCGTGAATTTGCCAAATTTGTGGATGTATGGCGAACATTTGATTTTATGAATCATGTACCCAATATGCTCGCTGTTTTTGAGGAGGTGGCAAAGGCCGGAAAACTTAATGAACCATGTATCTGTTTTTCGACCGGACCGGAGCATACAGATGATTTTTATGTGGCCAAAGCAGGGGAGATCATTGAGGTGACGGGCAGGGATATTGTCCTCTGTATTAAAAATCATGGAGGCCTGGGAACACCTACCAGAATTGGTCAACTGGTTGATTCGCTTAAACAGAAATATCCGGATATTCCTCTTCACTATCATGGTCATAATACCGATGGCAATGACCTGGGAAGAATTATTGAGGCGGTAAAAAATGGTGCCACAATTGTTGATGCGGCGGATTCCGCATTTACCGGATTCTATGGACCTCCACCGATTCTCAGCGTGGTTCAGTCATTAAAGGAATTTGGCTATGTGGCTGAGGGCCTTGATGAAGGTGCGGTGATCGAAACATCTGAGGTGATACGGGATGAGCGACAGTATTACGATCAGTTTGAATCCCAGATAAAAGGTTTTCAGCCAACTGTGCAGATTCATAAACTGCCGGGCGGGGCGATGGGGTCAAGTCTCGAGCAGGCATCAAAGGGAGGGTTTCTTGATAAGATGCCTGACATCCTGCATAAAGAACTGCCACGGGTACAGAAAGAGTTGGGGAACTACTGGTCGGTTACACCGGGCTCACAGATCCTCTGGACTACCGCTGTATCAAATGTTATTGACGGGGAGCGTTACGGTAACCCCTCCGGGGATCTGAAAAATCTGCTGCTGGGTAAATATGGGCCGTTTCCTTTTTATAAACCGGACGAGTGGATATATGAAAAGGTTCTGGGAGATGACTGGGTAACTGTGCTCGAAGAGGAGGGTGGTGTAGAAGAAGTTGAAAATATGGATCTTGCCCTTGAAAGGTATGATCTTGCCGAACAGTTAGGGGTGGAACCGACTGACGAGCAGCTTATCCTCTATCTTCAGCACCCCAATGATGCTGTTGAGTTTCTCAAGTTTGAAGAAAAGTATGGCCGGGTTTATGTTCTGTCACCTGCTGTTTTTTTCCATAAGGGAGGGTTTGACATTGGCGACAAACTGGCCTTTAGAGACCACCAGGGTAAAGAACATATGATTGAGATTGGTCCTTCTCCTGTGACTGATACAGGAGAAACATCTGTCTATCTTACCGTTGACCATCATCAGTCATCTTTTACCTTCAAGCCTGAAGTGACACTTTCAGAGGCGGGCGAGGCAGTGCTGTCCAAGGAAGAAATTATCGATCTTGCCAAGGCAGGAGATGTACGTTCTCCATTTGGTGGAAATATAGTTGAGATATCGGCGGATGAAGGTCAGGAGGTGCTGGTCGGAGATCGTGTGGCGATTATGGAGGCGATGAAAATGCAAACACCGATTCTCTGTGAAATGAGTGGTATTGTTACTGCCATTTTTGCAAAAAAAGGTGACGCATTAAAGCCCGGTGACAGAATCCTGAAGATTGACCAGGATGAGTAGGCAATATCATTCAATTTTTTGAATAAATTCAAGGTAGATATACCCTTCGTTCCCTTTGTATTGGACCTTGTAATATTCACCGCTTTTTGAGAGAACATTTAATGAGGTGCCTGCCGGTACACTATCAATAATATCTGCACCGAACAGATCCTTGTCCTGCAGCAGATCCGTGTCATCTGTTGTGATATATTTGGAAGTCACTTCTTTGCTGGATGGGGCAGGAGGAGGCTTCGGAATCTCGACGGTTTTTTCAGGTTCTTTCGGTGTTGGCGGATCCACCTGTCTGGGAGGGGGCGGCTGTATTTTTTTAGGTGGTGTCTCAGGCTTATGCTGTGAAGGACGTGTCAGTAAATCGTATGTTGCACTGTCAAGAGACCAGGTTATAGCCAGGCCGTTGTCCTGTTGGAAACTGTTCAAGGCTTTTCTGGTCTTCTGGCCCATGAGACCATCTGTCGGCCCGGGGTTGTAGCCTGCACTGGTTAGAGCTTTCTGGGCGGACTGTAGTTTTGCGTCAAATTTTTTATCCGGTGTGACCGGTTCTCCCTCTGGTAGTACTAGCGCCTCAGTTGCGAATGAGTTGCGGTCGCACTCTCCATTTCCAGAGGGAAAGAGGTTGTTACAAATTTTCTGATACAGTTTATTCCTGAGGAGATTCTCTACCTGCTCTATATGGGTCTGTTGCTGTGACATATTCATAAAATGTTCATGGAAGAGTTGCACCCTGGTGCCGATTTTGGTTGCACTGACACCTTCAGCATCAAGCCTGATATCATAACTGAACGTATACGTTTGTCTGGATAGTTCAGATTTCGGTATATCCATTTCACTGGCATCAATTGTTGCCGTATCAGTAGAGATAAAACCATTTTTCTTATCCAGAGTAGCAATCGTACTGAACTCTATCACAGCGTCTACCGTCGCATACCATGTTTTTTCATAGGTGGCACGAAACGTATAGTCTGGGTTTACCGGAGGAATCTTAGTATTGTCAATATGTCGGAGATTGGTATTACATCCGGCAGTGATTGCCATGGACAAAAATAATGTTCCGAGAATCAGATAATTAGATTTCATTTTTTCCTCTCCTCTTTATAGCTGTCACCGGCATCTTTTTTTAATTTTAATTCCAACTCGGATACGGTGGCATCGGCATACATGGAATTTGTTTCCGGGGCCATATGCAGGGTCAGCTCGTGAACTTTCTGGAATATTTGTAGAAACTGGCTGACTATGATCAAGCAGATACCAGATAAAATACCAAGAATTGAAAACACCCGAAGCCAGCCATTCAATTCAAGGAACTTTGTAAAGAAACCGTATGTTTTATGCTCTTTCAAGTGTTGACTGTATTTCCAGGCAATAAGAGCACATCCGATCACCAGTCCAAGTAATATGAGTTGGGCTATGATAGTGGACAGTGTTTTGAAAAGGAGTTTCCTGCTTAATTTGGCAAGAGTTTTCTTTTCTGTAGCAAGTGATAGTTGTGCCTCTTCAATTATCTGCTCCTGACGCCTGGTGTATTCGGCTTCTTTCTCTTTGATATCAGCGTCATGGTTCTGTATTAAGGCAAGTTGTTTTTCTCTTTTCTCCTCCAGTTCCGTCAAGCGGGCCATTGGTTCGGTCAGTACTCGTTGTCGTTCCTTTTCTTTCATATTTTCCAGAATCTGGTTTTCCAGGAGCGCATAGACCCTATCCAGCGAGGCAAGGTCATCTATCCTGTTTTCTTTCTGCCACAGTCTGCCCAGCAGGAAGTACTCGTTCAGGGTATCGGGAAGTTTGTCGCCATAACTCTTGTTAACAGCATCTAGAGAATAGATTACTGCCTGCAAATATACTCTTTCGGCATTGCTGCTCCGGTTGATATCTTCGTTAATTAAACCATAGAACAGGGGGATTGAAACCATATCCCGGTCTGGAAGCTCTTGTATCGACGCAAGAAATTCTTCATGCATTTTAATATAGGTGGAGAAAGATTTTGTCCTCGGCTTTATCATCATTGTCAATTTGAAAACAATGCTTGCCGCCTTTTGTTTCATATCTCTCTGCAGGGCGTCACGGGCACCGCTGAGCATCAAAGAGATATATCGATCATCTTTTTCCCTGTCTTCCTTAACTTTAGCTGTAAGCATGTTAAAGAGTTTCGCTGCATCCGCTTCTTTTTTCAGACTGAAGAAAAAATCAACAAACTGCAGACACTGCGAATAGGCCAGTTGAAACTGTTCGCTATCAGGGTCGCTCTGTAAATCCGGGCAGAGAAGAATGACCTGTTCTCTGACCTTGTCCATTAGCGACTCCAGCTTGAATTCGATGGCAATTTGTACAACTTGTTTGAGTTGATCCAGCTGGGAGGATTTTGTGATTGCCTGCTGTAGAGTAGCAGCTGCCAGGGAGCTCTCACCCTGGTCATTGTATATTTCTGCAAGGTCAATAAGGAGTTCTGTACTGCCGGGAAGTTCCTCAGCTTTTGTGGGTAACAGCTTCAGTACACTATCGATTTGCAGTTTGACACAGGTTTGAGCGATCAGAAGAATATCATCTATGTTTCGGGAAGTGTTAAGAGCACGGGTTAGAATAGACAGTGCTTTATCTTTCTCCCCGACCTTGTGGTAAGAATCAGCCAGGGCAACCAATCCGACGGCCGTCTCTGTTTTTTCTTCCATCAGTTCCATGACATAATCGGATGAGACCTGCATGGAGTATGTGGTGAGATATTGTGCCAGCTCAAGCAATGTTCTGGTATCACTTATCAACCAGGCGTGATTTGCTATTACGTTGCCGGCAATATCAGCGTGACCGTTCTCAACAAGAAAGTGTACCGTATTGACAATAATTTTCTCAGTCGGATTACCAATAAGGTCATCTTCTTCCGCGATATTTGCTATCGCTTCAACTGCATCCTCTGTTCTTTTCTCGGCAGTGTATAAGGCAGCAAGGGTGACATAGTACTCAGGACTGTCTGTAGTGACTGTTTTGTACACCTCCAACTTTTGATCACCGGATGTCAGACCAGATGGCAGAACGGTCTGTTCTGCGCTCTTGTCTTCAAGTATCGCTATTGCTTTTTGATTGCCGGAAAGCTCCAGCATGCTCTCAGCAAAGCCCAGCTTTGTTTGAACTTCATTACGTTTTTCCGTTGAAGCAGCAAAGAGTGAAGTGGCACAAGTAAGAAAAACTGTCACCAGG
This sequence comes from Desulfobulbaceae bacterium S3730MH12, assembly GCA_001750925.1. Classification (GTDB taxonomy): domain Bacteria; phylum Desulfobacterota; class Desulfobulbia; order Desulfobulbales; family Desulfocapsaceae; genus Desulfomarina. Next base: position 13,996 of record MAXH01000116.1, read on the forward strand.
ATTGCAATGAGTAATGTCCTATACCGGGTAAAGGTGACCTTTTGTCGGAAAAAAAGATAGAGAAAGATATTCAAGACAGTTAGAGGTAGAAAAATAAAGAGGATATTTCCTGCGTTAGAACCGGCCGCAATTGTCAGCGGGGAGAGGATAAAAGCGCTCCCTTTATTGATCACAGATAATGCATACAGTATACGTTCATACTTCAATTGCTTTTCATTGACATGCAGGATCTCTTCTCTGATTTCAGACGGTAACTCCTGCTGATCGGATTGATATACGGTATTGAGGCGGGCTTCCCCTTTCTTAAGCTCCGAGTTCAGGGAACTGATTTTGTCTGCCAGTTTCTCCAGCTCCTGCTTGACCTCATCGTTGATATTTTTCTTCCTGTCCTGAAATTCCAGCCGGTGCTGCTGGTAGATTGCTATAATACTCTCATGCTGTTTCTGGAGATCTTGTTGAGCTATGGAGACAGGAGGGAAGGATGCTGTATCTGCCGGTTGTTCACCCGTTTGCCCGAAGGCAGGTGTGGAGGGCAACAGATAAGTCAGGAGAAAAAAGAGTAGAAATGATATGAAAGGTAATGGAGCACTGGATTTTATTATATTCTGGGTTGGCAGCATGAATATTGTTTCCTGAAGAATGCTTTTTGGATAGAGTATTTTCAGGGTACCTCAGGGGGCTCATGAAGTTAAATTGGATTTTTGACTTGATATTTTAAGAACGGATCCTAACCTATTTGATATCATTCGTAAAGTATAACAATTCAAGGTCTTTTGAACGGATTATGGAGTAGGGTCGGGATATATTGAAAGGGGAGAATAAGTGAAAAAACTGAAGAGATAAGGAGGTAAGCCGGTGGCTTGCCTCCTTAGTACCTTACTCCTGAACTTCTGTCATAAAAAATAAGAAATCAAGGAGTATATTTTGAAATTGTGCTGTTCCATTTACTTACAAGGTACTTATCCAGCGAGTCTGAAAGTTTTTTTCCGACTAGTCGGGTTATTATTTAAAGGCGCTTGAAATTATTCCCCGCCAAAGGAATCGGCAAAGAGTTGGCCTATGGCCTCACGTCCGGCATCGCTTAAGTAGCGTGTACCTGAACCGACAAAGGTGTCATATTCAATTTTAGGAGAACCCTCCTGCCATTCATTTTTCCAGGTAAACCACTTCTTTTGCGGTTGATCGAACACGTGGAGTGGACGATTGAACATTTTGGCCAGCTCTACTGCCCAGCCGGTACCGCCTTTAACTGAGCCATCTTCCTGGATAGAGCCGATTACAAAAACCTGATGGCCGCTGTTGACCATATGAAAAATGGTTTGCAGGACTTTTCTAATCTTTTCTGTTTCGTAATATGTTCGGTTGAGCATTCTTGAGGCCAACTCCATACTTATATCACCTCTCTCCAACTCTTCCTGGTTCAGGATAGATATATTTTTCTCTCGGGTCAGCTTGTGGTTTTCAAATGAGTAAACAACTTCATTAACGCCATATTTTTCTGCCTCTTCGCCAAATGTTGCCTCAGCACCTTTCAGGCCGCTGCTGTATAATGTGCAATTTGATTTTTCCATAAAATAACTCCTGATGGTGTCATACTTAACCATCTCCAAATTTTAGTTTTTACGAAACTATCACTCCTTAGGTTCCGGAAAAAATGATTGTGAGATCCGACTTGGTGGAATGTATACCATAGTCACCTTTGATAAACCCGTAAAAAGGTCATTTGAAGTTCCGGGCGGCTACGTCAGATAAGCGAAGCAGTGGCATCGTTGTGAAATTCATTTCAGGTGTTAGAGAACTTAAATTTTTCTCCCTTTAAGAAAAACACGGCAGGGGGCAGGATATCCCTCTACGGTTCTATGGGGGTTGTTTATATCGATAAAGTCTTCGTAGGATTCAAACTGCATCCAGTCTGTTCGCCGCTGTTCATCGTTAGACATGGGATGACTGTGGAAAAAGTCAATATCTTTGAACCCTGCTTTTTTCATCCAGTTGCCGAGACAGGAACCGGTGGGGACAAAATATGTGCCTGGTACCTTGGCATACGTTTTGTCGGGAAAAAGAGCCATTGGCTCTTGGCCGGGGATGGCCTGTGATTCAATAATCAGTGTACCTCCAGGCTGAAGAGCGGTAAAAATATCACGGAGAGTGTCAATGGGGGAGGGGCGGTGGTATATAATACCCATTAAAAAAATCACATCAAAACAGGATTCAAAGTAGTGTATGTGTTCAACACCGAGCAGGTCAATATCGAGCCGTTTCAGTCCGGCCATACTGTTGAGTGCCCTGAAACAGTAGTAATGTTGTACTGATGGCTCGAAGCCCAGGACGAGTTCTGGCTCTGATGCAGTCATGCGAAACATATAGTAGCCGTTATTGCAGCCGATGTCGGCAATTATTTTACCATTTAAATCAGGTAGTTTTGGGATAATTCGCTGCCACTTTCGTTCGCTTCGCCACTCCGCGTCAATATCAATTCCGAAAACGGTAAAGGGACCTTTTCTCCAGGGCATAAACTCTTTGAGCCTGTCCCTTATCTCTTTTTGTTCACTCGGGCTTATCTCGTCCGATTTGCCGATTGTTACAATATCTCCACAGCAGTCAACGTGACCGGCATTAAACTGCGAGAGATACTGAAGAGGAGTGCGGTATCGAAGAAAGCCCTTTTTCTCCTGATTGATCCACCTCTGGCGGGTCTGGTGAAGTTCAGCAATTTCATCGAAATGGGCTGAAGATGGCAGCATTGACAAGTATTTCATGGATAGGTCAGGAAGGCTTTACAGCAATGAAGGAGGCAAAGTTAAACCATTGAAAATAGGTGTCGACTGATTTAAAGCCACAATTTTTCAGTAGAGTTTTATTCTCATCAATGGAAAAGGGGATCAGTACGTTTTCCAGGGCTTCCCGTTTTTTGGCGATCTCCAGTTCGGAGTAGCCTTTCTTTTTTTTGAACCGGTGGTAAATAGCGATATATTCCCGGTTCAGGCGGCGATCATGGCTGATGACTTTCTCGCTGAGCAGGAGGACTCCCCCGGGGCGAAGATTATCGTAGAGTTGACGGACAAAATCCCCCCGTTGCAGGGGTCTGATAAACTGCAGGGTGTAGTTGACAATAAATGCACCGGCTTCAGGATGATCAATTTTTGTAATGTCCTCTTCAAGAAATGAAAGTGATTCTGTTTTGGAGTACAGTTCCGTCTTTAATCTGGCCTTATCGAGCATTGGCGCAGAATTGTCTACTCCCACGAACTTCAACCCCCTGTCCTCAAGGAGCCGTGAAAATTCCAGTAATGTTGTTCCGGTTGCACAGCCTAGATCGTAAACTGTGTCACCTCTGTTCAGGAAACAGTCAAGCAGGCGAGCTGTTGAATCGATAACTTCTCTGTAAAAAGGAACAGAGCGATCCAGCATATCATCAAAAACTTCAACCACATGTTCATTGAAGACAAAATCTTCTTCAACTGAGTCGATCTGAAATAATGTATCTTTGGCTGGTTTATCCATTATTTTTTGTGCCAGCTTCTTACCCTTTTCTTAAGGTTTGATTGAAGGGAGAAGTTGAAGTCGATTCCGGGTAGTGTTAATATGTCATGACCGGAATCAGCAAGAGTGTCGGTTCCTCGCAGTTTTCAGGGTGAAACCCTCGACAGGCTGATTTCATTTTCATTTCATATTTTTTTACAAGTGAAAAAATTGGCAATTTCAGATGGCTAAGTGAGATTTATGCTAGTATAAACGTATTGCTTTAGGGTTGCATGGTAAAAAGGATCACTTATGGACAGGCTCTTAGTCAAAAGCGGATGACAATATCTTTTAAGAAAGAATAACAGGTTGTGAATATGTCAGATGAAATAGATTTTGATGAATTGCTGAGCAAGTATAAATCCGACCCATATGATTATGTGGATGTGTATGCTGTGCATACCGGAAAGATAACCTTTAAGGTGATGGAAGGTCAGCAGGTAGATGCTGCCAGTGGGGAATGGCTGCAGGTTCCAGGGACAAGCTTGTATGAAATTAATCGTGAAAGGAATCCCAAAATAATAGTTGCTCAGACTAATGGAACAGTGACCGGGATTGTCACTGAACTGGATGGTCGGTTTGTCGAGGCAGGTGAAAAGCTGATGACAATCAAGCATCCTCTGAAAAAGAAAGAGATCATCGAAAATATATTTAGAGAAGTTCTCTATCTTTTTTATGCACCGGAAACTGCAAAATATTTCTTCTCCATGGATATTCAATCCCGGATAGATAAAAAAGGTGCCAGGTCGATAACCATTGATCAGGGTGAGGAGATTATTACCATGTCATTGATGAAACGGGATACTCCCGTCTATTATAATGGAGAACGCGGCGTTATCCATTCAATATATTTCAAACCCGGTATTTCTGTTAAGCAGGGGGAACCCCTGATTGGCGTTTGTGCTCTCGAAAAACTCCCTTTAATGCAGAAAATTTTGACCAGGGTTAAGGCTGATTGGGACTCCACCCATTGATGGCGTCGTAAAAAGTCTTCATCTTGTTCGTTGTTACAATTTTTCTATCATTACGACGTACCGTATGTACGCCGAAATAATAGAAAAATTGCACG
>MAXH01000117.1 GCA_001750925.1 Desulfobulbaceae bacterium S3730MH12
AAAACTATAAGGCAGACAAAAAAGGAGATACTTGAATATTTTGGATCAGTCAGGAGGGCTACTTACCACCATTTAACCAATACAAGAGGCATAAATACCAGGGCAGGTAGAGGAGCAAACCACCCCAGAAAATCGAACCCATCATGTAGTGAGAGGCTGAGTGTTGGCGAGATGAAAGCATAACAGAACTGCGGCTCAGTTATCGTAATTACAGTAGTAAAGGGCGTGATGACCTTAGTTGCAGAGCCGCACGCTACGCATGGTAAAGGAAAATACCACAACTTGCTTGCCAGAATAAACTCAATATTAATTCAGCTTTTTAGCCTCTTTCCGCACTGTCATGGGAATTTTCAGTAACTCTATGCCTTCTTGTTTGAGTATCTTTTCCTGCTCCTCAGAGGCTACACCCCGGACATTACGCAGCTCACTGACGCCATAATGCATTTTCAGAGTCTCTTCAGTCAGTTGAACCCCAACATCTTCAAAATTTTTCTCCACATATTGTTGTAATTTTTCCAAAATTTTCCCAGCAGCAGCCAATGAATCATTTTCTCCAGCCACAACTCCCACCTGCTGCAATTCTGGTGCAATAGCATGTGATGACAATTTGCGCCCAGCTACCGGAGAAAGTATTTTATGTACATCCCCGCTGTCACATAACGGGCAGTTCAACTTTTCCTCTTGGAACTGTTTTTCATAATCATTCCGACTTTGAAACCAGCCCTCAAATTGATATCCACAGGAACAGGTAAGATCATACACTATCATTGCATAAAAAAATTGGGAAAAAGTTCAACAAAATCCGATCTGGACAGGCCAGAAAGGAGAACATACTAAACATATTTTTTACAACAATCATCATTATACCCGAACCCTTCCAAAAAAGAAAAGAAGGAAACATTCGGCGTGTCGGCAGGCAATAGCATCAAAGCAATTAGACAGACTATCGCCAAATGCCAATCAGGTCTCCAAATGCCTTTTAGCCAGGATGTTTTTTGAGGCTCAGCCGATCTGATGAAGTTTGCTGGTAAACACCAGAGAATCCCCCCGCCTTACCTCATCGACCAGACCTTTTGGGGAACTCAGTTGAGTTTTTAAAATTAATTGTTGTAAGAAAAATGTTGGAGAGGCTATCTGGATATAGGCCGAGATAACTTTACCGTTTTCCCCTTCGTTTTCTGAAAGGATATCGCTCCCCAGGCACGACTGGGGGCAGCACGGATATGATGGCATTGAAACCCTGGACAGAGGTTTAAACGCTCATAGCGGTAAGCCAAGGGTGCAGTCATAGAGGGCCGAGCTACGCGCACAGGGACGCGAGGATAGAATTGTAAATGAAAGAGCTACTGGGAAAAAACGGTAAATTCTTTGGCCTAGTCAGAGATGGTCAATGAAGTATGCGTGCCATCCGATATTTTCTGGAAGCATCAACAATTCAGAGTGCTGCATTTGCAGCTGGTTTTTTTGGGAATAATTTTGAATTTTCAAAAGTTCCAGAATCCTCCTTTTCGGGCATGTTTTTTAGGCATAATCACATGCAAACTGATCAGGAAGAATCTTTATCCACCCCTATCTTCATATAGTGAAGGTTATCAGGGCAACGTTCTATTTTAGTAAACCCACTACTATCAACGTAAATATCTTGGAGCTTTAGGATTACAAATTCTCAACCAAACTTAATTTTGCATTTATAGTTAAGCAGCTTATGGTTTTATTCTAGTTGATCAGCACTATTGAACACGTTGTTCACTCTTCTGAGTAGAGAAAATTATGAGCAAATAGCTCCATAAATATCGGAGATGCAGTCATGTCACTTAAAGTAATAGGAACAGGATTCGGTCGCACAGGAACTGACTCTATGCGGATGGCATTAAATATTCTGGGATTTGGTCCAACCCATCATATGCTTGAATTGAGCGATAAGCCTGTTTTATATAGGCGTTGGATTGATCTTGCACATGGCTCACAACCTGATTGGGATAGCCTGTTCGAAGGTTATTCTTCGTGTGTTGATTGGCCATCGGCATATTATTGGCGAGAATTAATCGATGTGTACCCAGACGCTCCAGTGTTGCTTACTTGGCGTTCACCTGAAAGCTGGTGGAAAAGCTTTGAAAATACCATTCTGAAGATAATGAAGCGCCCAAAAGAAAAGAATCCATTAACTCACTTTCTGGCAAGCAATGTTTTCAACGGAAAGCCCGATGATCGAGACCATGCAATAGATGTCTACAAACACCATGTTGATGAAGTCATTGCTACAGTCCCACAAGATCGATTATTGGTCTACAAACTTGGTGATGGCTGGGAACCGTTGTGCACATTCTTGGATGTTCTCGTGCCAGAAATAGACTATCCCAATAGAAATACTACCACCGAGCTCCAATCTAGAAAATCCATTTCCCAAGATGATAAATGAAATACCCATCCGTCATATCATAGATTCACAGGAATAAGGTCAATTTAAAGAGTTGGTGGAATTTTGAGACCTTCAAGATGGCAATATTAATCACTACACTGGCCA
>MAXH01000118.1 GCA_001750925.1 Desulfobulbaceae bacterium S3730MH12
GGGATGTTATAAATATTATCTATCGAGGTACATTGACAATTCACGAGGAGTAACATGGGTTCGATGCCCTTCCCACTCCTGGGTCTTTAATGCCATGAAGTTTTGGTAGGTTTCATCCCCGAGAGCCTGTTTTAGAAATGAGCTTCCTTCAGCCTCCGCCAATGCTTCAAACATGCTCTTGGGCAGAAAACGTTTATCCCATATTTTTGTTGATAGATCCTTACTGGAGATACCACTTGTGGATTGTTCTCCGCAGGTGATATTGTTTCTGATTCCTTCCAAGCCCATTGCTATCAAAATAGCCACCTGAAAGTATACATTCCCAGCCGGATCCGGGTTTCTGAGCTCAATCCTGGTGCTCTGTGGGTTTGGACAGTAAGGGATCCTGACCATAGAACTTCGGTTCTTAAAGCCCCAGTTGCAGATAATGGGTGCTTCCCGTTCTATCACATATGCCTTGTATGAGTTGAAGGTGGAGGCCATAATAATTGATGTTTCTCTGGCATATTTCAGGATACCACCAATAAACTGCCTGGCGATGGTTCCTATGTTGTGAGCAGCATCTTGGTCATAGAAAACGTTGTTGCCTTCGAGATCCTGAATAGAAAGATGCAGGTGGAAAGCATTCCGGTTATAGCCATCAAAGGGTTTGGGCATGAAGGTGGCTCGATATCCGAATTCTGTAGCGATTTGCTGGGTGACATAATTAAAAAGGACAGTACGATCGGCACCGTTCAGGGGATCGGTGGGTTCGAGGTTTATTTCATGCTGGGATGGAGTAACCTCGTGGTGAGATTTTTCGAATGCAATTCCACAGTCTTTGAGGATGCTGATTATTCTGTTTCTGACAACTTCCCCTTTATCATGAGGACTCGCTTGAAAGTAGAGGCCTTGATCCGTATGCAGGTTTTTCTTATTTTTGCCATTTTTGAGAAGAAAGAATTCATGTTCTGGGCCTAAGAGGAATTTAAAACTGAACTCACGTTCCGCTTCAGCCAAAATATTTTTCAGTATGGCTCTCGGGTCTGCCTGGGCTGGTTTATCTTTTTCATCATAAATGCTTGCAATGAAAAAACCGACAGTTTCATCTGAAAATTTTAAAACTTTGAAACTATCAGGATCTGGAAACAAGAGACGATCACTGCTATTGACAGTGCCGTAGCCTGCAATAGAACTGCCGTCGAATCCGATTCCGTCTTCGAGGATGGATTCAATGTTATCCGGGTTAACAGGTAGACTCATGATTCTACCGTTGAAGTCTACAAAAAAAATCTTTGTGCTATCGACAGTCTCAAGTGTTTTTTTAATTTCTTTCAATTTAGCCATTGCGCAGGTTTCCTTCTTTGGATTGTAGCTATTATCAGTAATTTAATCTTATATGGTTATATATAACTTGTCACAAACCAACAAAATATATACTTTTTTGTACTAATAAATTCATTCCTGCCAAGTAGTCAAGAAATAATCGACAAGGCAGTGAAACCTCGATTTTTTGTCCTAAACGAAGACTACTCACCAGCACTCCCTTCTGCTGCTCTTTCGCCGAAAAACAGGTAATCTAAAACATCCCTGTGTACAGCAAAACCGAGGATGATCTGGTTAAGATCTCTCCTGTTTTTATTATTCAAAACAGCCGTAACGTATGACTTCAATTAAACAATTACAGGTAGAGTTCAAATTAGTATACTTTCAGTTGGTGGCAAACTCGTAAAAACCCAAATTATTCGTCGTCCCGTCATTCCCGCGCAGGCGGGAATCCAGTTATTTCAGTATGTTCTGGATTCCCGCCTGCGCGGGAATGACGAAGCAGGGGACTTTTTACGACGCCATCAATTCTTACTTTTCGAGAAAAGTTATGAAGCCCTGGTAATCAGGAGAAGTAAACGATGAAAATAAAAAGCATTCTTCCCATTCACATTGGTGGCACGATTGCATCCGCTGAATCCAAAACCGGCTTTAGACCAAAACTCTGTTTTGAGGATTTGCTTGGTAAAATTGATCGGGGACTTACTGGAGATCGCAATATCGCTCCTGCACAATCCCCTTTCGGCGAATTCGGAATTGACAGTGCCAGCATGCAGATACCGCATATACAGAAGATCGCTGGAACGATTTGGAACAATTACGATAACCATGATGCGTTTATCGTTACCCATGGTACAGATACTCTTGCTTACACTGCCAGTATGCTCGCTTTTATGCTGAAGGGAATCCAAAAACCGGTCATTGTCACGGGTGCCCAGAAAACTCTTGAGGACGATAAAAGCGATGTAGTCGGAAATCTGGAGATAGCCCTGCTTGCAGCATCGACGTCCAATTGCGGAGTATGGGTTGTCTTCAATGGGAAAGTAATCAAAGCAGTCAGAGCTACAAAAATTAATATCGGTGTTGACTGTTTAGATGCCTTTGCCTCAAATGTCATGGACGAGATTCCGATCTCCAACTTCCAACTAAACGACTATTCCGTTAACAGGGGACAGTCTGAAACATTCAGCACAAAGGTATCCGAGGCACTGGATATCTATTGCTTAACCCACACTACTGACCCGGTTTTACTGAAGAACTATCTCGATAATTCAAACATAAGAGTACTAATAGTCCTTATATACGGGATGAGTGGGCATCGTGAAGAATTGATGGAAGTTCTCTCACACTGGGCCAACGACAACGAAACAATAGTTATTGCAAAAACACATTCACCGTACGGCAGTACCGATTTATCGAAATATGAGTTAGGTGTCAAAGCCCTGCAAATGGGAATCCTGTCGTCACTGGATATGACAATGGAGAGCGTCTATGCTAAATCCTGCATCCTTCTCGCCCGCAATGGTGACCCTCGGGAATTCAGCAGACAGTTTTATGCAAATTTTTGCGATGAGCTAGATGAGGTAGGTGTGCAGAAATTTATGAAGAAGGCTGCCTTCTGGCTCGCAGCCTCCTGATCGTATCTTTTTGTGTGGTTAGGGTTTTTCGAAACAGGCAGAGAAAACTTGAGTTCTTGACTTTGTCTAACTCACATGGTTTCTTGGAAGAATGTTGTTTTAGA
>MAXH01000119.1 GCA_001750925.1 Desulfobulbaceae bacterium S3730MH12
ATGGTCTGTACTCCGCAAAACCCAATCGGCCCCTGTATGATTTCAGATGAAGGTATCTGCTCTTCATATTTTAAATATAACCTGGAATCTTTGTTCGATGCCTGAAATTGGGCCACTTCCCGTTTGGACCTATTTGGCAGGGGGGGCGATTTCAGGAAAATCAGCATCGGCGAGCCTCCGATAGTCTTCAATCGTATCCACATCAAGATGGATACCCTGATCAAAAACTTCCACCTCCAGTATCTGATCCTTTAAACTGCGAAAAAGTACCCGAGCTCCTTTATCCCCCGTAATCCCCTGAATCAGTTCAAAGATGGAACGATGCGCCAGTACAGGATTCCCCCTTTTCCCTTGGAAGGTTGGAATAATAAGGTTTGCAGGTTGCTTTTGGAGGGCCAGGATCAGGCTGTCTATTATTGTCGGGCCGATGAAGGGTTGGTCGCCCAGAAGAAACATGGCACCGTCGCTGTCAGCGGGTACACCTCCAAGTCCTGCCCTCAGGGAACTGCTCTGACCCATACTGTAATCGGGATTTATAATAACCCTGGAGTCTCTGAAATTAATCTTTTCCAGGATACTTTCTGCCTTAAACCCAAGCACAACGATCAGGTTTGCAAGTTCAGATTGTTGTGCATTTTCGATTACCTTGTCCAACAGAAAAGACTTTCCCCATGGAAGCAGGGATTTGACTGTTCCCATGCGTCTTGACGAGCCTGCAGCGAGGATGATTCCTGTAATTTTCAATTCGGCAGAAGGCATGAAAATCACTTTATCATTTTATGGAGAGACTTCATCTCGGGTAGGGTTTTCGCCCGACTGGCTTTTATCTGGATGATTTCAGCAATGATGCTGACTGCGATTTCCTCTGGAGTTTGTGCACCAATATTGAGTCCAATGGGAGAATGAACCCCGGTAAGTTTTTGTCTGCTCGTGCCGCTATCCATTAAGGCCTTATATATCGTATCCCGTTTGCGGATACTGCCTATCATACCAACATAGGCAGGGGAAACCGGGGATTTCAGTGCCAGCTCAAGAACATCTTTATCCCCCATATGTCCCCTTGTTACGATAACAATATAACTGGATTTTGTGATGGTAATCTTTGCAAATGCATCCTGATAAGACATGTTATGTATTTCATCGGCTTCGGGAAACCTCTTCCTGTTTGCAAAATCACTGAGGTCATCAAAGACACTGACCTGAAAGCCGATCGTCTTGGCGAGTGGAGCAACAAAGGTAGAAATGTGGCCTCCGCCGAACAGCAGGAGTTCTGGATTCTGTATGACAGGTTCCAGGAAAAGAGTTCTATTAGTTTCTTTTTCTTCGAGCAGGTGGGCCCGGATCGCATGTTCAGGCAATTTCACAGAAGGAATAGTACCGAATATTCTGCTGTCTTTTTTTACCAGCATCCTGTTATCAGGTGCTAAAGCATCGGCTTCGTCTCTTATCAGGGTGACAAGAGTACCACTGCCGCCACTTTGCAAAAGCTGATAAATGGTCTTAAAGAATTCAATCGCATCATCCTCAGGAAGGATCGGTTCAAAATAAAGCTCGACCCTGCCCCCACAGATCATGCCCTCTTCTGCGATTTCTTTTGCTGTCATTTTGACAGTCTCAAGGGACGTAACCTGTTTTTTAAGAAGAATTTTTGCTTTTTCAACAGCCCTGTACTCCAGAAGGCCGCCGCCAATGGTGCCGAACAGGGTTCCGTCAGCATCAACCATACAACCACTTCCCACCCCGCGAGGGGCCGATCCTTCGCGTCGGATAATCCGGACCAGAACAGCACCTTTACCTTTTTTCAGGGTCAGATACAGTTTTGAATAAAGATTCGCATTCATCGGGTTCTCTCCTGTTGCACGACTCTACACTGGTGGATCTGAGGTAAGGGCTTGAGTTCACCGATGACAATTTTGTGGAAAATAGTTTTGCCCATTTTTTCCAGAAGTTCTGCTATTTTTTCACCTGCAGACAGTGCCTTTAAATTATCTGCCTTGTTGAGGAAGGCAATTTTTACACACTCTTGTCTTGAGCATGGGATGGATGACATATCGTGGAGTATTGCCGAGGCAATGGCTGATTCAGAGACACTCTGCATAAGTTCCAATCCCGTAATGCGTGAAAAAATGGAGGATCTGAAAACCCACTCTTCCGTAAGCGGTTTTGCCACCACATCAAGACCCATAAGGGCTACTACACAATCTGAAAACAACGGCACGACAGGCTCATGAGGAGCGCAGGCTTTAAGGGATCTCCCAGCTGCTCCATCCGCCTCAATAATGATGAAATCAAAGAGATTCGATTGCAGGATGTATTCTATAACAGAAACTTTCAAGCCGTTGAGTTTGTGTCGGTTTAGCAGGTATTCAGAGCCCACGGTCAGGTGGGGGTATTTGTTAAGCAGGGCTTTTGCCTTTGCAACAATTTCTTCGGGAACTTTGGATACAATGGTGACAGGTGATTCCTCGCGGGTGGGCACGAAAATCTTTGTGGTGGTAGTGGTCAAAACCCTCTTGCCGGAGGATACAAGTTCCCGGGCAAGAGAGTACATTAGAGAAGTCTTGCCACCTGCTCCCACAAGACTGATTACGCCCTTGTCGCCAATAGACAAGGCATCCTGAATATTCATCAGAAACTTTTTTATCCCATACCACAGGATGCCGCTAAAATGGCTTCCAGCACGGATCCTCCGATGGCACGGGATTTCTCCGACACGGTAGAGCAATACTCCACACACCCCCTGGGGTCGATGTCACCGATCTTAAGACCCTCATGCACGAGAGTCCCTTCACGTATCAACCCTCTGATAATACCATCAATTTTTGAGACAACATCCTTTCCTGCTACGCTGCAGACAACATCGCCTGCCCTGACCTTATCTGTGATTTTACGTTCCGAGTGAAATACTCCGCTTGCAGGCGCACGTAAAACTCTATCCACTGTATGTCCACCTATGTTGCCGGGGACACCGGTATTTGGTTGGGCTGAACCTTTTTCAATAACACGGCCTAGATCATGCCCCCGCATTGTCTCAACCACCCTATGCACATCAACTGACGCCGTAAATCCGGGTCCCAAACCAATTACCAGAGGAGCATCTTCTATGGTTGTGCCGAGATTTCTTTTGGCGATGGTGGCATCAATCAATACCTGGGCCTGCATCTCTTTCAGAATAGACCATCCAGGATCGGCCAGAACTGCAAGCTGTCCCCTGTGCCAGGCGGCCAGTATATCATCTTTATGCCGGGTCCGGACAGCCTCAATCCCCTCGACGATGGCCTTGGTATCATGGATCGCCTCACAAAAGGAGACGGCGCGCCTTACGGCTAAAGGGTGATCGATCTCCATCATAAAGATTCTGGAAAATCCAGCTCGTTTGAGGCGAACAGCAACTCCGGAAGCCATTTCTCCTCCACCTTTGATTCCGATGATGATTTTACTCCAGTCAATTGGCCCCATATAATCCTCCTGGACTCTGTTCTGAAAGATTTTCAAAAAATTCCTTTTCAAGACTGTTTACCCTTTTCTTTCTGGCGGCTGAAAGAAAGTGCTTATACAAGGGATCACCAGAAAGGTTTTGGGTTTTCAAAATCGTCTCTTCCAGAATATACAGAACCTCAATCGATTTATCACATGAAGGATACCCTTTATCGTCTAGTAGAATGGTATCGTCCATAGAAACCTTGACGATGTTGTTGATATCAACAAGCTTGATTTTTCCTTTATCGGTCAGAACCAGGTTGCCGTTACCGGCAAGGTCAGTGACGTAGCCTGATTCGGTGATCATCTTTCGCATTCGCCTTACAAAAGCTGCAATAGATTCTAATCCCGCTGCAATTCGTTTTTTGCCAACCTTGTCGCTGGAGAACCTGGTTTGGCAAAAGGTGTCAAAGGGGGCCTGGCCGACAAGTCCCCATGGGTCGAGGATCGCTCCCTGGACATATTCCTGAAATCCGCAAAGTACAATTTCACTTTTTCCCGTTCCGGTGTACTCAACGATGAATTCATTCGAGATGGCAATAAGCTCAGGTCCCAGGAATTTGAGAACCAGAGTGTACCTTTTAATCTCATCCAGAATCTGCTCAAGCGAGGTGAACCGGGTCCGCAAAATTCTAAGCATATATCTGGGCACAGCTCTCGGGTACCAGCGAATACCGTCGATAATCTCTCCATTCGTCTCTTTCAGCAGGTCTTCGACTGCGAGAACTTCAAAGATATGAGATCTCATCCCCTGCCGATTGTGCTTTCTGAAGTAGTACGTTTGTGAATCTCTGATAAAATTCAGCTGTGCCACTTCTTTTCCGGTAAGGGATGCTATGTCCCGAATGTCAGTGTTCTGACTTATCATTTGTATAATGGAAAATCCTTACAGAGTTCAGCAATACTCCCTTTTGCGCTGGTCAGTTTCTCTTCGCTGTCAGGATTTTTCAGCAACCCTGCAATCAGGTTGGCTATGATCTCAGCCTGGTCCGCTTTCATTCTCCTGGCCGTTATTGCCGGAGTACCAATGCGAATACCGCTGGTCACAAAGGGGCTTCTTGTCTCAAAGGGGATTGAATTTTTGTTAACGGTGATACCCGCTTGACCAAGGAGCTCTTCTGCAGCTTTCCCTGTAATATCAAGAGAAGTGAGATCAGCCAGCATCATGTGGTTGTCGGTACCGCCAGAAATAAGATCCACGCCATTTTCTATAAGAACCCTGGCCATAGTGTTGGCATTGCCCACCACATCTCTCTGGTATTCAGCAAAAGTATCTGAAAGGGCCTCTTTGAAAGCGACGGCCTTGGCTGCGATTACATGCATAAGTGGGCCGCCCTGGATCCCAGGGAAAATGGTACTGTTGAGTTTTTGACCGAATTCTGATTTAGCCAGGATCAGGCCGCCTCTTGGTCCCCTCAAGGTTTTATGGGTGGTGGATGTTATAATGTCCGCAACCGGGACAGGAGAGGGGTGCAACCCGGTTGCAACAAGACCGGCGATATGGGCCATATCAACCATCAAGAGGGCCTTACAGGACTCAGCGACTTCTGCAAAATAGTTGAAATCGATGATTCTCGGATAGGCACTTGCCCCGGCAATGATTACCTTTGGCTTATGTTCTTTTGCAAGTTTTGCCACCTGATCGTAATCGATGGTCCCGGTCGACTGAGAGACCCCGTAATGGACAAAATTATAGAGTTTACCGGAAAAGCTCACCGGACTTCCATGGGTCAGGTGACCACCGTGCGCCAGGTCCATCCCAAGAATCATATCACCCGGCTCTACCATGGTCATAAGTGCAGCCATATTGGCCCCGGAGCCCGAATGGGGCTGGACATTGGCATAATCGGCATTAAAAAGTGTTTTTGCCCGTTCAATGGCAAGATTTTCCGCAGCATCGGCAAAGGTACATCCGCCGTAGTACCGTTTTGAAGGATACCCTTCAGCGTATTTGTTAGTCAGGACACTTCCCTGGGCCTCCATCACGGCCCGGCTGGCAACATTTTCCGATGCGATGAGTTCGATCCCGTTTTCCTGCCGCTCAGCTTCTTTTTCAATGATGGCGGCAATTTCAGCGTCGGTGTTTAATAAATAATTTGACATTATTCGTAACCTTTTTTTTTCAGTAAAGTAACCTGCTCCTGAAATCGTTTTTAAAAACAACAGATAAGCGCAGACTTTGGATAAGCGCAGACTTCGAGATAGTTTACCGTATCGATTTGATATTATAACAATATTTTCAGTAATCAGTTTCCAGCTGTCAGTAGTTTATTACTGCACACTGAAAACTGATAACTTTCTTTTCAGCTTAAAGAATTCCCACTTTATCATTAAACTCAGTGATCAGTTCATCAATTTTATCAACCTGGTTAAAGGTGTCGGTCCAGTAGTTGTCGTGGTCATACCACTGAGCATTGAGCTCTTCCACATCCTTGGCCTGCTGCTCGATCCAGGTGTAATACTTAAGGTTGTGGATCGCTTTTTTATCGTAGTAGCTGAGTTCCTTCATATTATCAATACCGATGGAATTCAACAGCTGGAGATCACGGAAGGTATCACTTTCGGTGTAGCCCCCCCTTTCCTCGGTAAGTTCATCAAGCCTGGAACCGTAGAGCTGCATGGAATCGGTCGCAATACTTACAACATAGTCATCTTCTGTGAGTTCGTTATATTTGGCAAATTTTATTGCGGCAATCATATTACCAATTCCGGAGATACCGAGAAGATCAAGTTTGCCGACTAGATCAGAATCAACACCGCTTGCAACCAACGCCTCATGGCCTGTACCTTCATTGAAGAGCCGTAAGAGCCTCATTGCAACTTCATCATCTACTGCAACGACAAAATCGGTCTCCTTGCAGTCGTGGACCCATGGAACATGTTTATCACCTATGCCTTCAATCCTGTGACCACCGAAGCCGTTCTGAAGAAGGGTCGGGCACTGGAGTGCCTCTGCGGCCGCTATTTTTGAGTAGGGGAACTGCTTTTTAAGATAGGAACCTGCCGCCAGAGTACCGCCGGAACCTGAGGAAGAGATATAGCCGGCGAATTTTTTATTACCGGTAAGATATTGGTTTAAGAGTTCCTCAATAGCAGAACCAGTAACCGTGTAATGCCAGAGCGGATTCCCAAGCTCGTCAAACTGGTTGAAAATCCTGAGGTCTTCTCCGGAATTTTTCAACTCCCAGCATTTATCAAAGATCTCTTTCACATTTGATTCACATCCTGGAGTTGCGATAACCTGTCCCGCAATTTTGTTAAGCCATTCAAAGCGCTCCCTGGACATTTCCTCGGGGAGAATCGCTATAGCCTGAGAGGCAAGAAGATGCGAAATATAGGCACCGCCCCTGCAGTAATTTCCAGTGGAAGGCCAGACGGCTTTTGTTTTCTGGGGATCAAATTGTCCAGTCACCAGACCGGGAGCCAGACAGCCATAGGTGGCACCAACCTTGTGAGCTCCAGTGGGGAACCATCGCCCCGATATCATAATGATATTAGCACGGCACCCGGTAAGTTCGGGTGGCAGGATAAAGTGATTTACGCCTCCAAAAAGGCCTCCGGAATCCGTTTGCTCGTTATTCCAGGATATCCTGTAAAGGTTGGCAGAATGAAGATCCCATAGGCCAATGTCACTAAGCTGATCCTTAATTACCTCCGGTATCTTGCCCGGATCCTTCATCATCGCGAAGGTAGGCAGAGATATTTTTTTTTCTCGGCAATATGCAATATTTTTTTCTAATGCTTCTTTGTTTATCGTTAAGTCAATCATAATTTCCTTAAGTATTATTTGTATTTGTCTGTGAATTGTACTGGTGCGTTAGCACCCTGCTCCTTAATACCTGCCACTCGTATCAGTCCCCCCTTGTTTCTCGCTAACCGGGGTTAGTAATTCGGAACAATAAGAACCGGAACATTCGACATCCGGCTCACCCGTCTGGCAGTCGACCCCATGACTCGGATACCGCGGACTTTTCTTGTTGATTTGCCCATAACAATCATGTCGACGTTATCTTCCTCTGCAACCCTTAATACTTCCTCACTCGGCTTACCGCCAACAACAATAAACTCTTTAACAGGTGAAAAACCTTCTTTATCATTGCACTCATCAGCGTAGAATTTTTCCAACTGCGCCTTCATTTTAACAAGGATTTCCTGCATTGTTGCTTTTTGAACCTTATCGGTTACATCTTTAGAAACAGACAAACTGATAAAAGCCATCGCGGTATCGCTCAGCGGCTCAACTACATGGAGCATGACTATATTTGCATCATATTGTTTAGCTAAGGCAAGAGCATGCTTGAAAACAGGTTTGGCGTGGTCGCCAAGATCAGTTGGATATAGTATTGTTGAAACACCTAAGTCTTTACTCATTAAATTCACCACTTATTAACGCCCAAGAGGGCTAATTAAATTACATTGAACACTTTGCTTAACATATCAGAAGAATATGGTACCTTTAGGCCCTCTGTATACCTCATTCTCCACTCTCAACAGATTCTCTAACCTCAACCGATTTCTCTTTTTCTCCTGCTTCACCTTCTTCCTCCCCCACGCCGCCAAAGCTCAAAACAAGAGTAGCCAAAATAGCAGACATACCACCCACTGCGATGGAAGAGTGTCCAATATCCTGAACGATTTTTGGCATATTGGAAAAAACTTCAGGAACAAAATGAGCGCCAAGGCCCGAGCCGAGAGAAATTGCCAAAATCAGCATCTCCTGGCGACCAAGTGGTCTAGATGTAATAATGCGAATGCCCGCAGAAGCAACCATAGCAAAAAGAATCAAAGTGGCTCCACCCAGAACCGGCTTTGGGATGATTGAAATTATACCACCAAGTACAGGGAAGATGCTAAGCAAAATCATGATTCCCGCAATATATTTACCAACGTGGCGGGAAGCCACACCGGTCATCTGGATAACGCCATTATTCTGACTGAAAGTGGCAAGAGGAAAGGCGGAAAAGACAGCAGCAACGGCGGAGTTAAACCCATCTGCCAGGATACCCCCTGATATGCGTTTGACGTATATCTCGCCTTCAACAGGTTGTCCTGAAAGCATGGATGTGGCGGTCAAATCACCGATGGCTTCCATAACAATGAGCAGGTAGATGATACCAACAGTAAACATCATGCTAAAATCGAACTGGAAAAATCCGAATTTAAACGGTACAGGCAGAGAAAAAAGTGTAATTCCTGCCAGCTGACTGAAATCAATTTTTCCCATAAAAGCAGCAACGATGTAACCAACCATGAGACCGATCACGACCGACCCCATCCGCAAAAGAGGTCTGTTTGACCTGTTAAGAAAGATGATAATGGTCATAACCAGAGCCCCCAACCCTACGTTTTCAAGCGATCCAAAATCCGGCGTACCCTTTGTTGCAAATCCGCCGCAGAAATCAACCATACCAACCTGGATAAGAGTTAGGCCGATAAGGAGTACAACCACACCACTAACAACAGGAGTAATTATTTTTTGTAAGTAGGGGAGTGCCCGGCTGGCAGCCATCGTAAAAAATGAGCCTAAAAAGGTGCAGCCAAAGATTGTAGCCATGGCTGTTTCAATGGAACCGCCACCTTTTTTAACACTCAAACCGATAACGATAATGGTGCTGATAAAGGTGAAGCTCACTCCCTGAATGGACAGGAGGCCGGATCCTAATGGACCGAAGCGACTGACCTGAATGAAGGTACCCACGCCTGAGGCAAAAAGTGCCATGCTGATCAGAAAGCTGCTGTATTCGACAGACAGCCCCAGTACTCCGGAAATAATGATAGCAGGCGTAATGATCCCCACGAACATGGCCAGAAGATGCTGCAGGGCCCCGTATATAGCCTGCGCGGGTGCCGGTTTATCATCCAGTCCATAAATGAGGTCATACTTTCGTTTTGCAGCATCGGAGCTGCTTTCTTTCACTTCTGATGACATATTTACTCCTCCAGTTAAATGTTTATAAAAATTGCAATAATCTCTATGCGTTGAACGGGGAAACATCCTTTAAGGTTGTGGCCAGAATCGCCATATAAGCTGCCTGCTGCAGATTGACGGGGTCCTGATTTTTATTCCTGAATTCCACCTCTTGAGCAAAGTAATCCGCATTCAGTTTGACCCGGATTTCACCATCTTGATAAGAATAGCCATCGGCATCGATTTGAATCACCGCACGCTGGTCTCCATTTTTATACTCAAGCCGGTCGGGACCGGAAAAACGATAGCCAAAGTTTGCCGAATTATAGCTGTCTGCGGTCAGATGAAACTTGGGTTTATCCTTATATGGTGCACCACTGGTGGGGCAGAAGGTCGCACAGTTGCCGCACTCGTTGCAGTAGTCACCGATATTGAGAACCTGATATTTCTGAGTGATCTTCCCCGGTTCCAGATCTATGATCTCAACCCCATCATCCCCCTGGGCGGCCTGCTGGATTGGAAATGAAACGGGCTCCATCTGAAATTCCATATTGGCACGGTTGGGGCAGACCGAGACACATACGCTGCAGATTTCATCACATTGCAGACAACGGGCCGCTTCTGTCCGGGCCGTGTCCTCATCAAGGGTTCGAACAACCATCTCAAAACCGAACCGTTCACTAAAATTGATTTCAGGGGTTATGATACCCGGTTGTCTCCGCCCTTTTGCAGATCGCAATTCCTCGGGATCGACCGATTTAGCCAGGAGGCCAAATTCAATTTTACTCTCCTCAACCGCTCGCCGAGCAATTGATTCGGCTACATTTTTCCCATCACCAATGGCTTTGATCAGAGTGGAGGCACCGCGAACAGCATCTCCGCCTGCGAATACATTTTCAATCTGAGTTTCATAGGTAAGAGGATCAATTTCCAACTTCCTGTCCGGGAAAAAATCCGCATTTACACGCTGACCGATCGCCGAAATAACGCTGTCTGCCTCCAGCTCGAATTCCGACCCCTCTATCCTGATGGGCCGGGGTCGCCCGGAGTCGTCTTTTTCTCCAAGTTTCATCCGGAAACAAACATTGGCCTTGACCCGTCCGCCGTCCACCAGCATACATTCCGGTGCGGTCAGTTCAATGAGATTTACCTTCTCATCCAGCATCCCGATAACTTCTTCAAGGGCTGCGGGCATCTCGTCCTGAGTTCGCCGATAGATGAGGTTTACTTCCCCGTCCGGTCCTACAAGCCGTTTAGCGGTTCGAGCTGCATCCATGGCAGAATTACCACCGCCTATTACAACAACCTTCTTCCCCAGATCGACTGTTTCACCGCGCCGTACCGCACTGAGAAAATCCAGATTATCCATGACACCCTCGGCATCTTCACCTGGTATTCCAAGTTTAATTCCTTCCTGTGCACCAACAGCGACATAGAGATAATCAAATTGTTTCATCATGGATTCAAACTTAGATTGATCAATTGCAGCGTTGTAGTGAATGGTGACGCCTAAGGAAAGAATCGCGTCAATATCTTTTTTTATACTCTCATCATCCAGCCGAAAAGTTGGAATCGCATCCGAGGCCCAGCCTCCGGCAAACCCCTTACTCTCAAAAATCTCCACTTCAAAGCCTTCCAGGGCAAGAAAATATGCACAGGAAAGCCCGGACGGTCCGGAACCGATGATGCCAACCTTAATTCCATTGGACTCGGCAGGTTTTAACAGGGGCTCATCACCTGCGGTCTGAATAACAAACCTTTTTATTTCTCTGATGAGGAGCGGATTGTCATAGTTGATACGTGTACATTTAGACTGGCAGAGATGATCACAGACCATTCCCTGGATATTGGGGAAGGGATTTGTTTCAAGAATTATCTTGCGTGCCCTGGTATAGTCTCCCTGCGCTGTATAGTAGAGATAGCTGGGAATATCCTGGCTGGCCGGACAGGTTGACATACATGGCGCCTTGATACAGTCAAATGGCCCGAGTTCAGTTTCGGTTTTAATATCATCGTAGGGATAACTCTCCTTCTTGAAGTTGCCATCATCCACCACGGTTTCGGCATATGCTTTTAAATTCGCCCATCCTGCCTGGTTAGCTTCCTGTTTTTTACCGCTTCTTGCCACAACGAAGTCTTCAATATTTTCTGCACCAGCCTTATCGAACGCTTCCTGCAGAGTTTCAAGATATTGGGATAAACGGGCATAACCACCGGGCTTTAGCAGATCGGAACAGGTGGTAATCGGTTTTAAATTACAGGCCAGGATATTTGCTACATTTTCATAACTGGTCCCGGCCGAAAACGAGATATCCAGGTTACCCTCGAATTCATCCTGCAATCGCCTGGCCAGATTAATGGAGATCGGGTGAAGGGAGCGGCCGCTCATATAGACCATTGACTCATTATCCGGTAAATCCTGCTCTTCGTTTTGGGTTTCCAAAGTGTTGGTCAATTTAATATTGAAATCAACGCCTATTTTTTTGGCACTCTCCAGAAGCGATTTGATCAGCGACACGCCATCCGGATATTTCAGGTCGTGATCAAAAGCTAGATCCGGAACCTGGGTTTTAAAGCCAAGTTTATCGTTTAAAATTCCTCGAACACCTTCATCGCCAAGCAGGGTGGGATTGAGCTTAATTGTAGTGTGAAGTTTTCGCTCCTCTACGAAATAACGACCTATTTTTTCCACTTCATCCGGTGGGCAGCCGTGCATGGTTGATACAGTGACATTATCCGACATGCAGTCGGGGATGTTTAATTCTCTGACCCGCGGGTAAAAAGCCGCAATTCTTTCAATTTTAGCCGCTTTTTCTTCCCGGCAATCTGCCATTCTGTCCAGGAATCTCTGCACCGTCGGGCTCAGTATACCTTCCAGGTTATAACCAACACTCATATTAAAAATAAATCCAGACTCATCCGGTTTTCCCCAGCTGAATTTATCTTTCAGGATATGCATTACAATCCAGGCATTGAGGTATTCATCAAAGGATTGATCCAGTTTTAACTCCTGGGACCATTCACAGTTATATCCTTCATCGCCCATGTCGATACAGGGTTTGGTTACTTCCAGTTCATCAAGGATCTGGATAGTTTTCAACTCCATATACCGCCCACCCGTCAGCCATGCAGCAATCAGGTTCTGAGAAAGCTGGGTATGAGGGCCTGCTGCTACACCCACCGGAGTTTCCAGCAACTGCCCGTAGCGACGCATTCGAAAAGGATCGGTGGCTTTAGGTACAAAAAACAGATCTTTTTCGATGCCGAAAATTTTGCCTTTCTTTTCGTCCTCCAGGATCCATTTCAGCAGCGTCTCAATATCGCAAACCCATA
>MAXH01000120.1 GCA_001750925.1 Desulfobulbaceae bacterium S3730MH12
AATACCTCGCTTGAGTGAAACGAAAGGCGAGCGTTAGCGAGAGGGCTTGCCCCGAGGATCTTTATTACGCTAAGGGAAATTTTCAAGATAATTTTAAGTCCCGTGTAGCGGGGTCTGTTGCTAAGAAAACGACCATTATAAACAAAACAGGACAAAAGATATGATTCATTACTTAGGATTAATTGGCATAGCTGCCTTTTCTATTTCCGGGGTTATAGCGGCCGGTAAAAAGCACATGGATATTTTCAGCATAGTTTTGCTTGGTGTGGTCACAGCTCTCGGTGGAGGTACACTGCGCGACATTATTATAGATGTAAGTCCTGTATTCTGGATTGCAGATCTATCCTATCTCTGGGTATCCATACTGGCTGCTGTTATCTCATTTTTTCTAATCCGCTATGTGAGTCACGTACTGCGATTATTGTTATATGTTGACGCCTTTGGTTTAGCCCTTTTTACAGTTCTTGCGACCGAAAAAACCATCAGTCTCGGAATTTCAAGTCCGGTTGCAGTGTTAATGGGCGTTATTACCGGTATTGCCGGGGGCATGATTCGTGACGTCTTGACAGGTAGAATGCCACTTCTTCTGGGTAAGGAATTTTATGCAACTCCAGCACTGCTGGGTGCAATTGTTTTTACCATGCTGGGAGAGTTCTTTCCTTTGCATGATTTTAACAGGTTGTACGCTATTGCGGTGATTTTTATGTTGAGAGCGGCGGCAATTCAGTGGGGGCTGTATTATCCACGCTGGTTAACTTATGGATCCTCGGATTGATAAATCCCAAGATCCTAGTGTCCTGTCAACTATTAACTGTCGTTCTTTTTCCTCTAATCGATAATTTTGACAATGTTTCCTTGACAGAGTCATCTGATGTGTGATATTTTAGATTTCAGATCCTGTGGGAGTTCCAGATAAACACATTAGAGCAAATAGGGGAAACTGACTATGGTAACAAAAAAAGACTGGCTTGAATACGATGTTGAGGAGATGGTTTCCGGAGACAAAAACAGCTTGTGGCATCATTTGAAACCCCATAAGTGCTTTGAAAATCAGGAACAGATGATCATTGTCGAGGGGAAGGGACTTACTGTTACTGATATTCGTGGGCGTGAATATCTGGATGCTACTTCCGGTGGCGTCTGGAGTGTTATGGTTGGGTATGGTCGGGATTCAATCGCCGATGCGGTATGTGAGCAGATGAAAAAAATGCCCTATTTTGCAGGTGTTTTTGGCAATATTCCCGCCATCAAGTTTGCCAATAAACTGCTGGAAAAACTTCCAAGAATGCAAAAGGTGTATTTTTCAAACTCAGGTTCTGAAGCCAACGAGAAGGCATATAAAATCGTTCGCCAGGCATCCAAGATCGATCCGAGTCGCAAAGGAAAGTATAAAATTCTTTTCAGAGACCGGGATTATCATGGCACCACCATAGCCGCTTTGAGTTCCACCGGCCAATTTGAACGAAAGAATGACTATGGCCCATTTGTGGAAGGTTTCATGGAAGTCCCCCAGTGTCTTTGCTATCGTTGTGATTTTAATCAATCCTACCCCGGGTGCAACATGGAGTGCGCCAAAGCTGTAGAGGATGTGATTCTCAGAGAAGGTCCAGACACTGTAGGGGCCATCATCTTAGAACCTATCACTGCTGGTGGCGGCGTTTTACCACCCGCCAAAGAGTATTACCCCACAGTTCAGGAAATCTGCAAAAAATATGGTGTTTGGATAATCATGGATGAAGTTGTATGCGGATTCGGCAGGACTGGTAAATTCTGGGGTCATGAGCATTACGATGTTGATCCTGATATGATTACTATGGCCAAAGGCTTAGCTAGTTCTTACGAAGCACTTTCCGCTACAGTGGTGAAGCAAGAAATTTATGATATTTTCCTCAATGACCCTGCAAATGCTGACGAAAGGATGAACTACTTCAGGGATATCAGCACCTATGGTGGATGTACAGCTCCCATGACTGCAGCCCTTGAAAGCACTCGAATCATTGAGGAGGAAAATCTCGTTGAGAGAAGCCGGGAAGTTGGGGCTTATCTCCTGGAAAAGCTTATGACTTTAAAAGAGCTGCCCAATGTGGGAGATGTGAGAGGTGTCGGGCTCTTCTGCGGTGTTGAATTTGTTATAGACAAGGAAAGCAACACCCCTATCAGCGAACAACAGATGGGAGCGCTTATGGGCAATGTTATGGCAGAGGGCGTGATTGTTGGCAGGACCAACAGCAGCCTGCCGGGCATGAACACCATCATGAACTTTGCCCCCTGTTTGATTATTACCCGGGATCAGGTGGACACTATTGTTGCGGCTGTCCGAAATGGCATAGAAAAGACTTTTTAAATAATCTTTTTATTTATTACAAGAATGCAAAAGTGAAGGTTTCATAAAATATTAGATGGTTAAGTGAAAAGGAGACGAAATGTTAATAGGAATTCTGAAAGAAATTAAGGTAAAGGAAAACCGTGTCTGTATGACCCCTACAGGTGTAGTCACCATGATCGCAAATGGTCATCAGGTACTTGTTGAAAACAATGCGGGTGTCGGCTCAGGTTTTGACAATGAGGAATATATTGCTGTTGGTGCAACTATTGCCGAGACCCCTGCGGAAGTATATGAGAAATGTGAGATGGTTATGCATGTCAAAGAGCCTCAACCTTCCGAGTACGATATGCTTCGCAAGGGACAGATCCTCTTTACATACCTTCATCTCGCTGCAGAGGAACAACAGACCAACGCCCTGCTGAAATCCGGGGCTACCTGTATCGCCTATGAAACTATCCAGAAAAAAGATGGATCACTGCCTCTCTTGACCCCAATGTCTGAGGTTGCCGGACGCATGGCAGTTCAGCGTGGTGCTGTTGCTCTTGAAGCCACCAGTGGTGGACTCGGCAGGCTTCTCGGCGGAGTTCCCGGTACCGACCCTGCCAAGGTTCTGGTAATCGGCGGTGGTGTTGTTGGTACACAGGCTGCCAAAATGGCCTGTGGCCTGGGTGCCCAGGTTTATATGATGGATCTCGATCTTGACCGAATTCGCTATTTGAGTGATATCATGCCTGCAAACTGCTTTATCAAGATGTCATCCCGTCAGGCTATACTCGAACTTCTTCCGGAAGTTGATTTGATAGTTGGTGCCGTTCTTATTCCTGGTGCTGTAGCTCCCTATGTTATCAGCCGTGAAGATCTTGCTATGATGAAAGATGGTTCCGTACTTGTTGACGTTTCAATTGACCAGGGTGGGTGCTTTGAGACTTCCAGGCCCACTACTCATGAAGATCCTACATATGTAGTTGATGGTGTGATCCATTACTGTGTTGCCAATATCCCTGGTGCGGTACCTCTCACCTCCACCATGGCTCTGACCAACGCTACCCTTTCTTACGCTGTGCAAATTGCGAACAAAGGCTGGCGTCAAGCCTGTGTTGACAATGA
>MAXH01000121.1 GCA_001750925.1 Desulfobulbaceae bacterium S3730MH12
CATCTGGTTGTGGCCCAGAAGGTCGGGAGTTCGATCCTCCTCATTCACCCCATTTTCATTTTGAAGGGGGTGATTCTATCGATTTTGAGAATCACCCCCTTTTTTCTTTTCACCTTCACCACTTCTGCACCCGGACATAATAATTATGCAGCAATACGCTAAAATAGATACTCCTGAAATAGTATCCACCCTGTTTAACAAGCCAGCTGAACCACTGGCTGATTGCCCTGAAAATGCAGAGGATGTTGAATTTGTGATGGAGGATCAGATAAGGTTGCTCTGCAGGTTGTATCCAGTAGGTAAAGAGGCCCCTACCCTGCTCTTTTTTCCCACAGGGAGACAATCCATCAACAAATATAACGCAATTGCGAAGAATTATGTCCAGTATGGTATAAATTTACTGGTTGTTTCGTATCGTGGCTGTGGTAGAAGTGAGGGGAATGCTGGAATTGGTTCTATGATCGGTGATCTGCCTTTTATTCTGCGAAAAACAGTTAACCAGCTGCAGGAGAAAAAATTCAAGGGACCACTCTTTGTTATGGGGGAGTCTGTCGGATCTGCATTTGCTATTGAAGCTGCACACGTTTGTTTTGACGACATAAAAGGTGTAATAATAGAAAGCGGCTTCTGCGATACCATCCCCTTTTTAATTGGCTCAGGACTTGATATAAGTAAAATTGGTATATCAGAAACCGATGGTTTTAACAACAAAGACAAGATTGAAAACATTAAACTTCCAACTCTGATCCTGCATGGCGCAAGAGACACCGTAGTGGTTCCTGCACAGGCTGAGACTCTGCAGGCCAGTTCCGGTGCCAGAAATAAGCAATTTTTTATTATACCCGGTGCCGAACATGACACAGTGGTCAAAATCGGAGGTGCGCTCTACTTTCAGACAATAAAGACCTTTATAGATACAGTAAGTGGTGTAAATACCTGGCGGCAAAGACGTCGGGGTATTAAAAAATAAAAATGGAATTAAGCTGAATGAAACGAGAAGACTACCTGTCCTGGGACGAATATTTTATGGCTGTTGCCCTGCTGTCAGCCCAGAGAAGCAAAGATCCTAACACCCAGGTAGGTGCGTGTGTGGCCAATGAGCAAAATAAGATAGTTGGTGTTGGTTATAACGGTCTACCATGGGGCTGTTCCGATGATGAATTCCCCTGGGATCGTCAGGGAAGCTTTCTTGACACCAAATACCCCTATGTGTGCCATGCGGAACTGAATGCTGTTCTTAACTCTGTTTCCACCAATTTGAGAAAATGCCGCATCTACGTAGGATTATTTCCCTGCAATGAATGCACAAAGGTAATTATTCAGTCAGGAATAGGAGAAATTATTTACCTGTCAGATAAATACAAGGACACAGACCAGATAAGGGCCTCAAAAATCATGCTGGATAAATCCCCAAACATTTTCTACAGGCAGTTCAAATCTGAACTTACAAATATCAATATAAGTTTTCTGCTACCTGATATTTGATCCTCATTTCACCCTTTTCAATCCGGTTTTTGTAGTCTTGTGTCGACGTCCAGGCAGCACCGTAGATGAATCACCCCCCATATCTATTGCTTGAAAAAATCGTTCTTCTCCCTCCATAGTAAATAATTCCTGCCCTGTCATCTGGGGAGTCCTCAGGGTCCATGCTGTTTTCTGCAACGGTATTGCAAGCATTGTCAGATGGAGATGCCACCACTCGTCTTTTCTGGTAGAATCTCTTTTAATATCATCTATATGAGCATAGAGCAGCATCTGCGGTTCTTTAGCTGCAATAAGAACAATGTCACCAATTTCTGTAGTATCCTTAAAGGGCAGTATCTTCTTAAGTTCAATAACAATGTCTTTCATTAAAATTCCTTTGATAGTGAACGGCGGCTGAAACCTGTCAATTTTCAACCTTCGTCATTGAATCAATCACCACAGAATCTTCCGTAAAATAACTTCGTGTGGCGGTTCTATCAAACATCGACAGCCCATCTAAAAGAGGATCGATGATATCTCTAAGTATGATTTTGACCTTCAATGCTGTATCTCTGTCCTCAATTGCCATCATCGCACCTGCAAGTTTTAACAGTGATTTAGTTATGGTGATTAATTCCACATTATCTGTATAGCTGATATAATTATTTGATCTGGTAAGTCCCAGATCAATTTCAAGAAACCGTGGATCTTTTAACAGGTTATTTCCATTCTGCAGGCTGTCAATAACCTGTTTTACCAGATAGTTGCTATTTCCAATGAAGAGATAATTGTCCAGAAAACCATAGAGAGGTTGCAGCCCTTCCTGTGGTGAACCGGCCCAGGAGTAGAATGATGTTGAACCGTAATTATTCATTTTCACAGGTATGTTATATCCTGCAACAAGTTTTTCCAGCGCTGCTGCCACCCTTTCCGGTTCTTCAACTTTAAATAACATAATTCCATAGGGAATCGACAAGGAGTTACCCTCCTGGCCGGAAGTTATAATGTAGCTGAGTTCTGTGCCTAATAATTTAAAGAACTCATTGATGGTCATTCCGACCTGATCCTCCAGGATTTCAGCAAATTTAACCAGTTTAATATCCTGTTCGCCAACCCTCCTGCTGTAGAGTTGATAGAGCAGTTCAAAATCTATTGTATTTGTCCAGTAAAATACAAGTGGATTGACTGGAGAAAATCTAAGTGTGTCACAGGTTGACGGTGCGGTCTGGAGCTGTTTTTCAACAATACTGTTTACCATCTCCTGATTATAGAGAACCATGATCCTGTCACTGATAAGAGACTTGTTTTTCCACGCACCATACGAAAAACCTGCGAATCCTGCTGTGGCAGTCAGCTCTTTTTCTATAATATCCCTTCCTGAAAATTCATGTTGCAGTAAATCATTAGTGATAAAATCTCTGCTGTTTCTTAGTGCCAGGAACATGAATTGATCAGGTTGAGAATAATAACTTCTCAACCTGGAATAACCCTCATGTTCGACCAGAGAAGGCAATTCATTGTCGAATGTGTCAATGCATTTTCGCAATTGCCCTTCTTCAAAACTCATCAGGATAAAACCATCTATGGCTACGGTGGAAAGGATATCAGCGTCAATGGAGATTCGTTTTATATGGTATTTCCCATATTGATGGGCTGAGATGCTGATATTTTTGCTGTAGACTGCGTAACGTTCAGCTATCATATGCATGAATTCGGCCTTATACCCTGGCTCTGTAATCAGTACAGTGTTAGCTTTGATAAAATCAATTAAATTGAGATGCATTGTGGATTTCAATGGCTGTAAAAGTGCGAGAGCCACCTGTTTACCAAAAAGTTCTCTGATAATTTCACTGTCCCAGTTGTTTCTGATTAAAATATCGGTTTTTTGAATTGCTGTTAGTTGATCATCCGTCAATTTTAGATCATTCCCAATTATCAAAAAATCAATTGCTTGGATTATCTTTCCAAGTTTTGAGTGTTTTAAATCATCAATAAAGTTTTCAACATCTTTTTGTTCCATATACAATAGAGCAGTATCTGGCACAACTGCAGCTATATCTCCAACCGGAACCGGTTGAAGTTTCCAAACCAGAAAAGAGATTGCTAAAACCATTATTGTGGAAAGCACGAGAAATTTTTTCATTTTCATATTGTAGTCTCAAAGCTCGTTTTTCTCAGTATAAATCACATCATAATGCAGGTTAATTATCGATTCGACGATACTGAACCGCTTCTGCGATATGAGCTGATTTTATCAAGGGTAATTGATCCATATCTGCGATTGTGCGCGCTATTTTTAATATCCGATGGTAGGCTCTTGCGGATAATCCCAATCGGGTCACACTTTTTTCCAACAATACTGAAGACAGTTTATCAAGCTTACAATATTGTTCTACTAATTTCGAACTCATCTGAGCATTGCAATAAACTTTCGGATATACTGCAAATCTCTCTTCCTGGATAACCCTCGTTTTATCCACACGAGCTTTTATTTCATTTGAAGATTCTCCAGGAACAGAACTGCTCATTTCTTTATAATCCAACGCCGCAACTTCAAGATGAAGATCAATTCGATCAAGCAATGGGCCTGATATTCTGTTTTTATACTTTTGAACCTGTACACTTGTGCAATTACAACTGTTTTTTGTGTCACCATAAAAGCCGCAAGGACATGGGTTCATAGCAGCAAGAAGCATAAACTGTGCTGAGAAAGTGAGCCCCATTTTTGCTCGTACAATTGAAACAACCCCTTCCTCCAACGGCTGTCTCAGCAGTTCCAGGACATGTTTTTTGAACTCTGGCAACTCATCTAAAAACAGCACTCCATTATGAGCCAGAGACACCTCGCCGGGTTGAGGTGTACTCCCTCCACCAATGAGACCTGCATCAGAAATTGTATGATGCGGTGCTCTGAAAGGACGTGAGGCGAACACAACATTTTGTCGGTTAATCTTACCGGCAATCGAATAAATTTTTGTTGTTTCTATAACCTCGTCCATGGTCATTTCCGGCAGGATAGTCGGAAATCTTTTTGCCAGCATTGTCTTCCCTGATCCAGGAGGCCCTTTGAGCAGAACATTGTGCCCTCCTGATGCTGCTATCTCCAGTGCTCTTTTTACATGGCTTTGTCCCCTGATCTCAGAAAA
>MAXH01000122.1 GCA_001750925.1 Desulfobulbaceae bacterium S3730MH12
ATTCCGCCGACACTGACCAGGTAGCAAAACAGCAGACCGGCAAAAAACAGTGAGAGGATCATGGCGCGTTTAACTTCTACAGGAGGGATAAGACCGCTCTGGGTCACCCGAACCGGGCCCAGCCTCTCTTCAGAGTCGACATTGCTTTTAAAATCGAAATAGTCGTTGGCAAAATTAACAGCGACTTGCAGTACAATGGCACAAATGAGACAGGCTAAAGCAGGCCAGAATGCAAATTTACCGTCCGCAAAAGCTACAGCAGAACCAACCGCCACAGGTGCTACAGCTGCGGGCAGGGTCTTTGGCCGTGCAGCTTGAACCCATAGTGAAAGTTTTGACTGAAATTGATTTTGCATGGCTTAGTGTCCATCAAGAAACATATGCTTACTAACCTTCAGCTCTATAGAATAAATAGCAAAATAGAGCAATACACCCAAGAGTCCCATACCCATGATGCCGGTATACATTTCCGGATAGAGCAACACCTGGTATGTCTCGATTACGATATAATAGCCAAGCCCGTAACTGGTCAACGATTGTTCTGCAATAAAAAGCACGGCAACCGCAGTCCCTACCGAAACCCGCAAAGCTGTGAGTATAGCCGGAATAGATGCAGGTATATAAACATATTTGAAAAGGGCGCGTCTTCCCGCTCCAAGTGATTTTACCGAAAGAATCAGCTCCTTTTTCAAACCCGCAGCTTCATCGCGCACCACCACAAGAATCTGGAAAAAAATGATGCTGGCAATCAGGGTAATCTTTGAGAGGTCACTTATCCCCATCAGCACATAGATTACCGGCAGAAAAATAATCTTTGGTATCGGATAGATAATTGCTATCAACGGCCCTATCACACTGTCAAGTCTGGGCATTTGTCCCAAAGCAAGCCCCAGGGGAGCAGCGAGCAGGGTAGCAAGAATAATCGCCGTCAGAACCCGGGCCGCAGATGCGAGAAAATGGAGCCCCAGTTCCCCTGTAATATTTCGTAGAAAGAGAGGCACCACTTCCAGCGGAGACGGCAGTATGGGACGATTTATGATCAGCGCCAAAAGCTGCCAGAGGGCAAAAAACATAACAACCCCCGCAAGAGTGGACAGCATTGTTGCCTTTTTCTTCATTCGGGGTTAATCCTCCTGCTCAACACTGCTACGTGAGCCAAGGATATCCTTAAGTTGCACGCAGCGATCAATGAATTCAGGACTTTTTCGCTTATCTGTCTTGCCGGAAAGATGGTTGTCTATAATCATCGGGTCACGATTGCAATGATCATGGAGTACAAGGATTTTTTCACCAAGAACAACAGCCTCTTCAATATCATGGGTTACCGTCAGGGAAGTTAACCCTGATTCCAGATGAAAACCGTTCATCACCTTCTGCAACTCCTCCCTGATGGGGGCATCGAGAGCGGAAAAAGGTTCATCCATCAGCAGAAGATCCGGCTGCAAAACGAGAGTTCTGGCAATTGCCGCCCGCTGACGCTGTCCCCGGGAAAGTTGTGAGGGATACATTTTTTTCAGATTATCTATACCGAGCCAGGTGAGCCAGTGGTTGACCCTCCTGTTATCTTCCTTCTCATCGAGTTGTAAATCTGCAGGACTGTGCTTTCCATCGGGTCCATAAAACTTTCTGACCTCAAGGCCAAGCCGTGTATTTTTCTCTATAGTTGCCCAGGGAAGAAGACCATGATCCTGTAGAACCAGACCAGTGGACGGCCTGGCCCTGGTTATATGCTGTCCACCTACTATAACCTTACCTGCATTTGGTCTGTTCAGGCCGGCGATAAGAAGCAGGAGTGTACTCTTGCCGCAGCCCGAGGGGCCGATAACAGTCCACGCTTCGCCACGATTTACATGAAATGAAAAATCGCGAAACAGCTCTATGCCATCCCCGTAATGAAACAGAAGGTCTTTAACATCGATCATTTAACGAACACTATTTTGCCAGGAAGTCAGAGGTGATAGAATCTTCATAGGCCAGGGGGCTGGAGAGAAGTTTTTTATCCACCATCCAGGCCATAACATCATCCCACTGCTGTCGACTGGGAACAACCTTTCTCGGATAGGGTGGAATCGAGAAACTATCATGGACATTTTTGGGAACTCTGATTTTCTTCAGCATCAGCTCTTTATATTTTGCCGGGTCTGCATTGAGATCTGAAACGGCCCTGTCCCAGCCAACCATAAACTGCTTTACCGCCTCAGTTTTACCGGTAAGAGCTGCAGTGGAAAAACTGACGACACTGGCACTCACACCGGCCAGAGCCGTATCATTTACAATTTCCACTGCTCCTGCCTGTATGGCACTGGCCCCAAGAGGATCGGGCAAAGTTGCCGCCTTTATCTGTCCCGACAACAACAGTTGTAACCGCTCAGGCAGAACCGGCACCGATTTATACTTTATTGCCTCAGCTTCAACCCCTCCGGCTGCCATAAGACGATTTGTGATATATTCGATCACTGTATTTTTTGATATGCCGATCGGCACACCGGCAAGATCCTTAACAGTAGTCAACCCGCTTCCCGGAGCTGCTAGAATCCTGAAAATAGGTCTTGTGCCGATGGGTGACCGGGCTATAGCAACAATTTTCACCTGGCTCTTTTCCCTGTTGAAGATTGCCGCTCCGGAAATCTCATTTATCATGCCGTCGATCCGACCGGCCTGCATCAACTGATCCCGCTCAACAGCACTGCCCACCGGCAGGGTTTCAATGGTGATACCGAGTTCTTGAAAATAACCATTCTCCTCGGCCACAAATATCGGCAGTACGCTGGGTATCGGAAAAAGCGCCAATCGAAGATGACGATCCTCTTCACCGGCACCCGCAGCTACCGAAGCCACTGAAAAAAAGAGCAGAATACAACTGAAAAATATGAGGGATTTATTTATCATAACAACCACCTTTAATGAAATTTTACTGCCTTATTAATAGTGAAAAACCTGTAAAAAGCTACCTGCTCCGTCATTCCCGCGCAGGCGGGAATCCAGAACGTACTGAAATGACTAGATCGAAGTCTACGCTATCTCCCGCCTGCGCGGGAATGACTGAATGGCGAAATATTTGGTTTTTTACGACACCATCACTATTTATTATTAAGAAAATTCTTTACCATCATCTCACCAAGCTCACTGGAACGATTAGTCGCCGCCTCCACCGCATCCATGATTGTTGTACGGAGCCCACCCTGCTCAAGGGTGTGAATGCCGGCAATTGATGTGCCTCCTGGTGAGGTAACACGATCTTTTAGCTGCCCCGGATGTTCATTTGACTCAAGAAGCAGTTTTGCTGAGCCCATGACGGTCTGGGCGGAAAGGAGCAGGGAATCTCTCCTGGAAAGCCCCATTTTCACCCCGGCATCAGCCATGGCATCGATTATCAGAAAAACATAGGCCGGGCCACTGCCGCTGAGGCCGGTAAAGGCATCCATAAGTATGTTTTCCTGGATAAAAACACTTATCCCCACCGAATCAAATATTGCTTTTGCAAGTTCGATATCACCATCAATCACAAATTCCCCGGCGGCAATTGCCGTGGCACTCTCTTTGACAAAGGCACAGATATTCGGCATTACCCTGATCAACCGCAAATCCTTCTTCAGACCTGATGCTATGGCGGCTAAAGGCACGCCTGCAGCAATAGAAATCACCAGCTTCGATTTATCAAGAACATCGGCAGTTTCATTAAGGACTGTGGCTAGAATCTGCGGTTTGGTTGCATAAATAATGATCTCAGATTTTTCCACCACCTCAATATTACTGGTTGTGGTAGCAATTCCATATTTCTCCTGGATAACCTGAAGAGGCTCCTCACGAATATCAGAACAGATGATATTTTCCGGACTTGTTGCCCCCGACAGAACAAGACCGCTGATAAGTGCCTCACCCATATTACCACTGCCTATAAAACCGATTTTTTTATCTTTCAACATGACTGGATTTTCCCTCACTCGAAATATTTTTCCAAAAGGATCGTGATTAATCAGACAACGTAACTACTATAATATGAAGTGAATCTGATTGAAACTCCCATCTAAGGTAAAACCATCTTTGACCTTTTTTATATGAAAGTCATGTGCTATCCGGAAGAAAAGGGGTTGGGAGGGGGTGTTAGAAAAAAATGGATATCTGGATTACCTCAGCAGTACTGCTTCTCACCCTCTATTTCCTGATTACTGAAAAGATATCCGTCGACCTCACAGCCATCGGTATCATGGTTATTCTGGTTGTAACCGGTATCCTCACCCCGCGGGAGACAATAGCCGGTTTTGCCAACCCTGCAGTTATCACGGTGGGAGCTATGTTTGTGGTTTCCAAAGGGATGATGCGGACAGGAGGAGTTGAATTTCTCGGCAGACGGATAATACAAATGGCCGGAGGAAACTATAAGCTCGCCCTGATAATCATCCTTCTCACCGTAGCCGTAGCCTCCGGATTTATCAATAACACCCCGGTGGTCATTCTTTTTATACCGGTCATTATGACGATGTGCTGCGAATTTGGCCTCAGTCCCTCCAAGTTCCTTATTCCGGTATCCTATGCCTCTATCCTTGCAGGAACCTGCACACTTATCGGCACCTCAACCAATATCATTATAAGCGATCTCAGTGTGAGCCAGGGATATGACGGGTTGTCCATGTTTGAGCTTTCCATCATCGGTGTGCCTCTTGCCCTTGTCGGAATTCTTTTTATATTTTTTGCTGCCCCGAAAGTCCTTCCCTCACTGGCCAACCCGATCTGCAAGCTCCAGGACAGTGGTCATCGCCAGTACCTGGCAGAACTGAGGATTCCGGAAAAAAGCAGCCTGATAGGCAGAAACCCCGGAAATATTTTCAAGAAAAGATATCCAAGCTTGAGTGTTATTGAGCTGGTAAATAAATCTCATATCTATCATCCGGCCAGAGACAAGATGACAATTGTTGCTGGAGATATCATTCTCGTGAAAGGATCACTCAATGATCTCGTTGATATCCTGCACCAGGAACAGGTAGAACTCCCCTCGTCAGGGAAAGGGCTGGTTCTGGGAGCACAAAAAGATGCCCCCATCGTCGTTGAATTGATCATCTCGCCCCATTCAACCGTACGGGGTCAACAGTTACTCAAAACTGATCTGGCCAGAGACCCGGATATCAATATCATCGCGGTGAAACGAAGCAACCTTCATATGTCAGAGCGACAGATACACGATGTACGCCTGCAGACAGGCGACATCCTGCTGATCTGGTGCCATGACAGCAAAATAGAATCGCTTCGTTCGGAAACTGATTATATTGTGGTTGAAGATGTCTATGAAGAGATAGTGCACAAACGAAAAGCCTGGTGGTCGATAATTAATTTTATCGGCATGGTGGGTACCGCCACGCTCGGTATTGCCGATATCATGACCTGCTCACTGACCGCAGCCTTTCTCATGATCATTACCGGCTGTCTGCAGATGCGGGATGCCTATAAAGCGCTGCAGGGGGATGTGCTGCTCCTTATTGCGGGGACAATCGCCCTGGGGGCAGCCATGCAAAAGAGCGGCACCAGTCAACTCTATGCCGAAACATTTCTCAGTTTCTTTGCAGGCTTTTCGCCTGTAGTCGTACTGGGAGCAATGATCCTGCTGACCAGTATCTCCACTCAAATCTTAAGCAACAATGCAACTGCTGTACTCCTTCTTCCCATCGCCATTTCAACTGCACTAGCCATAGGTGTTGACCCCAAACCATTTATTGTCGGAATCTGCTTTGGCGCCAGCGCCTGTTTTGCAACCCCTGTGGGATATCAGACAAACCTTATGGTCTATGGTCCGGGAGGCTACAGGTTTATGGACTACCTGAAACTGGGCATTCCGTTAAACCTCTTTGTGGTTATCGCCTCCACCCTGCTGATTCCCATGGTCTGGCCATTTGACATTTAGAATTATTACAAGTTCATCATTGAAAGAGTTTCTGCAGCAATTTACCGGCCTGCTCGGTTATCTCTTTTTTACCGGCCTGAATGATCAGATCCTTGATTGCATCCTGGACAAAATCGTGGCTTAAAGACGGATGAGAGACCGTGCCGCTAATTGGAACAGTGATAAAGGTTCCTTCCAGATATTTATACACATCACCACCGACCATCTTCCGTGTAACAGGCACCTGGACTTTATAGTCCAGACTCTGATCAAAACCAACCGATCCAGTCAGCATAAGGGAGTAGTCTTTAGTTTGTATTTCCAGGGGTGAACAGAGAACCCTGTCATTTTTACCCACACATTCCATGGGCTGATCACTCAGTGTAATTTCCCGTTCATTTGCCTTCATAATTGCCAACAGCTCATTTATCAGGCCGCCAGCCTGGAGTTTGACATCGTGGAAAATCAGGGAACTGGTAAACGTCGCGTCCTTCCGCGCCGCCTTATCCAAAGGCCAGCTGAAATGCTGCATATCAAGATCCACGGTTCCCTGGGAGATAACAGAACCGTGAAAAAGAGGATGAACCTTTGCCAGATGATCGCCGGACATGCTGTCGGTCAACTCTACCCCGGTCAGAACCATGGTGTTTTCAGGTATCGAAATCACCGGCGGATCGACTTTAAAATCGATAGTCGGTTTCAACGCCATTTTGCCTCTGTTTAACTTCCCCTGGATATCAATCTCGACTAAAGAATCGGCAAGTCCGATACCAACTTCCAGCAGCTCGATATGTGCACCGGAGGCCCGGATGGTATCCGCATAAAATGAGGCAGAGAGTTCTGTGTGTTTTGGCATCTCGACCCACTGCCCATTTGTAGACTTCGCCTTAATGGCAAATGGTCGTTTGACCGCCCCGGACATCTCAAGATCCAGGTCGGCAAAGGACTTTAAATAGCTGCTTAAGGCTTTTAAATCCAAAGCCATATAACCTTCGACAGTTAACATACGCTCCTCCCTGTCCGGTGCAACTTTGCCGCTGGCGCCAATAGAGAGAGGTAAAGTGGATAATTCCACGTTGCTGAAGGTAAAATTCTGATCGAACAGATCACCTTTCAGGTTCATTGCCAGTCGAATGGAATCCTCAGAAAAGGGGGGCTTGTTTTTAGAACTGACTTCAACCGGGCCGATAGCACCATCCAGTTGAACGAACTGTTGTTGGCCATCGGTCAGATCGATATTCAGTTTGATTGCTGCCGGACCGGCGACCGTGGTGGCGGGGGGCAGTTTGATAACATCACCCAGCAGTGCTGTAAGCGGACCAAGGTCCAGGTCTATACTGCCATTGGTCTTAACACCATTTTTCAGCTGGTCCCAGTTGGTGACTGCCAGTTCGGGGAAAGCCATATGACCCATAGTGGTTTTCAGCTCAAACGGTTTGAGTGTGGCTGTTTTTCCTTTCAGGTCAACGGAACCGCTGGTCGTCAGAACTATTTCTTTCTCACTGAATTTCTGTTTACTATTCTGAAATAAAAAGTCCCTGATGGCCATTGAGGTACCACCCAGTTCAACCATATTATCTTTCATGGATAACCGGGTATTGAGATCTGTCTTCCCGGCGAGGCGGGAATCAGTGGGCAATACATCCAGGGTTTGCAGCAGGGCTGTCAGGTGATCCAGATCAAAGGTGCCCTTAAAATCCAGATCCTTAACCTGAGCGCCAATCTGGTCAGATGGCGGATTAAAATTTTTCATTGTCACGGCCCCGCTGCCTGCCCAGGACTGAAAATCAAGGGTGGTGTCCAGCATTTCTTTTGGACGCATTTCCCGACCCAGCCGCAGATCGGTGAGCAAATTTGTCTTGAGCGAATCCCGTGGGGCAATAACTCGATCTTTATGCTGGAGCACAAAATCAATGATGCTGACTTCTCCCACGACTGCCCGCAGTGATTCCGTTTTTGTATCCACCTGAAGATTCAGCTCCATTTTCCCGTCGGATTTCCACCCTTCAAGCTGGATAAATTTGCCGACTTCCTCTAAAGCCAGCCCTATATCCGCCACCAGCTCAACCTTCATATGATTGATATCGCCCTGGCCTTTGCCGTTTAAAAAGGCCGACTGGACTATAAAATTCTCCAGCTTGAGCCCGGCTGGACTTTGCTCACCCCTGGCCTCCAGTTTGACGGGCTTATCCCAGACCAGTTTCTTTTTACCTGCCACCCCCTGTAATTTATCCAGGCCGGCACTGGTGTCAAAAAGAGTGGTTTTATCGGTGGCGGTTACCTTTGCATTGAGATCGATTTTGCCTTCCGATATCCTGATTCCCTTTTTAAGGTTCAAGGTGCTGGGAAACTGGGCAGACAGTTGTGCCAGATCAATAACAGCCTGACTGACAATTTCCTTTTTGTGACCACGGTCATCAAACGTACCCGATGCTGTTCCCGCAGCCATGGGAGAGGTCAGGACCAGCTTCTTTATGGTGACGATTGAGCCGGTTTTCTCACCATCCACTTCCACTACCACACTATCAAAAGATGGTGTGTCCGATTTAAGTGGTCCGCCCTGCAGCTTCACTTGCTGAGCGTTCAGATTCCCTGTTATCTGCAGGGTCGTAGCCGTACTCCCGGATATACTCATATGCCCATTGAGTAGTCCGCTGCCGGTGGGCACATTGCCGGCAGTCGCCAGAATTGAGAGCAGATCGGTTATTTCCCAGTTCTCAATATCAAGTACAGCCTGAGAC
>MAXH01000123.1 GCA_001750925.1 Desulfobulbaceae bacterium S3730MH12
CCTAGTATCTTCAGTACCTTAGAAAATCTTTTCCTGTTTCATTGGATTCTCAATGTCGCATTATAAGGAATCCTGTTTATCGTGAGGTAAAAGCAATCAAACCTACTTAAAAATGTGATTAACCATCTCGACAAACATACGGACATAAAAAAAAGCGGGCATTGCCCACTTTCAAAAGCCTCTCTGCAAAGAACTACGCACAGAAGCTATAGTTTGAACATCCGGCCAACAGAACCGAAAGTGCTCAACACCTTATCAGCAAAACTGTTTCTCCGACGAAATCTCAACAGAGATCACAGCATAGTACCGAATAGTAAAACCGAGTAACAAGACCACAAATAAGCTTATTTGTCAATTATAAAGTACATATCTTCTCCAGCCGAATAAAAGAAAAATCGACCGTCAGAAAATAGACTCCTTTCAGTACCCAATGCGAGATTAAAACTATAGTAATAGAAAATAGTGTTTGACAAACAGAAATTGTATATTTATTACATCGAGCAGTTTTTCAAACTTTTTCCAACAACAAAACAGCTTGGCATTAGAAAATTACACTTTCCTATCTGTCTGTATTTTGGTTAATAAAATATTTTTACTCAGTTTTCAATCGTCTCGAAACTAATGAATTTCGAGCACTGAAGACCACTAAAACCCGTTAGGAACAGCTGCATACAACCAAACCAAATCCACGCCTACCTTTTATGACTGATAAAACCCTGATAATTGCGGAAAAGCCAAGTGTAGCCGCCGACCTGGTAAAAATACTTCCCGGTAAATTTAAAAGAACAAAAACCCATTTCGAAGGCGATAACTATGTCGTCTCATATGCAATAGGTCATCTGGTATCAATATGCTATCCTGAAGAAATTGACCCGGTTTACCAGAAATGGGATATCAACAAACTCCCGATCCTGCCTGAAACTTTCCCGCTAAAGGGCCTCGACGGAACAAAAGGACAACTGAATGCATTACAGAAACTGATACGTCGAAAAGATATCAAGGAAATTATAAACGCCTGTGATGCCGGTCGCGAGGGAGAATTAATTTTCAAATATATAATTAAATATGTCTGGAACAATTCGGTAGCTAAAAAATCGTTTAAGCGGTTATGGCTGCAGTCAATGACCACGGAGGCTATAAAACTAGGCTTTTCTCAGTTAAAAGATAGCGCAGAGATGCTGCCGCTGGAGGATACTGCGTTATGCCGCTCTGAATCGGACTGGCTTATCGGCATTAACGCCACAAGAGCACTTACCGGCTTTAATTCAAGAAAGGGTGGATTCTTTCTCACCCCGTGCGGTAGAGTACAGACACCAACACTTTCGTTAATGGTAAAGCGCGAGCGCACCCGCATGACATTCGTTCCCCGCCCCTACTGCAATCTATATGGACAGTTTGTCTTTAACAATACATCCTATACCGGTAAATGGATTGACCCGGCGTTCAAAAAAGATCCCGATGATTCCTATAAACGGGCAGACAGGATATGGGTTCCGGAAAATGCTGATGCTATAATTGCCAAATGTACGGGCGAGCCTGCAGAAATTGAAGAAAAAAGCAAAAAGGTCACCCAGCGATCACCACAATTATATGACCTGACTCTCCTCCAGAGAGAGGCGAACTCACGTTTTGGATTTTCTGCCAAAAACACGCTGTCAATCGCCCAGGCTCTTTATGAAAGACATAAAGTACTCACCTATCCGCGAACAGACAGTAAGCACCTGCCGGAGGATTACCTGCCGAC
Source organism: Desulfobulbaceae bacterium S3730MH12 (assembly GCA_001750925.1). Classification (GTDB taxonomy): domain Bacteria; phylum Desulfobacterota; class Desulfobulbia; order Desulfobulbales; family Desulfocapsaceae; genus Desulfomarina. The sequence goes on from MAXH01000123.1 coordinate 1,745, forward strand.
CATTAAAAAAACGGTAAAGAGTCAAACCGGGTGGCAGCTGGCTCAATATGCCAAAACGGCACTTTCTCAAAATTACATAAAGCTGAGCAAGCGTGTGTTTGACAACAAAAAAATTTCAGACCACCACGCTATAATTCCTACGACAAAACTGCCATCGGATCTTTCGGACGCAGAATTCAAAATCTATCGGCTTGTGGCACAACGTTTTCTTGCTGTCTTTTTTCCTCCGGCGATCTTCCTGAATACCAGAAGACTGTCGATTGTAAAAGACGAAACTTTTCTCACGGAAGGAAAGATCCTGAAAGATCCCGGTTGGAAAGTGATATACGGTGTTGAAACAGGAGAGAACAAAGATAAAATTTTAGCTCCGATTCCTGCTGAAGCAACTATTCTCTGCAATAACATTGAGAAGGAAGCCCTGGAGACCAAACCGCCTCCCAGGTTCAATGAGGCAACACTTCTTTCAGCCATGGAAAACTCGGACAAACTGGTGGACAATGAAGAACTTGCCGAGGCTATGAAAGAACGTGGTCTTGGCACACCTGCCACCAGAGCTGCCATTATAGAAAAACTGATTAAAGAAAAATATGTGGTGAGGGAAGGCAAAGATCTCACTCCCACCGGCAAGGCATTCGAACTTTTGGCCTTGCTTGAAGCGATGAAAATTGATGTCCTCGCCTCCCCTGAAATGACAGGAGAATGGGAGCACAAGCTCAATAAGATCCTCAAAGGAACATTGACCCGGGATAAGTTCATGGAAGAAATTCGAGCCATGACCCTCCATATAATTAATCAGGTGAAAAATTTTGAAACAACAAAAAAGTGGCCTGAGGCACCTTTCAGCCCGGTAGGAGATATCATTTTCTATGAAACACCGACTCACTATGTCTCGGAAAATGAAAAAATCTCAATCCGGAAAATTCTTGGTGGCCGAGTGATGTCGGAAAGTGAAATTGTAGCCATTCTCCAAGGTGAGACCATCGGCCCTTTCAGTGATTTCAGATCCAAGAAAGGAAAGCCGTTCTCCGCCTCATTGCACTTTGCAAAAGGAAAAATAGATTTCATCTTCGCCGACTCCACAGCAGACCTGGACAAGGACGCCATAAAGGCAACCCCGCCCCTGGGAATCTCTCCGGTTGATAAAAACAAGGTTTTTGAAACACCATCAGCTTTTATGTCGGAATCAGCGCTTGAAGGTGACGAGAAAAACGGACTTCGAATCAGTAAAATAATTCTATCAAAACAACTTACCAGAGAGAACATAGAGGAACTTTTGTCAACAGGTAAAACAGAGCTGATAAAAGGATTTATATCAAAGAAACGGCGACCGTTTGATGCCTACCTGCTCCTTGCCGAAAATGGCAAGATCAGCTTCGAATTCCCACCGAGAAAATCAAGGAAGAAAAAAACCAGAAATTGATGGTGGTTTAAAAAAACATGACTCATTATGAAACAGATAAAATCAGAATATCGTAACAAAGATGGCAATGCACTCGCTCAGATATGTGCACAAACTGCCCTTGACACCAAGGCAGAAGAACTCATTATTTTAGATGTCAGAGGTCTCACTACATTCACCGAATACTTTGTAATCATGAGTGGCAAATCGACGCGGCATGTTCAGGGTCTGGCGGAGGTGATAGAGGACAAATTACGTTCTAAGCGGGTAAAAGCCTCAAAAGCGGAAGGACTCCAGGATGGCATGTGGGTCTTACTCGATTTTGATGATGTTGTTGTCCATATATTTTATCATGAGCAGCGTAAGTTTTATGATCTGGAAGGACTTTGGCATGAAGCAAAACGTGTTAAAGTGGAAAATACAAAGTAACAATTTCGTGGTATTTTAAAACTTTTTGCTTTTATTTGAACATTAACAATTATGCAATATTTGAGCACAAGGGGAGGTATCTCCCCCATATCCTTTACTGATTCTGTAATGATGGGTCTTGCAGAAGATGGTGGGCTCCTTCTCCCTCGGACAATACCACGTATTGGCTGTGAAACCCTCACATCCTGGAACAACCTGAGTTACCCTGAACTTGCCTTTGAGATTATGTCCCGGTTCATTGACGACATCCCTTCCAGTGACCTGAAAGACATTATTAATCGTTCATACGCTACTTTCAGCAGTGAGGAAGTGACCCCTATTGTACACCATGGTGACCTCCACATTCTTGAACTCTTCCACGGCCCGACTCTTGCGTTCAAAGATATTGCACTGCAGTTTCTGGGCAATCTTTTTGAGTATCTGCTGAGTAAAAATAACTCCATTCTCAATATTATCGGAGCAACTTCAGGAGACACAGGAAGTGCTGCCATTTACGGCGTCAGAGGAAAGGAAAGATTGAATATTTTTATCCTGCATCCTCACCACCGCATTAGCCGTGTGCAGGAAAAGCAGATGACAACAGTCACAGATAAGAATGTTTTCAACATTGCCATACGAGGTTCCTTTGACGATGGCCAGGCTATAGTGAAAACACTGTTCAGTGATATTGAGTTCAAAAATAAATACAGCCTCGGTGCCATCAACTCCATAAATTGGGCCAGGATTCTCGCCCAGGTCGTATATTACGTACATAGCTGCCTTCATGTAATAGGGCACGAAAAAGATTGTTCTCTTGATTTCACCGTTCCCACCGGAAATTTTGGGGACATTTTTGCCGGTTTTATTGCAAAAAAAATGCTCCCTGCCGGCACCATTCGTCAATTGGTTCTAGCCACTAATTCAAATGACATCCTTGCCCGTTTTGTCAACAATGGTGACTATTCCCTCAGCGATGTAAAAATCACCTCAAGCCCTTCAATGGATATCCAGGCGGCATCCAATTTTGAACGCTACCTCTATTACCTTGTTGACAATGATTCGCCCCGCACCAAAGAACTGATGAAGGAATTCGCTCAGACCGGCACCCTCGATCTGACAAGTTATCAAGAACAGGTACGTCGTGATTTTGTTTCCTCCTCTGTATCGAATGAGGAGATTTCCGACACTATCTCACGGTTCTATAAAGAACACGATTATATCCTTGACCCCCACACTGCAGTGGGTGTCAATGTAGCTGAAAAACTAAAAACTGCAGGTATCCCCATGGTCTGCCTGGCAACAGCTCATCCCGCAAAATTCAGTGAAGTAGTTGAAAAGGCTATAGGCACTCAGCCTCCTTCAAGCGACGTCCTTGCTGGAATTCTGGAAGCCCCATCAAGGTGTGAAATCATGGATGCCAGCAGTAAAGATATTCGACAATATATATCCCGACATGCTCTTCAAAAACCAACGGGAGACTAGCAGACATCTTGCCCACAACAACGTCAGCCTTGACTTTATTTACAGACTGCTCTAATGTCACTTGCACAAAAACCAGCGGTAATCACTAACCAATTTGATTCCCGTGAACTGACTGTTATTTTGGTGAGGTAATTTTATGTTTGGACTTGGAATGCCGGAACTCATCGTAATTCTGGTTATTATTGTAATTATTTTTGGCGCTGGTAAACTTCCCGAAATCGGATCAGGCATCGGCAAAGGTATCAAAAATTTCAAAGACGCAACCAAGAAAGAGGAAAAGCCGAAAAAAATTGATAGTGAAGAAGAAAACCCGGACAACAAAGCCTAGATAAAGAGAATACTCTATCCTCACCAATCATAGGAGGTAATATAATGTTTGGACTTGGAACCCCGGAATTAATAGTAATTTTAGGGATTGCTTTTCTCGTTTTTGGCGGTAAAAAACTTCCCGAAATTGGGTCGGGTCTTGGTAAGGCCCTGACTTCTTTTAAAAAAGGAATTGACGGAGCAGAGGAAGAAGGGAAAGAGATCATAAATGACATTCCCGGAATCAAAGAAGCTACCGAAGTTAAAGAAAAAATTGACCAGGTAAAAAACCTTGGCAAGATAAATAATATTCTGAAGTAACTCTCCACTCATTTACAATCGATCCTGCAGTCCTGTTGTCTACCTGAGATATTATACCCACATCAATGGGGTCGCGAGGCCAAACTGAATTCTTGACTTTTTTGTAAGAATTGTTTAAAAAAAGCGGCTCAGTTGTACTTTTTTGTCTTTATTTGTCCGGCAGGATTTTCCACCCGATTTACATCAGATCGACGCCTTTATCCTCGCCTTCAGGCAATTTTCTTTTAATTAACTCGGGAGAGATGCATGTGTCGTTTAGCCCTGAAAACCTCCAATGAAACATTTTCTCCGTATGAAGTTCTCACAGCAATGGAGGCCATGAAGGAAGGATATGATGGTTCAGGTCTTGGCCTGCTGCTTCGTGGCATTGAATTTGAGGATTTTAAATATAACCCCAGATTTCCTATTCTATCAGGTATCGCGCATACAGAAAAAGCATGGCAGCATCTTACAAGCTACATGGAGGACCGTGGTTACGAACTGAAATATGATCATCGCTACCACATGGGTCCAAACCTTATTGAGGCTGAAGACCGCTTTCGATATTTTCTACGTGCCTACCGTATGCCTGAGAGGTTCAGAGATAAAAGCACGGAGGAAAGAGGAGAGGAGATGATGAAAACCCGTCTCGCTTTAAGAAAAATCGGAGAAGAGAACAATGATTTAACAATATTCTCCTTCTGGCCCGACGTTGTCATGATAAAGGAAGTTGGCTGGCCCATGCAGATCGGCGACGCCCTCTGTCTCCATGATGGCCAGATTAAATCCAGGGTCTGTATGGCCCAGGGAAGGCAAAATACAAATTACGGCATCAACCTCTATGCCTGCCATCCTTTCTTCATCCAGGGAATTGCCACAATGACTAATGGTGAAAACACCGCATTTGTTCCCATTAAAGAATGGCTGGTTGGTAAAAAATACCCGGGATATGTCGGGTATCACAGTGACAGTGAAGTCTTTGCCCACATACTCCACTACACTCTCAAACAACTTAAACTTCCCCTTGAAGCATACAAACACATTATTACTCCACTCAGTACTGCTGAACTTGACAAACACCCTCAGGGCGATTTCCTGAAGGGGTTACGAGATGTTTGTAGACGGCTTATCATCGACGGCCCCAATGCAGTGATTGGTACCCTCCCTGATGAAACCTGTCTGCTGGTCATGGATCAGAAAAAACTCCGTCCGGCAATAGTCGGTGGACATGAGGGTACATGGGCCATAGCTTCTGAAATTTGCGGCGTCGACGCCATGATCCCTGACCGTGATCCAACACTCGATTTTCAGCCAATGCGTGAACATACAGTAATTGTTCCGCCAGATAGAAAGGAATTGACAATATGGTCTCAACACGATCCATTTCCGTTACCCCAGGCAGCCTGACTTACAGCGATTTGCCCTGGATCATTGAACACCGTGAAGACAGGTGTACTCTCTGTGGGCAATGTACATCAGTTTGCCCCAAAGAATCGATCCATCTGTCTCATATGCGACAGCGTGTGCCCAAACTTGATGTATTCAGTAAAAAAAGAGGCAGCAACTACCGTAATTTCACCGGTATTCGGCAGCGGACTACTAAGGCCAATAGTTGCATAGGGTGCGGTATGTGCTCCATGGTCTGCCCCAATGATGCTATTATTGCTGTGCCGGGGACAAATGAGAACCGTACACTGTTTTTCGAAAATCAGAAGGGTGAACCCAACAAACGTGGCGGACGTAGAAACATTCAGGGAAGAACCCTTCTTGACCAAATCATATTTAACCGGATCTCCATGCTGACAGATCCCGCCCTTGATGCCGGCAGGCATGAGTTTTCCCTAACTACTACCCTCGGCCGGGTACTCTCACCTGAAGATTATCTTGATCGCAAAATAAACGGGGGCTGGATTCCCCCCACAAGGGAAATCTTCCCTTTTGTTATCGGCTCCATGTCCTTTGGCGCCCTCTCGCCAAATATGTGGCTTGGTCTACTCCAGGGCGTTGCCTACTGTAATGAAGTGCTGGGGATCCCGGTAGTTATGTGTACCGGAGAAGGCGGCTGCCCGCCATGGGTTTTAAGAAGTCCCTATCTCAAGTATATCATCCTCCAGATAGCTTCCGGATATTTCGGCTGGGACGAAATAATCCGGGCTATTCCAGAGATGCAGTGCGACCCTGCAGCCATTGAAATCAAATATGGTCAGGGGGCAAAACCCGGTGATGGAGGTCTTCTCATGTGGTACAAGGTCTCCAAACTCATCGCACGACTGCGTGGGGTTCCGGAAGGGGTCGACCTGCCGTCTCCCCCTGTTCACCAGACTCTTTATTCCATCGAAGAAAGTGTAATGAAAATGATCCAGACACTTTCCACAGCCTTCAATCATAAGGTTCCGGTATACCCGAAGATTTCTGCATCTACATCGGCAAAATCAGTTTTGAATAATCTTGTACGTAATCCCTATGCTGCCGGATTGATGATAGATGGTATAGATGGTGGAACAGGTGCTGCATATAATGTTTCTCTGGATGCGACCGGACACCCCATAGCCTCATGTATTCGTGAATGCTATCTGGATCTTGCGGCACAGGGTATGCAGAACGAAATACCGATTTTTGCAGCCGGTGGGATTGGCAAGAACGGTAATGTTGCCCAAAACGGTATGGCTCTAATCATGCTCGGGGCCTCCGGAGTTCATATCGGAAAATATATCATGCAGGCGACAGCCGGATGCCTTGGTAACGAGAAAAATCGCTGCAATGTCTGCAATGTCGGCATCTGTCCTAAAGGTATCACCAGCCAGAACCCCAAACTGTACAGAAGACTTGATCCGGATCTGGTGGCTGAGAGAGTTGCCGACACATTCATGTCCATCAGAACCGAAGTAAAGAAAATAATGGCCCCCCTGGGAAGATCCCAGAGTTTACCCATTGGTATGTCTGATGCCCTGGGAATTGCTGATAAAGATGTAGCAGAAAGGCTTGAGATCAAATACGTCTGCTGATCCAGTGCTATACAACAAAAATGGAAGAAAAATCGACAATGGTTTTCCCATCTGATAGAAGGAGTTTGCAGTGACTACTACTGTTGTAAAGGGTCTCAATGAAAATGGCAGCCGGGTCAACTCAATGGACTTTGAGAAGCTGGTACGCCAATCTGCGAAATCATCACCAGATCTTATTCTGGAATCCTATGGTCAGCATAATATCGGTATAAGACTGGAGCGGGAAGGTGGACTGAACCTGACAGTCAAGGGCCCTTCCGGGCAGCGACTCGGCTGCATGGGGATGCCTGGGACTGTCATTACCTGTGAGGGGGCTACCTCCGACGATGTTGGATATCTCAATATCGGCGCAGAAATTACCGTCTTAGGTGATGCCACGAACGGTGCCTGCAATGCCATGGCAAACGGCAAGGTGTTTATCGCCGGATCAATCGGTGCCCGTGGTCTGACCATGACCAAATGGAATCCGGATTATGAAAAACCGGAACTTTGGGTTCTTGGTTCAACCGGAGACTCCTTTGCTGAGTTTAACTGCGGAGGAATTGGGATTGTCTGCGGCATAGACGCAAAAAACCCGGATAATGTTCTTGGATATCGCCCCTGTGTAGGCATGGTTGGCGGAACCATTTATTTCCGCGGGGATATAGATAACTCCTTTCCTGAAACCAATGCCAAACTTGCCGACCCGGACGACAGCCAGTGGCAATGGCTCCAGAAAAACATGGCTGGCTTTCTGAAAAGAATTAATCGCCCGGATCTCCTCAAATCATTGAGCGTCAGAGAAGAGTGGCATATGCTGCTGACAGTCACCCCCCAAGAAAGGGCGTTGATGTGGTCGGGCCCCATGCCGATGGCAGAGTTCCGCAACAATCACTGGAACAAGGCATTTGGTGGAGACCCTCTTAGAGATCTTGCACCCGGGCTTGACCGCTCATTGATTGACACTATTGCCACCGGAGAATTTCGCCGCAAAAAACCTTACTGGGCAAACTGCGAATCTGCAGCACCCTGTACTTATTACTGTCCCATACATATTCCCACTGTTGACAGGTTGCGTCTAATCCGAGAGGGGCACATAGATGAGGCATATGAAATGCTTCTTCGCTACACCCCTCTACCCGCCTCAGTCTGCGGCGCAGTATGCCCTAACCTCTGCATGGACAATTGTTCCAGGCAGGGTGTTGACGATTCCATTGATGTACAGGTTCTCGGTCAATCAGTAAACAACATTAAAGCTCCTGTACCGACAGACCCCCTCGGCAAAAAAGTTGCCATTATCGGCGGAGGTCCTGCGGGTATGAATGTTGCCTGGCAACTGGCGCTTAACGGAATTCAGGCTGATATTTTTGAGCAGGACAGCCAGATAGGTGGAAAACTAGCGCAGGTCATTCCCTGGGAACGACTTTCCCAGGCGATCTGGGATCAGGAGATTAAACGTTTTTTAAATACACCAAACATCAAGATTAATCTAGACGTTGCAATGACAACTGAGAAGTTCACCGAACTCCAGAAAGAATATGACTATGTTGTGATTGCTGTAGGCACCCATGAACCACGCAGAATCCCCTTTCCCGGAAATGAAAAGGTGATCACCGCACTCGATTTCCTCAAAGCTGCCAAAAGTGATTCTCCCATGGAGGTGGGTAAAGAGGTGATAGTCATTGGAGCCGGTAATGTCGGCTGTGATGTCGCCTGTGAGGCTTATCGGCTTGGTGCAGAACAAGTCACGCTGATAGACATCCAGAAACCGCTTGCCTTTGGTCAGGAAAAAGAGGCTGCAGAAGCACTGGGAGCACAATTCAGATGGCCGGTAATTACTGAAAAAGTCACCGGCGAAGGACTTGTCACCAAAGATGGTGATTTGATCCCTGCCCAGACAGTTATCATTTCAATTGGTGATGTCCCGGCCCTCTCCTTCTTACCTGAAACCGTAGAAACTATTACTGTAGGCGGAGCTGCCTGGATAACCACCGACAAGGCCCATGTAACCTCAAATGGCAAGGTTCTCGCTGTCGGTGATGTGGAAAAGCCCGGCCTTGCCACCAATGCCCTTGGAGCCGGTAAAACTGCCGCCGAATATATTATAGCAACCTGCAAAGGTGTTGACTGGAAGCCGTTTGAAAAAGAGGTGATCCCACAGCAGGCACTGACCATCACCCACTATGTGCCTGAAGAAATTGGCACCACGGAACAAAACCAGGCTGATCGGTGCCTCTCATGTGCTGCCTGCCGAGACTGCCATCTCTGTGAGACAATCTGCCCCACCGGGGCTATCAGTCGCCGTGACCTCGAAGCCAACTTCCTGCAAAGTGGTCAGCCTGGCTCTGAAAACGGTTATGAATATATCTCAGATGATACAAAGTGTATCGCCTGCGGTTTTTGTGCAGATACCTGTCCCTGCGGTATCTGGACCATGAATGCCTTTTAGTGCCTTATTCCAGAACTTCTGTAATATAAAACAAGAAATAGAGGAAGGTCGTTTAAAAATATATTGTCGAAGATACTTTCATGGCACTTATCCAAGCATTCTAAAATTCCGATTTATTCGGGTTAGTACATCGGAGTTAGCCCCTCAATTTGGTGCAGGCGAGGTTCATAGATGGATGACCCCTTAAAAAAAATCCTCAAACCCATCAAAGAAGTTCAAAACATTCGCGGGATTGAACTTCCCATAGGCCTTGAGTTCCTTCAACTCATTGTGACCGGACCACCAGGAGCCGGCAAGTCACACTATATCGAGCAGATCCGCGGCTGGCCCAATGAAGGCTATCTTGATCTTACCAAAAAAAGGTGGTGGAAAGATCAGACTCTTCTCTACAGACCCAGAGAAGTCCACCTGGCTCTTCCTTTTAAAGATTTCTCAGAAGCGTTAACTGTATTTGATAAAGAATGGCTTGAAGCATCCCCTCCACCTGTACTCGAACCATCACGCATCCGAATACCACCCGATAAAGACCTGCTTTTCCATTCCACCTGGAAAAATCGTTATATTTTTGAATTTCTCATCCCAAAGCCCTCGATCATCTTCAAACAACGACGTAATCGTCAAAACGAAGGTTACTTCCCTGTAGATGAAAATTTGTCATTGGAGATGGTTGAACAACAGACTGCCGTCTATCAGGAGATCGCCCTCTACCTGCATCGCGCCGGACTCAATGTCTATATTCGCCAAGGGTTAAACAACCCACCCATGAGAATAGCTGAAAAAGGTATATCCAATGTTCCTCAGTGGGCTTTCAATAAGAAACATGACAGCCCCAGTCTAAAAAATCTTGCAGGATGGAAGTGGCTTTTTCTCCGTCGCTACCCCATCCACTGGCTCACTGTTACTCATGAAGAACAGGAAATAAAAGGATCATGCAGGATCGCCCACGACGGCAAGACATTCGAGCTCATTCTTGGGTCTACGGGACTGCGTTTTCATCCGGAAATTCCTCTCGGAGTGAAAAAAAAGGCTCTCAAAAAAAACTGGATTATCAATACTGAACAGACATGTTCAACCAAACAGATTAGCGGATTTGCAAGGATACGTCTGGGGGAGACGGTTATCATCGGCAGGGGAAATCAGGAATACAGTGACCTCTTTGATTTTCCCAAAAGTGTATCCAAACGCCATGTCAGCGTCACCAACAGGAAAGGAGATCTTGTCATAACCCCCCTGGACATTGATGCCGAGGTGAAGATTGTCCGACTTGACAATCTTGATTACCGTGAACGCATGCAATCGAGCAGGTATCATTCATTGCTTAAATTACGCGAGTTGTTCGGCGGGCCGATCCGTATCCTTCCCAAAGATGCTGCTTTACAATTACTGAAAGACGTCAACCTGGCTCTCTTAGATAACCCCAACCGCCCCGAAAACCGCCATGACAGAGCTGGAGGATTAGTCGAGCTTTCCGGAAAAACAACCGCCGTTATTGTTGGAGATCTCCATGCACAAGTAGATAATCTCCTGAAGATTCTCACTGAGAACTGCCTCCTTGACTGTCTCAGACTGAAAACAGCTACTCTCTTAATCCTTGGAGATGCAGTGCATTCAGAGGCAGCTAATGAGATGGAGGACTTTGACAGTTCAATCCTGATGATGGATTTGCTTTTCCAGCTTAAATTGCGATTTCCATCCAATTTCTACTATATCAGGGGAAACCATGATAGTTTTTCTCCCACCGTAAGCAAAAACGGCATCCCACAAGGAGCACTGCTCAAACAGGAGCTCCTTGAACTTCGTGGCTATGAATATGTCAATGAAATGGAAAAATTCTACTCTTCCCTGCCCCTTGTTGTTATTTCAAAATACTTTATTGCCTGCCACGCCGGCCCTCCTCGTAAAAAAATCACAAAAAAGGATATCATTAACATTGAGGATAACCCGAACCTGGCTGATGAGCTGATTACCACCAGACTTCAACGCCCCCATTATCCGAAAGGGTATTCCAAAGGTGATGTCAAAAAATTTCGGAAAAGTCTTGATTTACCGAAGAAAACAGTTCTTATAGTCGGTCATAGCCCCCTTGACCCCTTCGGCAGCGTATGGAAAAATGTAGGTACCATTAAAAACCACCATATTATCTATTCCGCCCATACAGAGGGACCAAGTCTTTTTATTGAACTTGACAAAAAACTCATCCCGATCAGTTTCCCGACAGAACCACTGACAAAGCTTATCAATAAACTCACTTGACACCTTGCACCCTGAAATTAGTTGGCTATAATGCGTGTACTTTTCCACAAATACAGGTAACTTGAACAATCAACTTGATTGCCCTATTTTCCTGGTGTATTTTTTCTTAAACTTATACTGAGGAGGTTTAAAAGTATGGTATTTTCACCAAAAAGCTCACTTTCCGGGCTCCTGCGCGGCTCCCCTTTCAAACCAATCCAGGAGCATATGAGGGTTGTTTTTTCCTGCATTTGCCTGATCCCGGTTCTTTTTGATGCACTTTATAGAAAAGATAAACAGCAGGTCTTTGAAATAGCAGAACAGATCAAAAATCTTGAAACCGATGCAGATAAACTGAAATCCACCTTCAGGCTGAGCATGCCGAAATCTCTTTTTCTTCCTGTCGATCGTAAAGACCTCCTCAGCCTTATCGGCGACCAGGATCATATAGCAGATACAGCAGAGGAAATAGGCAAGATTCTCACCTATAGGGATATGGATGTGCCGGAGGCACTCAAAGAACTGCTTGACGAACTGCTTGAAGGAACCATGGAAATCTCTTCTGAAGCCAAGGAAATGATAGAGCGACTTGATGAACTCCTTGAAGTCGGTTTTGGAGGACGAGAACTCGACATAACCTCAGAAATGATAGCAGGAGTCCGCCGGAGTGAGCATAACATTGATGCAATCATGCACCGAACCAGAAGGGCCCTTTTCAGTGTAGAGAGTGAACTCGACCCGGTTTCTGTCATATTCTGGTATGAAATTATCGATCTTCTCGGTCGAATCTCTGATCAGTGCGAAGACCTGGCCGATCGTTTTTTGCTTTTCCTGTCTAAATAAAAAGGATACGCGGATGGAAATCATAGCTTCATACGGCACAATCATGATCATTCTTGCGATAATTTTCGGCCTCTATATGACATGGGGGATAGGCGCAAATGATCTTGCCAATGCGATGGGTACTTCAGTGGGCGCAGGTGCTGTATCGGTAAAACAGGCTATCATTATTGCCATTATCTTTGAATTTTTAGGTGCATTACTTGCCGGTGGACACGTAACCAAAACAATCAGGAAAGGAATTATTGATCCAAGCAATATTATAAACAACCCTGAAATTCTGGTCTACGGCATGCTGGCCTCACTGCTTGCTGCTGCTGTCTGGCTTATGATTGCATCCACCAAAGGATGGCCTGTTTCCACCACCCACTCCATCATAGGGGCGCTCATAGGTTTTGCCATTGTCGGTATCGGACCAGAGGCCGTTAAATGGGGTAAAGTCGGCAGTGTTGTCATCAGCTGGATAATCTCCCCGGTAGTAGGTGGCACAATCGCCTTTCTCCTGGTCATGAGTACCAGAAAGCTCATTTTCAATACAGACGACCCGCTGAAAAATGCAAAAAAGTACGCTCCCGTATATATCTTTCTGGTAGGATTTATAATCTCCCTGGTTACAATGTTTAAAGGGCTGAAACACCTTAACATAAACCTGACAACTACCGGCAGCTTTGGTTTTGCCATCCTCTTCGGACTGCTTACCGCTGCTATCGGTTACTATTTTATCAGGAATATTAAAGAGGATGCCAGCGCAAATCGGGAATTCAGCTATGCAAGTGTGGAAAAAGTTTTTACTCCAATGATGCTTTTTACCGCCTGCTCCATGGCCTTTGCCCACGGATCAAATGATGTTGCCAACGGTATCGGGCCTTTGGCTGCAGTCTACAGTATTGTCAGTTCAGGGGGTGAAGTGATGCAGGAGTCCGATCTTCCCGTCTGGATTCTGCTGCTGGGTGGTTTCGGCATAGTGCTTGGCTTGATAACCCTTGGCTACAGAGTAATGCTGACCGTGGGAAAAAAAATAACCGAGTTGACACCGTCCCGTGGTTTCTGTGCAGAACTTGCCGCTGCAACCACTGTTGTTATCGCCTCCCGAACCGGTCTTCCTGTCTCCACTACCCATATCCTTGTCGGCTCAGTCCTTGGGGTGGGTCTGGCCCGAGGCGTTGGGGCCCTGGATCTTCGCGTTGTACTTAATATTGTGATTTCCTGGGTCGTAACATTGCCTGCCGGTGCAATCATGGCAATGCTCTTCTTTTTCACCCTGAAGGGAATATTTGGTTAGTGTTGGGTCTTGAAATCATTTTTTCTTTAAAGAGAGCATAAAATCCCGCCAGACAGGTGCGGCTGCCGTCCCACCACTCTCACTTTTGCCAAGGCTCTGATTACGATCATTGCCCAGCCAGACACCTGTTGTATAACGGTTATCATAACCGATAAACCAGGCATCACGATTATCATTGGAAGTACCTGTTTTCCCCCCCCTTACCCCCGGGACATCACGAACCCGTTTTCCTGTTCCACTGCTTACAACATCACTAAGCATTGACTGCATCTGGTGCAGCTCCTTTGTTTTAAGAACCTTTTTGCGCTGCCATTTATCCGAGAAGCGATGAACAGTGCCATCCGGTGATATAATTTTATCAATAAAGGAAGGGGGATAACTGGTGCCATTGCCGGCAAATATGGAGTATGCAGTAGTCATTTCCAAAAGAGACACGTCTGTAGCTCCCAGGGCGAGTGAAAGGTTGGGATCCATTGGTGACATTATACCGGCTCTCCCGGCAAGTGAAACAACGTCTTTCACCCCGACCTTCTGCATAAGTCGTACAGTTGCAGCATTATAGGAGTGAACCAGGGCATTGCGCAGAGTGGACGGTCCGTGGTAAGTACCGGAATAGTTCCTAGGCTGCCACGGCTTACCATCTTTACCAGTCATGGTGAACGGAGAATCAGCAATTATGGTCTCGGGAGACCAGCCCTCTTTCATAGCTGCGGCATAAACAAAGGGTTTAAAAGTTGAACCCGCAGGCCTTCGTGCCTGGGTCGCCCTGTCAAATGGTGATTTTTTAAAATCGGTACCACCCACAAGGCCACGAACCTTTGCTGTTGAAATCTCAAGGCAGACCAGCGCCCCCTGGGGTGCATTTTTCTTTTTCCCGCCCGACGCTCTCTGCCTTAAAAGAGAGCTCTTCACCCCTTTCCGCACAGCATCCACCGCCTTTCGCTGCAGATTCTGATCGAGATTAGTATAGATATGAGCGCCTGCTTTCTGCAGCGGCATC
>MAXH01000124.1 GCA_001750925.1 Desulfobulbaceae bacterium S3730MH12
CTCAGGCACTCCGGAAAAAATTGCTACAGTGGAAGAGTCGTATACAGGTAAATTTCTTGGCAAGGTGTTGGAACAATAAAGTTATATGAACTCCCTGGTAATACTTGCCTCATTTGTATAAGTACGTTCTAATAGCGCGCAGATTAATTTTATTTTGATTACGTACGAAACTCAGCCACACCAAAAGACATGCGTAGGAGCCCGGCCCCCGGGCGATTGTTGCTCTATAGCAAACGCCGATTTAATCGCCCAGGGGCTGGGCTCCTACAGAGTGTTGTCGTTGTTGCGAATTCATCAAGGATAACCAATAAAATTTTAGAGGAATACTATGGCAGAAAAAAAAGAAGAGACCCAGGAAAAACCGATTTTTCGTATGCAGAAGATGTATACCAAGGATTTATCTTTTGAGAATCCAAATGCTCCCGGGGTATATCTTATACAACAAAAGCAGGAGCCTGCAGTTGAAGTCAATCTGCAGCTTAATAATAAGAAAATTGACGATGATCACTGGGAAGTCCTGCTTCAGATTACTGCCAAAATTTCAACCAAAGATGATGATAAGGTCATGTTTATTCTTGAGATCGAGCATGCCGGAGTCTTCCTGCTGAAGAATATCCCTGAAGAGCATATCCAGATGATTTTGGGCGTGGATTGCCCGACCTTGCTCTTTCCTTTCACCAGACAGATTGTCAGCCAGGTTTCAACAGATGGAGGGTTTGCACCATTTCTGATGGAGCCTGTAAACTTCATGGCTCTTTACCAAAACGCCCAGAAGAAAAAGGAAGAACCGCAGAACTGAGAGTTGAGAAAGCAACAGCAATAAAAAAAGGAGCAGTGCTAAACAGCACTGCTCCTTTTCATTTTAGTAAATGAAATGACTTAATTTACAAATCGTATGCGTAGGTTACAAAATTGTCTATCAGAGTTGTAACACCTTTTTCAATCGCTGTATTAAAAAGAGCGTCATATTGAGTGTCAGCAAAATATGATTCCGGCGAGACAAGCACGCGAATTCTGTTTGTCCAGACAACGTCACCCGTGGCAGCATCCTGCACCCACACACGCATCTGTACTGCAGCCTGGTCTGCATTGCCAGCGCTTGTATGGGAAACTGTACCCATTCCATAGCCGACAGCGCCCCAGATAAGTGAGTCTACAAGTTCACCGGTAATGCCATACGCTGTCAATCCAGCCAGCCAGCCGCCGGTCAGTCCTTCATTGCGTTCGTCATATTCGTCTGAGTCGGCAAAGCCGAACACTATTCTATTGAGACCACCGTTGATAAATGGGATTAATCCTCTCTTCCACGGTTCCCATGAGGGATCCTGCCTGGTCTTATATTCAAGAATACGCCCACGCATGATATAGTCGGCATTGAAATGGCGACCGATCTTGGCTAACTCTTTTGTCGTCAGTCCATGAGCCCCGGCACTGGAGAGTGCACTGCCCTTGGATTCGCTTTCCATTTCGTCGAGATAACGCTGGATCTCACCTTTCATAACGCTTGACCAATCATTGGAAAGTTCAGTGGTGAGTGTACTGTTAGCGTGATTATCGTAGGAAGACAGGCTAATAACACCTTGATCGACCAGGTATGAAAAAACATCTTCTTGAACACTCAGGCCGAAACCATTGATTGTCAGCCGGTCTGCCAGGCTTTCAGTAATGGTCAAATTTCTTCTATACGCTGATTCAATATTACCCTCGGAATAATCAGCAAAGGGCAGAATAACAATGCTTTTGCCACTACCGGGGGCATAGCGTGAAGGTCCTTCAGTGACCTTTAATGTTTCTACAACAGTTTGCCCGCAACCTGCCAAAAATAATGCCAAAATGGTAATGCCGAGATATTTCAGCCTGTTCATGTTGATCTCCCTACTGATAATTATAGAATGCATGCATTAAGTTAGATTATGCGAGGCCTTAAGAGAATTATGAGTTCGCGTTTTAAATGTTCTTTTTCTTCGTAGCCAAACAGATACCTGAGGAGTGGAATATCTCCGAGAATAGGAGCAAACTCACCTTTATTATCTTGGACATCGCTTATTAGCCCGCCGATAACGAGCATTTCACCATCTTTTACCTTCACTGTAGTACTCATCTCCCTGACTCTGACAATGGGCAGGCCGATTTCCCCGCCATCACTTCCCAGGGTTTTATATTCTATGGGTTCCTCTAGTTCGGAGGTGATAGGCACGAGGTTCATAATGATCTCGTCATCACCTAAGATGGTTGCGGTTAAAGCCATGCCTATACCTGATAAAATCCGTTCTGTCTCAGCTGTGTAGGTAATGAGATCTCCGCCAACGTTGCCGGTGGAACGATCAGCGGTGATTGAATCAATATATGTGACGTTGCGCCCTACAGTAATAAGGGCAGGCTGACCGTTCATGACACTCAATTTAGGGTTAGAAAGGATTTTGGTGTCACCCTCTTCGTTCAAGGCATTGAGAAAGACATCAAAACTAGCGGCAGCCATGGAAATACTTGCCACGAAATTGCCGGAATTCCCGGTGTCTCCTATGACATTATCGTCCCTATAGGCAGAAGTGGGATAAACCTGGCCTAACAATCCACCCGTTCCGAATTCAGCTACTCCACGGAGGTTGAAATCCTTCAGCACATTTGACCAGTTGATACCAATAGATGAGGCCTCTCGCAGCTGCACTTCAATTATCTTTGCCTCAATGGAAATCTGCTGATAGAGGTGCTTTTTCAGAGAGGTGAAATATTCATCCATTTTGGCAAGGAGTGGTCGGGGTGCAGTCACGGTGATAAGACCAACCGGTTTATCAATAATATAGAATGCTTCCCCCTTGGAAGTCCCTTTTGAGGTCGCCGCTGGAGGGGGCACACTGGCAGCGTCTCCGCCAGCTGCTGCCGAATCATCAGCAATAGCAGCTTGCGTAGCAGCTACTTGACCCTGACGAACTGACCAGACATCCATAATAGTATCGAGGTTGAATTGGATATTGTCCCAGAGATCAAACTCGTTATCTTTACTTTTCAGCTCAATTGTTCCGTCTACATTGGTGGATATCTCAGAATTTCCTAAAACATTTCCACCGGTGCCGGTTGTATAGTTGGATTTAATAAAGGGCATGGCAATCTGAAACTGCCTTGTTTCCCTATACTTAACAATTATGGTATTACCTTGCATTTCATGAAAAAAATCGACCTGTCGGAGCATATTGTCGATCGCTTCATAAAAATCGTCATCCGCATTAATATCCACATCAACCAGTACATTTCGGTCAACATCACTGGCCCAGGAGACGTTCATTCCCTTAAGAGCAGCCAACCGCTTGAATATATCCCACAGTGGCTGCGGTCCACGGGTAGATGTGATTCGAGCTCCTACCTTGAGTTTGCTCTCCTCAGGCATAGCAAAATCTTTCTGCGCTTCCTCGTCAACAAGATACGAGGCTGTCTGGTAGCGAACCGGCAAAGTGGCAGGGGCTGCAGGAATTGCAGGTGGTGGTACAATTTCAGCGCTGTCAGAAGACTGGGGCTGCATTTGCTCACTGGTTGCCTGCGCTTTTTTCTGCTCAGGCGGACTCTCTGTTACGCAGGAAGCAAGAAAAAGTGAAAGTAGTAAGAGGCTACTTACAAACGCTATGCTTTTTATGGACTTCATAAAAACCTCTTGGACAAAAATTTTAAAATAAACTCAGGTTATAGATGATCAATTTATTGCTGATTATTTAACTGCAACACGACTTATAATATATTTTTTTAGATCGGGACGTAATTGGAACCCGGAACCAAGAAGAGCCAGGTACTGTTGCTTCGCATCTTCTTTACGGTCGAGCTTATCAAGAACTCTCGCTTTGGCTATCATCGTATCAACGGTTTCCGGGTAAAAGGAGTGATACTTGTTTATGAGCTTAAGGGCTGCCTCGTTCTGGCCGTTGTTTTCACTGAAAGCGGCATAACTGATTAGAGCTTCTTTCATGGGTGGAGAATCACTGATACTATGGGCAAAATATTCAGATGCGTCAGGTATTCTCTGCATATTTGCAGAACCGATGGCAGCATAGAGAGCCGCGCGACTATTTCTCTTATCAAGTTTCAAGTTTTCACGAGCATAGTGAACAGCCTTGGCGTTCATACCCAAATGTACCAGGTAAAGTGTGGACAACCTGTTCAATAATTCACTGTTATCGGGCCAGAGTTCTGAAGCTTTACTGTAAAGGAGAGCAGCGTCTTCATACTCTTCTCTTTTCATAAGGTTCTGGGCCTTTACCATATAATCTTTGGCCTGCATGATTTCTTTGGGTTGGTTTTCCGCCTGTTCAACAATCAGAGATTCTTGTTCTATCACCTCTATATCAGCTTCAAACGAAAGGTTATCCTCGGCTCTTGTTGGCCAGGCAAATGCTTTCTTCTTGGGATAAATCACTATGGTATTGAATCGTTCCTCTTTTTTTAGATTTGCTAAATTGAGGATGATATCGAGAGCAAAATCCCATGGTACATCGGTAAGGGCCAGGGTCAGAGTGCCTGAAACGCCCTCATCCACAATGATGTTTAAGTCAGTAATTTGCCTGAAGAGTCGGAAAACGTTATGGATGTCAATTTTATAAAAATCTACGCTGATACGCTGCTTTTTATAGCCGGAGAAAGAGAAATTATCACTTAAGGAGGCGACCTTTGCATCCATGGCACTGGGAGTACCTTTGCCCGCTGCCTGGGCTTTCGACTGTGCTTCCGAGGAGCCGATCAGAGAATCCAGGGTAGCATCAGATTTTGCACTGCTCTTTTGTTTTGAAGCCTTGGCGCCACTCTCATCAATGACCACAGTGAGGCCACCCGGCGATGGGGCAACTGTATAGCGAAAAAGCTTATCTGATTTGGAATCGAAAACAATTCTTGCACCACTGCCTTTTGGGGCAACGCGAATCTTTTCAACAGAAGTGCCAATATGTTTTTCTCTTACTAATTCGCTGATATTGATATCTTCTATGTCTATAAACATTCGAGGATGACGGTTAGAACTGCCGGCAACCTTATCAACAGTGTAATCTTCTATTGCAGAGTTGGATGCAATAATTACTGTGGTGGTGTGCGGAGTTTTGGCGACTTGAAAATCAGTAAGGGATCTCTGCTGTGAGGCTGAAGCCAGGCCGGCAGATTTTTTGTCTCCTGCAGGCACGATTTTGATATCAATATTCTGGCCGTTTCTTGTAACAGAATAGTCGTGACTTTCCGCTACGGTAAACTCAAACCGCAGGATCGCGGGATCTTTATCCTTCACCTCTGATAGCGACAGTGTAGCGAAATCATTTACTGGTATCGCTTTTGCCGGCTGGGAGATGTTGTCTGCAAAGATACCTCCGGCGATGTCTATTACAGCCCGGAATGGTGAGAACCTCTCCGAAACCGTATAGGCCGGTATAGAATTTCCTGAAACTGTGTAGTGAAGTGCCTTATCAGACAACGTGGATTTGATGTCGGTAATCTGGTATGTAACACTGTCCTCGGCTTTCGCAGTACTGAAAACAAGTGTGGACAAAATCCAAAATGCGCAGAAAATGGCCACAGAATATTTGGCTGGCTCTTTATGCATTTTTTACTCTTCTCCTTCTTTCTTTAATAGCATCACTACTTCAGTGATAATTTTTTTCCCTGCCCGAGTTTCTGCAGTTTCTTCTATGATCACAGTCTTTGAAGTAATGTCTTTTACAACACCCCTTCTTCCTATCTTTATCCCTTCCGTGAGCATATAACCCTTTCCGGTAAAATCCTGAACCATCGCCATGTCTTCCTGGCCGCTTTTTAGAAGTGCAACCAGAGTGAGTTGACCCGGTTCAAAAAGCTGCATCCCGGCTAAAGGGATGTTCTTTTCTATGATTTCATCCATGTTAATGGAGCTGACTGCTGCTTTTGCCGTGATAAACGGGACGAAAGGATCGGCTCTGTCTTCAAGTTGATATTCAAAAAACTCTGCTTCTTTTACAGGCTCTGCTGGTTTAGGTGATGTCTCATTACCGGCAGCAATGGCGTTCGATGTAGTAAGTGACAGAAAGGTAAACAACACCGCACAGCAGATCAGTGATGCCTGCTTGATAGTCACAAGTGACGTTTTAGGTATATCTGATGAAATAAATCGACTCATGAGTTCACTTTTTTTCCGGCTTGGGGAGTGGTTTATCCGTGAAGCGATATGTAACCAATCTGCAATCAGATTTAAGAACCATTTCTCCGGCTTCCTTCTTTGGAGAGCCCATTTTGACATTTGATACGGTTACAATTCTTTCGAGTTTACTGACCTGGTCAAAAAAGAAGCCCATGTTGTGATAAGGACCTCGGACGTTTATTGTGATAGGTATCTCAGAATAAAAATCCCTTGGAATGTCGGCGAGTGGCTTGAAGGTTAAAAAATCAAGTCCTGCAGTGCGACCAAGGCTGGAAATATCTTTGAGGAGTTGCGGGATTTCTTTTTCATTGGGGAGAAGAGCAGCCTTCTCAAAGAAGTTAGCTTGCGCTATCTCGAGTTCCTTTTCAAATTTAGCCAGATTGGCAGCCTTTGCCTTCACCTCTCTGAGCTGTTTCTGCACAGTAGCTACTCTGCTCTCAAGGTCTTTTGTTTTTTCAGTGTTTGGCTGAAAGAAGACAAAGTAAAATATAACCACAGGAATTAATACAAGTAAAAACACAATGGCCACCTTTATTTTTGAACGCATGGGGATGTATCGTTCGTCAATAAAGGTTGTTAGTTTTCCGTTACTTTTCTTCATACGGTCAATGGTGTGATAAGGTTATATACTTTATTTTGCGGCTACTTCTGCCGTCTCTGGTAATTTCGGATGTGCTACAGAGCAATTGATTGAAAAGGCTTTAAGGTTCCTGCCCGAGACAACCTTCAGTGAAGAATTTGTCAAAGATACATTGTTGACAAATGGAGAAGCTTTCAGCTTATCCATAAATTGTGCAACTGTCTGATTGTCAAGAGCAATACCTGTCAATCTAAGGGAAGAACCCTGCTGGTTCAGTGATTGCAGCCAGATCCGTTTTTTGTCCACATTGTTTGCAACCTCGTCGATCACCCTTACAGTAAGAGACGAGTCTGATTGCAATTTATTAATGACAGCAGTTCTTCTCTCAAGTTCCGCTCTTGCCTTTTTCAGCTCATCTATTCGTTTAAGAGTGGCGGAGTAGGAATCTTTTTCTTTATTGAGACTGGCAAGACGTTTCTCCAGGGTGTCAATATTTTGTGCCTGCAGAAAGCCAACAAGTGCGAGTAATGCCAGAACAAGTAAAAACAGGAACAGAATGGAGAAGAGCTGTTTCTTTGCTTTTGCTCGTTTTTTAAGCTGCCTGATGGGGAGAAGATTGATTTTAAGCATTTTAAAATCTGTTACAATTTTCCATGGTTAAATGTTTGATGACCTTAAAGCTATTCCTGTCGCAATGGCCATTTCCGGTGCTATGCTGCTGAGATAATCCGAATCAATTTTTTTCTTTTTTGATTTGAGCTTTAAAAATGGATTGAAAAGTTCAACCGTAAGCTCAGTTTCCTTTTCCAGGAAATCAAGCAGGCCGGTGACTTTTGCGCCACCACCACTTAAAACCAGTTTAGTCAGGGGCTGGTCTGGATGATTGGCATGGTAGAGGTCAATTGCTTTTTTAATCTCCAATACCCACTGTGTACATGTCGTGGTAAATATTTTTGCAATCTCCTGCTGTTTATCTTCAGCGGCTATATGGCCAAGCTTCAGTCCTTCTGCTTCTTCAAAATCAATATCGAACGTATTTTGGATCTGTTCTGTTAATTGCCTGGAGCCGACAATAATATCTCTGGCTACAACAGAAATGCCATTTGCCAGGATATTGATGTTCATCTTCGATGCACCAATATCTATAAGGGCTACATTTTCAGTCTTCTGGTAGTTGTATTCGTAGGTGTTTTCCAGGGCAAAACCGTCCACATCAACAATGACAGGTTTGAGATTGAGCCCTCGCATCATCTCAAGATAATCGTCTACAATTTCTTTTTTTGCGGCGACAAGCATTACATCTGTTCTTTCACCGCCGTCGGTATTGGTTTTGAGATCTTGAAAATCCAGGTACACATCTTCAATATCAAAAGGAATATACTGCTCTGCCTCTTCCATGATATGTTCTTCGAGTTGGGCGTCTGCCATAGCTGCAAGATTTACCTTTTTAACAATGACAGAATATCCCGATATTGAAAAACCTACATTTTTATTTTTTAACTTAAGATTGGTGAACAGTTCTGAAACAACTTCGCCGACAATTTCCGGATCATTGAGTGTGCCGTCATCAACTGCACCTTCTGGTAGAGTGGCACTGCCTAGAGCAACTATGGAGTATCCACCTCCCGTTTGTTTAAGTTGACATATTTTAACAGCATGAGACCCGATATCTACACCGACAACCAGGTCATTTTTGGAAATAAACGGCAGGCTCATGATAAGTTTTAATTGTGTTTAATGTTTAAACGCTAAAAATTGGAGAAAAAGTGAAAACAGTAAAAGTACTGATTTTTCGTATACATATGGTCTATTAGTTCACAAATAAAATGTTTTGTCAAGGAAAAGAGAAGGGCAAATAGAGAAAAATGTTTATTGCATTGGGAGTTTAATCTCGTGCTTAAGTTACTGGTTGGGGTAGAGTACCACAATATGTTGTTGGTTTGCCTGGCAGTGGTTCCTTATATTGTGTATAAATATTTATACCTGCAAGAGGGATGGTATAAATATTTATACGAGCAGGGAGGCAAGGGCGGGTCAAAGGGAAGAGATATTTCGTCAACTTTCTTGTAATTTATGATGATTTCAAGTAGTTTTGTCTGGTTGGATTTTGGGTCGGGTATTAAATTCAGATTGTTCTGCCAATCAAGTAATATTTCGGATAAGCGAAAAGGTGAGGGCAGCAAGTGGTGGTGGCAGGATAATTTATAATTAAAGGTGGTAGGAAAAAACTTCATATGCAGCATGGCAAAGCAGGTAAGCGAGCCTGCGAGACTCCGGATGAAGAGTTTTTGCGATGCCATAAGGGAAAAGAGGTAAGAGTTTGTCTATAGATGGAAGAAAAAAATCTGTTTTCAGAGAGTATTTTGAGGCAATAGTTATTGCAATTATTCTTGCCCTGTTTATCAGAACATTCGTGATACAGGCTTTTAAAATACCCTCCGGGTCTATGTTGCCGACACTGCAGATAGGTGATCACTTATTGGTGAATAAGTTTATTTACGGCTTAAAAATTCCATTTAAGGGTACTCTGATGGTTCCCTTCAAAGATGTTGCCCAGGGAGATGTTGTTGTCTTTCGGTTTCCAAAGGATCGTTCCGTTGACTATATCAAGCGCGTGATTGGTACCCCTGGTGATACTGTCGAAATACGTGACAAAAAGGTGTTTGTTAATGGACATCAGATTAAGGACTCCCATGCCCACATAGCATCTGATACGATACTGGATCCAAAAGCGAGTCCAAGGGATAGTCTGGGGCCGATCCTGGTTCCGGAAGATCGGATCTTTGTCATGGGTGATAACCGGGATAACAGTTATGACAGCCGGTTTTGGGGCTTTGTGGATCAAAAGGATATTCTAGGCAAAGCCTTTATACTTTACTGGTCCTGGGATATTAAAGAACCTCTCTTCTCTCTTGACCGTTTTGCCTCAATACGGTGGGGGAGGATTGCTAATTTGATTGACTGACATGAAGTTTTTACGAATCGATCTAAAAAATTACGAACTTACCGGTTTCACTAAGAATACTCGATTGCATACGGTAAAGATCGCACCACCTGTATACCTGTCGGGCTGACTTCAGCCTGATAAACGAGAACCTGGACTCCAGCCTTTGCTGCCTGTTCGATTGTTTTGGCGTAGACCTTATCAATATGGGCAGCCGGGGCAAATTTGTCTGCATCCATTCTCTGGACAAGGAAAAATATACAGCTGCCGAAGCCTTTCTTTTTCAGCCTGATCAGCTCATTGAGATGTTTGGTTCCTCTGACCGTAACTGCATCAGGGAACATGGCACAACCATCAATTGCCAGGGAACAGTTCTTTATTTCCACATAAGTGTCCTGCCCGCCCTGCGTGACAAGGAGGTCGAGACGACTCTCCGGGGATGTTTTTACCTCGGCTTTGATTCTGTCCGGTTCTGAAAACTCAAGGATTCGGCCCTTTTTTATTGCTTCAATTACCAGTTTATTTGTTCTCGAGGTGTTGACGCCAACCCAGGTGTCGTTATCCTGCACCATCTCCAGGGTGTGTGGATACTTCCTCTTGGGGTTGTCGGAGGTGGAAAGACAAACAGCGCTGCCTGGAGTCGAACAGGAGAGCATTGTGCCGGTATTTGGGCAGTGGACAGTGATTATCTCGTTGTTATCCAGCTTGACATCTGCTAGAAATCTTTTGTATCTTTTAACGAGTGTACCGTGAATAAGCGGAGTATCGAAATTCATGGGCTAAATGAGTGTGAATGAGAGTTTTAAGAGGCTGTTTTGTCACAACAATACAGGCCCCGGTAAACGGGATAAGTGTTGACTCGGCAACGCATCAGGCACGCGTTTGAAGGTCAGTGCAAGCATGCCATTCTACAAAGAAAGGAGAAGCATTGCTATGAAATTAGGTATCAACGGTTTGGGACGAATAGGAAAGCTTTCACTCTGGCACCATGTATCGAGAAAACATTTTTCAGGAATTGTTGTTAATATCGGTCGGGAAGTCGGTTGCGGGCTTGACGATCTGGCATCTATGCTGGAAAGAGATTCGACCTACGGGCGGTTAGGTACCTATCTGTATGGACATAAATGTCCCCGGGTGATTGAGGAGTTGAATGAAGAAAATGGTTCCATGGTAGTCAACGGTGTTCCGGTAACCATTTTGCGTTCTGCCCGAAATCCAAAGGATATCGCCTGGCAGGGGAACGATGTTAAGCTCGTGGTCGATACAACAGGCGGCTTTACTGATCCTACCGCAGATTCTTACGGGGGCGGCGGAGCCCTGCGGGGACATATGCAGGCAGGGGCAGAAAAGGTAGTTCTTTCTGCTCCGTTCAAAATTAAATCCAAGGGTCTGGAGATGCCTGAAGACGCAATTACTACGGTGATGGGGATTAATGATGAAATGTATGATTCAGGTCAGCACTCTCTTATTTCTGCCGCATCGTGTACCACAACGTGTCTCTCGTATATGATCAAACCGCTTATGGAGAAAATTGGGGCCGACAAGATTCTCAGTGCCTCAATGGTGACCGTGCATGCGGCGACGGGAAGTCAGCAGGTTCTTGACAGGCTGCCCAAGGCCGGGGCTGTTGATCTCAGGAAGAATCGTTCAATTCTCAACAATATCA
Source organism: Desulfobulbaceae bacterium S3730MH12 (assembly GCA_001750925.1). Taxonomy (GTDB): domain Bacteria; phylum Desulfobacterota; class Desulfobulbia; order Desulfobulbales; family Desulfocapsaceae; genus Desulfomarina. The sequence continues at coordinate 11,330 of MAXH01000124.1, forward strand.
TTCTGACCACAACCGGTGCAGCAAAAGCACTTGCCCTGGTTATTCCCGAAATGGCTTCTATCGGGTTTATGGCAGAATCCGTACGTATTCCCACCTCTACAGGATCTCTCATTATTCTGGTTCTGAACCTGCAGGATGAAATCGACAGTCCGATTAAGAGGGGGACTATAAACGGTATTTACAGGGATTTTGCAGGAAACAATTCTTATCTTCAATTTACTGAAAAACACAATGTCTCTTCCGATATTCTTGGGGCGCCGGCGGCGGCGGCAGTGATAGAAGGGTCTGAAACCCATACTCGCACAGCCAGCATTCAAGTCAATCTGGAGCAGGTTAAAGCAGAATGTCTGGTGCCCGGTACCGACCCTGTTCTAAACGTTCCCGTAACTCAGGCTGTTGTTTATGGCTGGTATGACAATGAACTTGGCAGCTACACCAACATGCTTGGTGACCTGACAGTAAAGGTTGCGGGTGAAATGCTTTAGGTCAAGTGTATATTCGCAGACTTTCGCTCCAAGACACTAGAATTTCCGGGGAAAGACAAAGACAGGTGGATTATGAATACAATTAGAGACCTTGATCTTGACGATAAAAGGGTGCTTGTCAGGGTGGATTTCAATGTTCCCATGGATGAGCAGTTTGTTATTACCGATGACATTCGTATGCGCATGGCCTTACCAACCATTAAATACGTGCTTGCAAATAAGGGCAAACTCATCCTCTGCTCTCATTTTGGGAGACCTGAAGGGCAGCGGATTGAAACCTTCAGCCTCGCACCGGTTGCCGGACATCTGCAGGAACTGATTGGATGTGAGGTGAAGCTTGCTCCAGACTGTGTAGGTGGGGAAACTGAAAAACTTGTAAGTAGTATGAATTGTGGGGAGGTTGTGTTGCTGGAGAACCTGCGGTTTCATAAGGGAGAGACTGATAATGATCCGCTGTTTGTCGACAAACTTGCGCGTCTGGCAGATGTTTATATCAACGATGCTTTTGCAGTATCTCACAGAGTCCATGCTTCTGTTGTAGGAGTGGCTGAAAGGGTAGCGGAAAAAGGTGCCGGTTTCCTGCTTGAAACTGAAATGGATTATTTCCATAAAGCGATGGACGAACCAGTGCGGCCCCTTGTAGCATTGGTTGGAGGCGCCAAGGTGTCTTCAAAGCTTGGTGCTCTTGAGAATATGCTGGACAGAGTTGATCGAATGATTATTGGTGGTGCAATGGCCAATACATTTTTAAAGAGCATGGGAATAGATGTTGGTGCGTCCCTGGTGGAAGATGATCTTCTCGAAACTGCAAAAAAATTAATTGATTCTGCCGATGAGAAAGGTGTAAAACTCTATCTTCCTGTTGACTTTGTTGTTGCTGACAAGTTTGCATCCGATGCGGTAGTAAAAAATGTTACCTACCGGGATATACCTGCAGAGTGGATGGCACTCGATATCGGCCCTGCATCGACAATTTTGTTTAAAGAGGCACTGGACGATGCCCGGACAATAGTGTGGAACGGGCCTATGGGTGCATTTGAAATGGATGCTTTTGCACGGGGAACAATGGTACTTTGTCAGGTTGTTGCCAACTCCCACGCTCTCTCCATAACCGGGGGAGGGGATTCAAATGCTGCAGTAAAAAAAGCGGGCGAATCGAAAAATATCTCCTATATGTCTACAGGGGGAGGTGCATTTCTGCAGCTTATGGAAGGTAAGACTTTGCCGGGGGTGGAGGTGTTGGGATAGTTTTTACGAGTTCAATAATTATGTCACAAGCAGGAGAGAAAATATAATGAGAAAAGCACTTATTGCCGGCAACTGGAAGATGCATATGACGACGGTTGAAGGATGTCAGCTGGCGGCGGATGTTGCTAAGGCATGCTCTGAATTTACTGATCGGGAAGTACTTCTTGCCCCTCCCTGTAATATGTTAAATGAGGTATCCCACGTCATCAAAGGGAGTGGTATCATTATCAGTTCACAAAATGTCTGCTGGGAGAAAGAGGGTGCGTTCACCGGTGAAATATCACCGCTTATGGTGAAGGACGCGGGCGGAAGTGCTGCGATAGTGGGACATTCTGAACGTCGCCAGATTTTTATGGAGACCGATGAGCTTGTCAATAGAAGAGTAAAGGGCGCACTTTCCTTTGATCTTTTGACAATCCTCTGTATCGGGGAAACCCTTGAGGAAAGAGAGGCGGAAAAAACTTTTGTTGTGCTGGAACGGCAGATCCGGAAAGGATTGGCAGGTGTTGAAAGTGCTGATATGGGAAAAGTTGTCATAGCCTATGAACCTGTCTGGGCAATTGGCACCGGAGAAACAGCCAGCAAAGAACAGGCGCAGGAGGTTCACGCTTATCTCAGGAAACTTATTGGACAAATATATGAAAAAAATATTGCCGAGCAAACAAGAATACTGTATGGTGGCTCGGTTAAGCCTGCTAATGTTGATGAGCTGATGGCTCAGCCTGATATAGATGGTGCTCTCGTTGGTGGTGCTGCCCTGGACGGGGATTCGTTCGGGCGTATTATTAATTTTGAAAACTAACCTGGTAGTTGAGGTTTATGCAGAATATACTTACGATTGTGCACGTTGTTGTCAGCCTTTTTCTGGTCGGCATTGTATTGCTCCAGCATGGTAAAGGTGCGGATATAGGCGCTACATTTGGTGGGTCCAGCCAGTCACTCTTTGGTACAGAAGGACCTTTGCCGTTACTGAATAAAATTACAACTGCTGTAGCTGTAATTTTTATGTTAACCTCGGTTACATTAGCGTATATGTCGTCCCAGTCCAGCACATCTTCTGTAATGAGCGGAGTGACAGCGGAACAACCTGTCCAGGAGGTCGCCAAGCCTCTGGCTAAGGAAGACAAGGGTATGGAGACCCCGGCTGTTGAGGAGCAACCTTCTAAAGAGGGTGCAGCACAGTAAGACAACATTTTATATGATTTGATTGCCGAAGTGGTGGAATTGGTAGACGCGCACGCTTGAGGGGCGTGTGGGCTAGCCCGTGCCGGTTCGACTCCGGCCTTCGGCACCATTATTAATAAAACCCTGTAATCTTAACTGGTTACAGGGTTTCTTATTTTGGGCAGAGGATGATTTTCTTGTGTCGTTACTATCAGTAACAAAAAACAAAAGATACAATCTATATGCAGGAGGCACTAAAATGTCTCTCGAGTTTCCATTTATTACACTGCTATACGATACAAAATAAAGAGCAATTAGCTATCTCTAAAAGGATTTGAAAATAATGTTTGATTATTCTCTCGCCCATTGGGCTACATTTTTTACAGCTGCCGTTCTTTTAAACCTTTCTCCAGGTC
>MAXH01000125.1 GCA_001750925.1 Desulfobulbaceae bacterium S3730MH12
AACTCTACAGTCTTGTTTATAAAATTTTCAAACCGTTGGGGGTCAAAGTCGACATTTGTGAGGCAGGAAAAAATTGCCTCGCAGGTAAAACGGTCAATAGCATTGTCGGTAATACCATTTTTACGGGCTTCAACTGCAACAACTGATAAGCCTTGAACCGCATAGGTGAGAAGATCTTCCAGGGCAGCAACTTCATCAGTCTTGCCACAGACACCTATAGTGGTGCAGGCGACTCCTTTTGCGGTTTGCTCGCATTGATTACAAAACATAATTTATTCTCCTTGGTTCAGGTTAGTGTGTATATTCGATCAGCGTCCTTCTTTTGCTTCGCTTACGATATTCACGAATAATGTGCCTGGCAATAACAGGGGCACTTTTTTTTCAGATTCCAGAGTGATTCTACATTCTGAGCATTTAATAACCTTGACCTAGGTCAAAGAGAGTATTTATCGAGCGGTTTATTTAACAGCCGAGAATTGCAATGAGGCAGGAGGAGTCCTGAGGATGGAAAGGATTCAGATCATAGTCTCCCCAGGAGTCAACAATATGTAACCCTGCCTGATGAAAGAGTGAAACCCACTTGTCGTAGGGGAATCCGGCAATTGTGTAAAAATGATTCAGGTTTTGGTTTTCATACCCTTTTTTCATCGGACGTATGCGATATCTCTCCTCTACAAGGACTGTTAGAGATTCGGCCGAATATTGCCTGAGTATTTCCTTGATGATTTTTCCTCCCTCGGGTTTGTCGAACATCTGAAATTGAAATGCTCTACCACTATTTAATGTAAGGTTTTTATCGGGTATAAAAAGTTGAAGGTAGATTTTACCATTTTGGGTTAAAAGAGATCTGAAATTTGCCAGACAGGATACTATATCATTTTCTCTGGGCAGAAGGTTGAGTGTATTGTAGGGGATTATGATCGCATCAAAATTTATGGAAAATGCAGGTTGTTTCATATCCATATTGATATAGTTGCAATTTGGAATTTTCTCCTTAACAGCTTTTTTTAGCATATGAAGAGAAATATCAATGCCGACTACTATTCTGTTTTTTGTGGTAAGGGGTTTGGTTATCCGTCCTGTTCCACATCCTACTTCCAATACTGATCCCCATACCGGCAGATTCTTTCTGTAGAATACAATGTCGTCTGAAAACCTCTCCATTTCAATTTCATAGAGGTCGCAGTAGAGTTCTTCAGATAGAGAAGAGAACGTGTCTTCGGGTTCATCATTGTAGCTCTGGTATATTTCCATTTTTTCTGGAGTCAGTTAAGTGTTGTGTCGACTTGAAATTACCTGACTTTTCATGCTGTCGCAATCAATGTCGGAAAAAATGATAAGGTAGAAAAATTCTTCTTGCAAAACATATTCATGAAGTGTATTCTCTGTTCGTTATCCCGCGGTAATGGTAATTATTATTAAATCTTAAGGAGATCAACAATGCAGAAATTCGTATGTTCAGTATGTGGTTATGTTCATGAAGGCGAGGCACCACCAGAGAATTGTCCTCAATGTGGAGCAGCAGCAAGTAAGTTTAAAGAATATACTGGAGAAGCAACCAGTTGGGCTGATGAGCATGTGATCGGAGTTGCTGAAGGCGTTGACGAGGAAATTCTCGAAGGTCTTCGGGCAAATTTCACCGGGGAATGTACTGAAGTCGGTATGTATCTTGCGATGAGTCGTCAGGCTGATCGTGAAGGTTTCCCTGAGGTTGCTGAAGCCTATAAGAGAATAGCTTTTGAAGAGGCTGAGCACGCTGCAAAATTTGCCGAATTACTGGGAGAAGTTGTTGTAGGTGATACCAGAGCTAATCTTGAGGCCAGGGTGGCTGCTGAGCACGGAGCCTGTGCAGGCAAAAAAGCACTGGCTGTCAGAGCAAAAGAGCTGAATCTTGATGCAATCCATGACACCGTGCATGAGATGTGTAAAGATGAAGCACGGCATGGACAGGCTTTTGCGGGACTATTGAAAAGATACTTCTAAGAAAAATGTAACAATTCATCAGCACCCAATCTAGGCACGATCAGGCCAAATCACATAGACAAACTATAGTGATTCAGCCTGCTTGCACCTATATCGGGCACTGATGAACAGTCACGTGCAAAAGGAAGTTTGAGAAAGGGGGGCGGATGAAAACATCTTGCCCCCTTTTTTTGTTCTATTGTGATGCCTGCTGCGCCGCATAGGCTGAGGCAGCACATTCGTTTTTGCCCAGATCCAGTTCTTCCGCCCTGGCATCGTCTACCTGTTTCAGGTTCGCATTGAGAAGACGAATTTCCGCATATTCCGGCGGCTGATCGCGCATATTGCTCTTAATAAAGGTGAGGAAATCAGCTTTGTTATCAATTGCAAAAATATCCTTGTTGTAATTTTTTACCTCGGCCAGAGTGGCGACAAAACAGAGATCACTGTTTGCCTCTTCCCAGTCTATATAGTGGGCCGGAAGCACCAGTACATCGTCACTCAGTTCCCGGATTCTTTTTAGTGTTTCAAAAAGGATATCCGACCAGGCATCTACCTGACCTCCCAGGTCGGGACGACCAATGGAATGGATGAAGGTGGAGTCACCGGAGATGAAAAATTTTCCATCAATGATGAATGAAGTGGATCCCGGAGTATGACCCGGCGTAAAAAATATTTTTACCTCAGGACCATTTTGGGCAAAAGGGTATATTTCTCCATCTTGTATCGGGCTGAAAACATTTTTGGATGAGCCAAAATCATTATCATGGCCCAAAAATTCCGCGCCTGTTTTTTCTGAAAGAACTCTGCTGCCGGCAATATAATCAGCTTGGAGATGTGTTTCAAAAGTTTTGATCAGCTTGCAATTATTTTCCTGTGCAAATTCGAGGTAGAATTCACTGTTTCTTGACGGATCAAATACCATCAGCTCTTCTTTATATTTCAGACCATAGCTGCAGGAGGCTTTGCCCGGTCTGATGAATTGAAAGAGCTGGTAATCTTCTTTGGGACTGAGAAGCATAGGAACCAGGAGGTTGCCCCAGGATTTGATTCCACCCTCCAGATAGCCCAGATCCTCAAAACCATGCTTTTCCAGTATTTCCGCAACATATTTTGCAGAATCTTCTTTGGCGCATACAATCCGAACGGGTTTGTCTTTTGGCACTTTGGCTGCACTTTCATCCTCTATTTCCATGAAGTCAAAATATGCGACATTCAGCATATCAAAGGGAAACGGGGATTCTATCTGGAATCTCTCGAAATCTTTTGCGTTTCTAACGTCGAGCAGAAGAAAGTCCTGTTTGGTTGTCAGCCAGGAATAGAGATCCCTGGCAGGATATTTAAAAATACTCATAGTGTCTCCTTAAGGTTTTTTCAGAAAGGCAAAAAAGTCAAGATGAAGCAGCCAATAGTTTTGCCGATTCTCTCTAATAGCTGTTTTTCTCCAACTCCTCGATCAGTTCCCGGGCCAGAGTACGATTCTGTCCAAAGTGCCTGGCTATTCGCCTTCCAGTACTCGCTTGCCGATTCTTTGTCCCATCTCGATGCACTCATCAAGGTGGGCAGAATCGGGAACGTATTTTAATCGGAGACCTTCCTCGATTACATTTATTTTCATATCCTCAAGAGCGCCATTCATTAATTTGACAGCTTCTCCACTCCAGCCGAAAGAGCCAAAGGATGCACCATATTTATTCGCCGGTTTCAATCCGCGCATATACATGAGAAAACCTGCCATGCGGGGGAGGAGACCATTATTCAGGGTTGAACAGCCAAGAATGATGGTGTTGGCAAACAGAATATCGGTCATCACATCACTTCTATGGTGAACTTTGAGATTTATAAGTTTTGTTCTGAGCCCGCTCCTTTCAACTCCTGCAGCAATTGCATGGGCCATTTTTTCAGTTGAATGCCACATAGAGTCATAGATGATCAGGGCTCTGTTCCCTGCCTTGTTTTGAGACCAGTCATCGTATGCTCCCAGTATTTTATCTATGTGGGAACGCCAGATAATGCCATGATCCGGGGCAATCATTTTGATGCCAAGATTCATCTCAGCCACATTTTTCAGGAGTTTACGGATAAGTGGCGCATATAGGTAGAGGATATTTGCATAATATTTTGCACTTTCCTTCATCACTTCAGAGAGATCTACTTCATCATCAAAACGCTCACTGGTTGCATAGTGCTGGCCGAAGGCGTCACTGGAAAAGAGGATGCCGTCTTCTTTGACAAAAGAGAACATGGAGTCCGGCCAGTGCAACATTCTTGTTTCGATGAATTGTATGGTTCGCTTGCCGAGACTGATTTCGGTACCCGTCTTTACAACCTCGAATGGCCAGTCTTCTTTATGGAAATGGTCAATTAAGGCTTTTTTGCCCATGATTGAGCAGATAATTTTTTCGGGTTTGATTAACTCGACCATGTTCGGTAGAGCACCAGAGTGATCCAGCTCCACATGGTTAACGACAATATAATCTATTTTTTCCGGGTCAATAATTGCGCTGATGTTCCGGATCAGCTCATCTTGATGAGATCGTTTAACGGTATCAAAAAGGGTGACCTTCTCATCGATAATAAGGAAGGCGTTGTATGTCGTTCCTTTATAGGTTGAGTAACCGTGAAAATCACGGACATCCCAGTCTACTGCACCAACTGAGTAGATTCCTTTTGCAAGTTCAGTGGTATTCATTGAGGCTCCAGAGTTATATTTAATGATTAAACTATTAGAAGATTAATTTCTTGCATATGATAATTGACTGGGCTCCTTATTACAACTAAAGGATGATGGCTTCATAAAAACTCTCCCGAGAAAAAACGCCATCTTGCCAATCTTAATGAGAATTATTACCTTTGCTGTAATCTATAATTTTAAGTGGAATGAAAAAGTGAAAAAATATCCATCAATTGATCTGGGAAGATGTAATGAATGTATGGGATGCGTGGACGTTGCACCCCACATTTTTCAGTATAACAGGTTGATTGGTTATGTGGAAGTGATCGAGCTTGATGAATATCCTCAGGAAGATGTTGACGAGGCGATTAAGTATTGTCCGGAAGATTGCATCTCATGGGAGGAGTGAAGGGTTGATAAAATCAGACCATTATAAAGGCAGGCAATAACATATGGATATTCCTTTTCAACTTAACTCCTCCTTTACACCTTCCGGAGATCAGCCCGAAGCCATCAGCAAGCTGGTAAAAGGCGTGGAAGACGGCCTTAAAAGCCAGGTTTTGCTCGGTGTAACCGGTTCCGGTAAAACGTTTACAATAGCAAATGTAATTCAGCAGGTTCAGAGACCGTCCCTGGTAATTGCGCCCAATAAAACCCTGGCAGCGCAACTTTTCAGTGAATTCAAGGAGCTGTTTCCCAGAAACGGAGTGGAGTATTTTGTTTCCTATTATGACTACTACCAGCCCGAGGCCTATATCCCCCAATCGGACAGCTATATAGAAAAGGACTCTTCTATTAATGATGCAATTGATAAGATGCGTCATTCGGCGACACGTTCTCTGCTTACCCGAAGTGATGTTCTGATTGTTGCTTCGGTGTCATGTATATATGGTCTTGGTTCTCCGGATGAGTACAAAAACATGCACCTGTTTCTTCAGGTGGACGAAGAATATCCGATGGAGAATGTCCAGCGAAGACTCGTTTTCATGCAATATGAGAGAAATGATGTTTCGTTTCACAGGGGGACTTTCCGGGTGCGTGGAGATGTAATTGATATATTTCCTGTTCATGAGGAGGAAAGGGCGATACGTCTGGAGTTTTACGGGGATACGGTTGAGTCTATCACTGTGGTTGATCCTCTGCGAGGTGTTGTTCTTGAGAGACTTGAGGAATATACTGTTTTCCCGGGGAGCCACTTTGTGACTTCCAAGGACAGGCTGCAGATTGCCAACAGAACAATCAAGGAAGAGCTGCAGGAACGGCTGCACTATTTTCACGATGCAAACAGGCTGGTGGAAGAGCAGCGGCTGGAGCAGCGCACCATGTTCGACCTCGAAATGATACAGGAGTTAGGGTATTGTACCGGAATTGAAAATTACAGCCGCCATTTGACCGGCAAACCTCTCGGTGCACCTCCACCTAACTTACTTGATTATTTTCCGGAAGATTACCTGCTGTTTCTCGATGAAAGTCATATCGGTATCGGTCAACTGAACGGCATGTATAACGGGGACAGATCACGGAAGACTACACTGGTTGATTTTGGTTTTCGCCTGCCTTCGGCACTGGATAATCGTCCCCTGCGTTTTGATGAGTTCGAGAAGAGAATTAACCAGGTGATTTATGTTTCTGCAACGCCGGGCCCCTATGAGCTTGACCAGGTCGGAGGCAGTGTTGTTGAACAGGTCATTCGTCCGACAGGCCTTCTTGACCCCCGGATTGAGGTGCGTCCGGCCACCAGTCAGGTAGATGATCTGCTGGAGGAGATACGTCTTCGGTCGGAAAGGGGGGAGGCGATCCTGGTTACAACTTTGACAAAGCGAATGGCCGAAGATCTGACTGACTACTATGAAAAACTTGATATACGGGTTCGGTATCTGCATTCCGATATTAAAACACTGGATCGTGTCGAGTTGATCCGGGAGCTGAGAAATGGCGAGTTTAATGTATTGATCGGCATAAATCTCCTGCGGGAGGGATTAGATATTCCTGAGGTTTCTCTGGTTGCAATTCTTGATGCGGATAAAGAAGGGTTTCTGCGTTCAGAGAGATCGTTGATCCAGACCTGCGGGCGGGCGGCGCGTAACGTGGACGGCATGGTTATCATGTATGCGGATGTGATTACCGGATCAATGCGGTATACTATCGATGAAACTGAGAGGAGAAGGGGGATTCAACAGAAGCATAATTTGAAAAATGGTATCACACCCCGGACCATTATTTCTAAAATAAAAAATACGTTGCAGCAGCATCTGTATGATTCGGGGTATGTTTCCGATGATTATCAGGAAACGCTGCTGCAGGCTGCCGAGGAGTTTCCTGAGTATCGTAGTGTTAAAGATCTGGAAAAAGAGATTGCCAGGCTGGAAGTAGAGATGCATCAGGCGGCAGCAGAACTCGCATTCGAGAAGGCTGCGGAGTTGCGGGATCGCATCAAAAAGATTCGACTCCTGGAGATTGAGGTGGGATGAAAAAAAAATTGCTGACTACTCTGTCCCTGGCGGTTATTCCATGGTTCCTCGCCTGGCTGATGCGATTATGGTTTGCTACGTGCAGGGTGCGGGTTCATAATGAAGAGTATTTTATATCCTCATATGGATCGGAGAAGGCAGTTATTGCATCTTTCTGGCATTACACTATCATTTATCTTTTTTATTTTGTAAGAAAATATCCTGCAACTGCTATGGTAAGTGCCAGTGAAGATGGTGAATATATAGCCGGGTTAGCTGGACAGCTTGGCTTTAATGTTGTCCGCGGCTCCAGTAACAACAAGGGAGTTGGAGCATTGAAAAAGCTCATGAGAGTGGTTCGAAAGGGCGAAACCTGTGCCATTGTTGCAGATGGATCCCAGGGACCCGTACGGATAGCCCAGCCAGGTGCGGTTCTTTTGGCTTCCAGAACTGGAGTACCGATACTGCCTATGGGTTGGTCGGCTTCTCGCTATATGACAATTAATTCATGGGATAAGACAGTGGTTCCAATGCCTTTTTCAAGGATCGATTTTTATTATGGAGAGCCAATTTTTGTGCCCCGTGGGGCGGATGGAGCTGAAATTGAGCAATACCGATTGCAGCTTGAGCAGAGTTTGAATGCGCTCTATGCTGCTGCCTGGGCCTGTCATGGAAAGTCTGAACATTGATGAAGGTGTTGTAAAAGTCTATTTTGCAGGATGGAATCGTAAAAAGATATGATAGAAAAGAAAGGACTTGTTGTGGCTGGTCTTGCCGGAGGCTCAGGGAAAAGTGTAGTCTCTGTCGGCCTGACTGCAGCATTTACCAGACGTGGTAAAAGTGTTGCCCCGTTTAAAAAGGGGCCTGACTATATAGATGCCGGGTGGCTGCAGCTTGCGGCTGGGGCTAGATGCTACAATCTTGACCCCTATCTGATGTCTCATGAAGCTATTGAGGCATCTTTTTTAACCCGGTCACAAAGTGCTGATATAGTGATTCTGGAGGGCAATCGGGGCATATTTGATGGTGTTAATGTTGGCGGCGGGTACTCTACTGCAGATCTGGCTGTACTGCTTAATCTCCCTGTTCTGTTAATCGTCAACTGCACCAAAACTACCCGGACGGTTGCGGCACTGGTTCTTGGGTGTCTGCAGTTTGATAAAAGGGTCGATATACGGGGAGTTGTTCTTAATCAGATAGCGACTCAGCGTCAGAGACGTCTTATTACCGAAGCTGTTGAACATTATACCGATCTTCCTGTGCTGGGCACTGTTCCCCGTCTTAAAAGAGATATTTTTCCCATGCGCCACCTGGGAATGATTCCTCATCAGGAGTATGTCGGCAGCAACCAGGCACTTGACTACCTTGCGGACCTGATTGAGGAGCATGTTGATCTGGCAAGGGTAGAGCAGGTCATGGCATCTGTTCCGGATCGTGGCTGTGCTGCATCGTTGTATACAGATTCCGGTAAAAAAGAGAGAGTGCGAATAGGCGTTTTACAGGATGCTGCGTTCCAGTTTTATTACTCGGAAAATTTTGAAGCTCTTGAAAGGTGCGGCGCAGAACTGATCTATATAAACGCGTTGAGTGATCGGAGCTTACCCGAACTTGACGGTCTTTATATCGGGGGCGGATTTCCTGAAACCAGTGCAAAAGACCTGGCTGCAAACGGCAGCTTTCGAAAAGCGGTGAAAGATGCTGCTGAGGCGGGGCTACCTATCTATGCAGAATGTGGAGGGCTGATATATCTTGGTCGTTCAATTATAATTGGAGATAAAGAATACCCCCTTGCAGATGTTTTTCCTGTTCGTTTTGGCATGTCTGAAAAACCCCAGGCCCATGGCTATTCAATCTTCACGGTTGAATTTGAGAATCCTTTTTACCCCGTGGGTCTGGAGGTCAAAGGTCATGAGTTTCGCTATTCAACTGTTCTCGACTGGCAGGGAAGCGAGGATCAGCTGGTACTGAAAATGAAGCGGGGCAAGGGGTTTATGAACGGATGTGACGGTCTGGTAAAAAAGAATGTGTTTGCGCTGTATACCCATGTTCATGCTGATGGAACGCCTGAATGGGCTGAAGCATTTATCGGCAGATGCCGATTGGCAAGGTGAAGGCAGAATTTATACCCTGCCAATATGGACAGACGCTAGTTTACACTCTGTGACCCCAGGACTCTGATATTTATTTCGCGCTGCCTTTCTTTACTGGGGGCCGGTTCTTCCCAGTGTATAAATGATTCATTTACCCTCATGAAATCGCCGTTATCCTCTTTGCATTTATCACATACACTCTCAGCGTTATCTCTATAAATAATGACCTTGGATGCAGGATCACCTGTTTTTGACACGGCGGCCATTTTCCTGCAGCCGCATTCCAGTCGTATAACGACAACACCTATGCCATCCGGGCTCCCTTCGAGTATGCCTTC
>MAXH01000126.1 GCA_001750925.1 Desulfobulbaceae bacterium S3730MH12
AAGGACGCTCAGTCCAAGGAGTAAGTTTAATATTTAGCTGGAGAGGACAATTCGATGGCACAGCAGATAAGATTGGAAGTCGTAACCCCCGGTGGAGCCAAAGTCAACGAGGATGTTGACATTGTAACAGCTCCCGGTTTTGGTGGTGACTTCGGTGTACTTGCTAATCACGCACCCTTTCTGTCGACTATCAAAATTGGCGTTCTTACATATGAGAATGGCAAAGAGAGAAAATCCCTCATGGTCAGTGGTGGGTTTTGCGAGGTGTCAAACAATAAGGTCACCTTTCTTGTAGAGAGTGCAGAGTTTGGTAGTGAAATCAATGTTGAAAGGGCAATGCGTGCCAAGGAAAGAGCTGAGAAGCGGCTTGCTCAGGCTTCTCAGCAGGAAGAAGATTTCAACACAAAGAGAGCTGAAGTTGCTTTGCAGAGAGCGCTTATGCGCTTGAGGGTTGCAAAAAGTTTGTGATATAAAAATTGTTTCGTAAAGTAAAGTATCGGAAAAGGCTGTCCATTATGGGCAGCCTTTTTTTTTAGGCTAATAGCCTTCAACCTACTCCAGTCGTAATTGGGCCGAAGTTGCATTGACATAGGATTTAATGCCATTGGATATTTGCTGAGTGAGCATCTCAATGAAATGGGGGTTTGTCAGGTTTGAGGCATCTTTCTCATTACTTAAAAAAGCAATTTCCAGCAATATAGCGGGCATTTGCGCTCCGATAAGAACATAGAAAGGAGCCTGTTTAACGCCTAGATTTTTGATTTTGGCATAATTCTGATTGACCGGTTTTGCACGGGTAAGAATAGATTGATGAACCTGATTCGCCAGGCGTGAAGACTCGTTGATTTTAGAGTTCTGCATTATATCGGAAAGAATATCCTGCAGTTCGCTCATCTGATGGGTCGATGTAGCATTTTCTCTGGCTGCAACCCGCATTGCTTCAGCATTTGTGCTGAAATTGAGGTAGTAGGTCTCGAGTCCTCTCACTTTTGGCACCGGGTGGGCATTGATATGGAGGGATATAAAGAGATCTGCTCCCTGGGCATTAGCAATTGCTGTCCGTTCCTCAAGTGTTATGAAAGTGTCATCGGTACGGGTAAGAATGACCTTACATCCAAGATCTTTTTGCAGAATCGGCGCAAGTTTTTTTGCAATATTGAGCACAATATCTTTTTCTTTGATGCCGTTGGCCATAGCACCCGGATCTTTCCCTCCATGTCCAGGATCAATGACGATTGTCCGTACTCCGAGCCCAAGCTGCTGGGCCAGGGAAAGTTTTTTCGATGTTGGTGCTGATGCAATTGGTGAGTCTTCTTTTGCTGCCGCAACAGGAGTGACTGCGATTTTCTTCTGATCCCTTAAGGTGATGATTTTTGATTTAGCATCGAACTTATCCGCTATAATCTCCCCGGTTTTTTTGTCAGATGCAACAAGGCCGCTGCTGTCCTTACCAAGATCTTCACCGCGAACATCTATTACAACTCTGAACGGGTCAGGGAGACTGAAAATCTTATAGCTTCCTATGGACTCAATGTCGAGTACAACTCGTACCGTGTCTGTGGTAAACTGACCGGTTCGAATTCTTCTGAGCAAACCATCCTCAATTGGTACCGGTGCCCTGTATTGTGGTTCAATATAACTCTGTTTGAAGTCGAGATACAGCCTTCTCGGTTTACCGTCTGCTGCCTCCAGCAGAACCTCCTTATATCTGACCGGGCCTGATGCCATAATGACAACCCGGGTATAATTATTGGAGGACCAGTATTTTACGGGAAGAACATAGTTGAGGTTATTAAGCTGCGATGAAGTTACCATTATCTTCGGTAACGGTATGTCATGATCTTTTGACAGCACCTTCAGCATCTTTGCTGCCTCAGGGTGCATATCTCCGTTCGGGTAGTCGGTGACTATTTCTGTGAAAAACTTGGCGGCCCTTTGGGGGTCATCTTTTTGCTTGAGAAAAATAGTTCCAAGAGCAAAGTAGGCATCGTCGGCAAGAAGATGTTGAGAGAACAGTCGAGCTGTATCTTTATAGTATGAAATAGATTCATCCAGATCTATTTCCAGGGTGAATTTATCATACATCTGGGAGTAGATACGACCGAGCATAAAGAGGCAGGCCGGGGCAAGCTCAGATTTAGGGCTTGAAAGGTAAATCCTCCTGAAATTTCGGGTGCCTTTAAGCCAGTTTTCCCGTGATGAGGAAATCGAGCTATTTGTATGCAGCTGATTAAAATAAAATTTTGCCTGATCGTACCTTTTCTTGATGGATGGTGCCGGTTCGTTGACTTCCGTTTGAGCTCCTAGAGGTGAGCTGAGCCCAACAAGTAAGATGATCAAAAAGAAAAGAAGAGAGTTACGGCTGATTCGTTGAAACATATGGGCAAAAGATCCTCTTGTACTGAGCATATGGACAGATTTCAAGACATTATAAGCGAAATCGCCCAACAATACAAAAAAGAAAATGGCAAGGCAAACCAATCATCAGATCGTTTTCATTTTATAGAGAATTTCAAGAGCCTGCCTTGGAGTAATCTCATCCAGATCAATATTGTTTAGATAATCAAGATGAGGGTTTACCGGGGTCGGGAAGAGAGATAACTGGTTCGGGTGATGCTTCTTTTTCCTTCTGCGGTAGGATTTGGTGGAAGTTTCCGGTTGATTCAGATTTTCTTTTTCAATATCCTGTAAAATTTTCTCGGCCCTTTTCACTACATGGTCAGGAACACCTGCCAATCCAGCAACTTGAATTCCGTAACTTCTGCTGGTACCTCCCTTTGCCAGTTTATGCAGGAAAATTATAGTATCCTGCCATTCCCGTACAGTAATAGAGTAGTTTTTGACACGTTTGTGACTTTTGGCAAGTTCGATCAGTTCATGGTAGTGGGTTGCAAAAAGTGTTTTAACACCCTTCTTATTTTTATTGACCAGTTCCTCAGCAACTGCCCAGGCGATCGCAAGACCGTCATATGTGGAGGTTCCTCTGCCGATTTCATCGAGCACCACAAGGCTTTTGGGAGTTGCATTGTTAAGAATGTTAGCAGTCTCACTCATTTCCACCATAAAAGTGGATTGCCCGCGGCGCAGGTCATCCATTGCTCCGACTCTGGTGAAAATACGATCGACAACCCCTATTTTAGCCTTTTCCGCCGGAACATAGGAACCCATCTGGGCAAGCAGCACAATCAGAGCAGTCTGTCTGAGAACAGTGGATTTGCCAGCCATATTGGGTCCGGTAATAATGAGTACTTCATCACTGCTCTGGTTGAGCAAAATATCGTTGGGGACAAATTTTCCGCTTGGTAAAGATCGTTCAATAACTGGGTGACGACCTTCGATAATCTCTATATCATCTTCCGTATCAATTTGCGGTCTGCGATAATTATAAAGTTGGGCTGTTTCCGCATTGGCCGACAGGAAGTCAACTTGAGCAAGGAGTTTAGCAGTTTTAAGTATACGGCTGCTGCTCTTTGCAAGTCGGGTTCGAATGTCGAGAAAGAGCTGATATTCGAGTTCAACGCGTCTGTCCTGAGCACCAAGCACCTTACCCTCAAATTCCTTCAGTTCAGGGGTTATGAATCGCTCCGCATTGACCAGGGTTTGTTTCCTGATATATGATTCAGGAACCTTTGCGGCTTGAATTTTGGAAACCTCGATAAAGTATCCAAAAACCTTGTTATAGCCGATTTTCAGTTTGCTGATTCCGGTGGATTCACGTTCACGGCTCTCAAGGTTGAGAATCATCTGTTTGCCGTCACGCAGTATCAGGATAAGTTCATCAAGCTCTGAATTATATCCCTCCAGGATAAGATGGCCTTCACGTACGGTGATCGGTGGATTAGGAGCAATTGACCGGTGGAGCAGATCATATAGATCTGCAAGAATATCGAACTGCTGGTAAAGATCGATGAGCTTTACGGTATTGCATTGACTGAGAAGAGAGTAGATGGGAGGCAGCTGAGCCAGGGAGTTTTTCATGGCCAGAATGTCTCTTGCATTCCCGGTGCCCAGCATCATCCGGCTGTTTAATCTTTCAAGATCATATACGGTGTCCAGAAGGCTTCTCAAATCACTCCGCAAGCCACTGTTTTTATAGAAAAATGTTACGGCATCCAGCCTGTCGTTGATTCGTTTGGTATCCTGCAGAGGAAAGAGGAGATTAGATTTCAGCAGCCTTGCTCCCATGGGCGTGCAGGTCTGGTCAATGACAGAGAGCAGGGATCCCTGTCGACTGCCGCCGATAATGGTCTGGGTAAGCTCAAGATTGCGTCTGGAAGAGTCGTCTATCTGCAGGATTGTTTCAAGATCAAGAGGTGTAAGCTTTTCAATATGATCAATTGAAGATTTCTGGGTTTCCTGTACATATTCAAGCAGCACTCCCGCCCCGATAATGCCGATTGAAAAATGTGCACAGCCAAAGCCGTCAAGGGTGATGGTTTTGAAATGATCAAGCAGGAGATCTCTGGCGGAGGAAAACTGAAAAACATCGGTTTCCCGGTCGGTAATACGGATGTCGGGAAGCAGGCTGCTGACAGATCGCAAAAGTGCATCAAGCGAGTTATTTTTATCCCTGCTCACCAGGATTTCGGCCGGAGTGAGTCGCGTAATCTGATCTATTACATTTTCAAAATCCTGATTATCTGTTGGAAATTCTCCAACCAGAAACTCTCCCGTGCTGAGATCCAGGAAGCTGACTCCCCAGTTTGACTTTTCTCCAGTTTCCCTGGCAACGACAGAACAGATATAGTTATTGCTTTTGTCATCAAGAAGGTGATCATCGGTGACCACACCTGGGGAAATGATGCGAACAACTTCTCTTTTTACAATCCCCTTTGCCTGGGCAGGATCCTCTGTCTGTTCACATATTGCAACCCGGCGCCCCCCCCTGACGAGTTTTGCAAGGTAGGTCTGAAGGGCATGGTAAGGAATGCCGCACATGGGAACCTGGAGGGAGTCACTCTTTTTGTTTCTTGAGGTAAGAGTAATGCCGAGAATCTTTGAGGCTTCAACAGCATCTTCAAAGAACATCTCATAAAAATCGCCCATGCGATAAAAGAGAATTGCATCTTCATGCTGCTCTTTAATTTCAAAGTATTGCTGCAGCATTGGAGTGAGTTTTGTCTTCATGTTCACCTGACCAGCTCGTGAATTGAGCCTTTCAGGCTGTCTTTATTAATATGCAGCACTCCATAGGTTCCCGGTGCTCCGTAATTACCGGTTCCCTGAAAACTTCCGGGATTGATAAAAAGGGTGTCTCCCGTTTTATGGCAGGTTGGGATATGAGTGTGGCCATAAACAATGCAATCTGTTCCCGGAAGAAGTCTCAGCAGCCTCTCTTCAATATTATGACGGGGGCCGGTTCCATGACATATGCCGATGGAGTAGCCATTGAGACAAATTATCTTCGTTTCGGGCAGGAGTTGCCGGGTTGCAGGGTTGCACATATTTCCGCAAACACCGTAGACGTCCTTTCCGGCAAAGGTTGATAAAATGGATATATCCGTTAAATCCCCGGCATGGATTATTGCATCGCAGCCCGCAAAGGCAGATACGCAGTTTTTGCGAAATTGTTCCGTTATCTTAGCAATATGAGTGTCTGACAGGATGCCCACTTTTATCA
This sequence comes from Desulfobulbaceae bacterium S3730MH12, assembly GCA_001750925.1. Lineage (GTDB taxonomy): Bacteria > Desulfobacterota > Desulfobulbia > Desulfobulbales > Desulfocapsaceae > Desulfomarina. The sequence continues at coordinate 5,621 of MAXH01000126.1, forward strand.
TTATATTTTCTCCATGTGTGAACCGGAATCTATTATACCCGAGCTGGAACCGTAAGCATCTAAAAAATAGTATGCAGCTGTAATTGTAAGACAATAATATCGGTTGCAGAAATAAATAGAAGGCAGGTATAATGTGTTTTTGAAATGATCTTGTTTTGTTTAATACTTATTTGTGTTGGTCTCGTAAAAGCGCAAATTTTTTGCCATTCCGTCATTCCCGCGCAGGCGGGAATCCAGTCATTTCAATACGTTCTGGATCGAAGTCTGTGCTTATCTCCCGCCTGCGCGGGAATGACAGAGCAGGGATTTTTTACGACGCCATCATATAGGGAGATATAATAATGTACACCGCCTCTGACCTACGCAAAGGTTTAAAAGTGCAGATTGATGGAAACCCGTATGTAATAATTGATTTCTCATTTTCAAAACCGGGAAAAGGGCAGGCGCTCTACCGCTGCAAGATGAGAAACATGATTTCAGGAAATCAGCTGGTTCAGACCTATCGTTCAAACGATAAATTTGAAAAAGCTTCTCTGGCAGAGAGAAAAATGCAGTTTTTATACAGTCAGGGCGAAGAGTATCATTTTATGGATACAGAGAATTATGAGCAGCTCTTTATCACCAGGGAGCAGCTTGGTGATAATGTGAACTACCTCGTTGACAATATGGAACTGGATGTTCTTTTCTTTGACGATAAACCAATAGATGCCAGCCTGCCAATTTTTGTCAATCTCACAGTTACCAGAGCTGATCCGTGGGCAAAGGGGGATACGTCCGGAACGGATACCAAGCCTGTCACCGTGGAGACGGGATATCAGCTTAATGTGCCTCCATTTGTTGATGAGGGGGATAAGATTCAGATAGATACACGTACCGGACAGTATGTGACTCGGGTTAAGGAGTAGAGTCTAGGGGGCTTGTCCGAGAATAAGCATTTTTTCTCAAATCGAGGTTTTCAAAAAAATACGCACAGACATATATATGATATGACGAGCATTATTTTTTTTATAATGACGAAGAGTTGGGGACAAATGCATTCTCGGACAAGCTCCTAGATGCTTGACTTACCCGGGCTGCAGATGCGTGCAACCCTCCTTCGCCTGATCAGGTCGTTTTTTTATGAACGGCACTTTCTTGAAGTAGATACACCCCTTCGTCAGCCTGTTCTCATTCCAGAAAGTACGATCGTTCCTCTTACAGCAGCAGGTCAGTATCTGCAGACCTCTCCTGAGCTTTGCATGAAAAGACTTCTGGCAAGAGGGTGCAGCAAACTCTTTCAGATATGTCCCTGCTTTCGAAAAGAGGAAGTGGGCAGACTGCATCTGGAAGAATTTACCATGCTTGAGTGGTATCGTACTGGAGCCGATTACCTGACTCTGATGTCGGATTGTGAGGCTCTGCTGCGGTTTATCGTTGCAAATATGAAGTCTGTTGATCTGCCTGATCCTGGCAATTACCAAAAAAAGTTGCTTTCTAAAACAGATATAGAGTCTGAGTGGCAGAGACTCAGCGTTGCTGAAGCATTTGGACTCTTCTCACCCGTCCCTATGGCTGAGGCCCTTGCAAAAGGGAGCTTTGATGAACTTCTGGTGGAGTTCATTGAACCGCATCTTGGTGTTGGGGTACCGACATTTCTCTATGATTATCCGGTGGAATTAGCATCTCTTGCAAAATGCAGGATTGAAAATCCCGAGGTTGCCGAAAGGTTTGAATTGTATATTAATGGTGTGGAGCTGGCCAACGGTTTTTCAGAACTAACAGACAGTACAGAGCAGAGACGAAGATTTGGTCATGAAATTGTCATTATGGAAGAGTGCGGCCGGAACGGAGTGGAGATGCCAGAGCGCTTTCTGGATGACCTGCAAAAACTGGATCTTGCCGCCGGCATAGCTCTGGGGGTCGATCGTCTTTTTATGCTGCTTATGGAGTATGATAGCCTGTCGAAATCTGTAACTTTTCATCCCTGCGATTTTAGTGCCCTTTAAATTATTCTGTTTAGTGGGGGTTAGCTGGTACCTTTCTTTGATCAGATATTGCCTAAAGTAGAATAGTTACTGCAAAAATTTGAAAAATGAGGCAGGATGGTCTACTATTCTACTGACAGTTTTTATGTGAGTAGTTTTATTTCACATTATCGTAAAAACTCAATTTTTTTGCTATCCCGTCATTCCCGCCTGCGCGGGAATGACGGGATATAACTTTTATGACACAATCACTATTTAACTGATATTTAATTATGGATTCCACACAGAGTTTGCTGGGT
>MAXH01000127.1 GCA_001750925.1 Desulfobulbaceae bacterium S3730MH12
ATCTTTACGATGGAGGATCTGGGAAGTGGCTGTCTTATTGATCTCACTCGATATGGATTTCCCAAAGAACCGACGGTTCAGGAAATTGTCAGTTCCGGGGTAGATGTTGTTACTTTCAGTGGCGATAAGCTTCTGGGTGGGCCTCAGGCCGGAATAATAGTTGGAAAAAGAGATGTCATTGAGAAAATTAAGAAAAATCCTCTCAACAGAGCTCTCAGGATAGATAAATTTACTCTTGCGTCATTGGAAAATGTGCTATGTGAATATTACGATGTTGATCAGGCAGTTTCTCAGATTCCGACCTTATCAATGTTGACGGAGGATATTTCAGAGTTGAAGAAAAGAGCCCGGAAAATTCAGCGAAGGCTGAAATACAAAAAAATCTCAGGGTGCAACTCAAAAATCGTTTCAACAGTAAGCAGGGTAGGTGGTGGTTCATTTCCAGAGTATAATATTGCAAGTTGGGCTGTGGAACTGATTCCGGATTCCATGAAACTGAGTCAATTGGAGAGAGAGTTGAGAAGTTTAGATACTCCGATAATAGGAAGGATAGAAAAAGAGCGATATCTTCTTGATGTCAGGACAATTCAGGATAGTGAAATCTCCCACCTTGTTGAGTTGTTATCTGCTTTATTTGTCAGTGAGTCGTAGTGTGATTAAATCAAAACCATTTCCTGCAATATCGGACAACCAAAAGCTGGTAGCTGATGATTTTAAGCGGTTTTCCCAAACTTTTCGGCATATTCTTTTAAGGAAGGTTCCAACTGCCCAAAATGTCAGATTTATCTTTAATGAAGAAGAGCTGAAAACACTTTTTGGCAAGGGTGAAAGTGTCGATGACCTTGTTGCCCTGTTCCGTTCTGTGAGTAATAGAAGTGTGGAGGGGAGGGGGATATATCATGATTATCTTATGATTCCTTTTGATTTGACTGAAGAAACTACGGTGGTTGCACTTTTTTCAAGGGTTGACCCCTTATTTAACAAAAGAGTTGGAGATGACTGGTTAAGTGATGTTCGGAATGAGGTGAGGGATCATTTCTTACTGCTTAAACAGGCAAGGATTGATGATCAGACCGGGTTGTTTAATAGTTCAAATTTATACTCGATTCTTGATAATCCACTGGCAACACAACCTGTTCAGCTGCTTGTTGTGGAGATACCCGCAAGGAGCGGGTCGTTCCAACTGGTTGCCAGTCATTTGCATAAATGTGTATTAAGCCTTCAGACATGTATACCTGAAGGTGCGATTACCCACTATCTCGGGAATTTTGTTTTTGCAGTATTAATTGAGTTTCAGAGTGAAAATAATAAATCTAAGCTGGCAAACTCCCTGATTGCTTATTTCAAGCGGGAAGGTTTTTCCCGCATACATGTCGGTACGAGTTGTCGTGGCAGGATTGATAGTGATTACGTCAGTGGAAAAACTGGTCGACAGCTTATTGACGAGGCCTGGACAGCCTCGCGTGTTGCAACAAAACGAGGCCCTTTCTCTTATTGTGATTTTGGGTTGTTTGCCCATCCGGAAAAGCATCCACTGGTTCGGCCGGATAGTAATCTGATTCGAAGATTACGCAGATTGTGGCAGGAATCTGAGCATTTTTGTCTTGTACATTTCAGAAGTGATGATGCCGGTTATTCGGCTGATCAAATCGTAAGACCACATTTAAAAAAGGGTACCATCGTAGCATCAGAGACTGATCTGCTGGTTTATTTTGAGGGAGACAGTAGGGATACAATTCTGGAATGGACAGAGAATATAGTACGCCATTGCAGGGACATCGATGGTAACAAAACGGTATCGGCTGGAGTGAGCTGTTTTCCGTATAGTGATTTTAAAAAGTCCGAAATTCCCCATAACTGCCTTAAAGCTTTAGCCCATGCAGCATTCTTTGGTGATGCGGGGGTGGCGCTCTTTGATGCGGTCAGTCTCAATATCAGTGGAGATATTTATTTTAGTGATGGAGATCTGGTTAAAGCAGTGAAGGAGTATAAGAGAGGGTTAAAATGTGATAAGATCAACGTCAATTTACATAACAGCCTCGGTGTTACTCTCGCCTTGATGGGTAGATTTGCCTCAGCCGAGAACTGTTTTGAAGAGGCCCTGAAACTTGACGAAAAAAGTTTTATGGCCTTGTATAACCTTGGCCTTGGTGAACTCGACAGCGATAGAAAAGTGAAGGCGATTGCCTATTTCAAAAGGGCGTTAGCCTGTGTTGTTGAAGAAGGAATGGATGAATCTGTGTTGGAAAATGATCTTAAACGACAAATCGGTATTCTCGCATCTGAAACAGGTGATTGTCAGATGGCTTTAGATTATCTGCTGCCCTGGCATCAAACATGTGAAGTAACACGCCTGGCCGAAGGAGTGGCGTACTATATCGGCAAAAGTTATTTTGCTCTTTGTCAGCCAATGAAAGCTATGGAGTGGTTGCAAAGAGCATTGCGGAGTTATGAATATGATGACAGGGCTATGCATCTCCTCGGGCAGGTCTATTTTGAAGAGGAGGAAGGGGATGATATAGCATTATCTCTTTGTCAAAAAAGTGCTGAACTTGACCCCGATAATTGTGTCTATCGATTGGATCTGGCAAAAATACAGCTTCACTGCAACATGTTGCCAGAGGCTATAGGGAACCTGAAACAAAGTCTTAAAAGCCTTGAATTGAGAACTGAGTCGCAGCTTTTTTTAGCCCAATCTTACCTCAAAATCGGTCAGCACAAGAGGGCATTAAACTGGTTTAACAAGGTGAAATCAGTAAATGGGGCGAATTCTGATCTTTATGATAATCTTAAGCTATGTCTTACAGGATAAGGCGTACATGGAATAAGAGAAGGTAAGATATGAGCAATATAGAAAGAAGAAAAGTCAAGAGAGAACCTAAATATTGTCTGGATAATTCAGTCGTTGGTGATTCCTGGAGAATGTTCAGGATAATGGCAGAGTTTGTCGATGGCTTTGATGCGATGTCATCCATTAATGTTCCAGCGGTTACAGTCTATGGATCAGCACGTACCGGTGCCGATGATAAAAATTATATCCTAGCGGAACAGATTGGTGCCGAGCTTGCAAAAAATGGCTACGGTGTGATAACCGGTGGCGGGCCGGGTATTATGGAAGCAGCCAATAAGGGAGCTGCGGAGGCTGGAGGAGTCTCCGTGGGGCTTAATATCGATCTACCACACGAACAGAGCCCAAATCCATACGCAAACTTTGAGTTGGACTTTAAATATTTTTTTGTTCGGAAAGTTATGTTTATGAAATATTCAATGGGGTTTATCTGTATGCCCGGTGGTTTTGGTTCCCTTGATGAACTTTTTGAAGCTCTAACTCTGATTCAGACCCAGCGGATCAAATCTTTTCCGATTGTTCTTGTTGGGAGTGAATTTTGGACTGGACTTGTAGATTGGTTACAAGATAAACTTCTGGGTAACGGTAATATCAGCAGCGAGGATATGTTTCTGTTTAAAGTTATGGATGATGTTGATGAAATTATAAAATATTTCAATAAAACAGTCATCATATGATACTATAGAAAACAGTAACAATAAAAGAAGATGGCACTGTAAAAAAAACTTCAATTGTGTTGAACCACGGGGAGTGATATGGCTCAGATAGACGGGTTTTTTAAATTGATGAATGATGAAGGCGCTTCCGATTTACATATGGTGGCGGAACAGCAGCCTATACTTCGTATCCTTGGCGATATGGAACGGGTGAAGTTTAAAAAACTTGGAGACGATGAACTCAGAGCGATGCTTTATGAGATATGCCCCGAGGAAAAAATTAAGGGTTTCGAGGAAACGGGAGATGTGGATTTTGGTTATGAAATCCCCGGTCTTGCACGGTACAGGTGCAATTTTTTCAGACAAAAATATGGTATGGGGGCTGTGTTTCGTGAAATCCCCAGTGATATTCTGACATGTGATCAACTTGGTCTGCCAAAAATTATCAGCCGACTCGCCCATTTACCAAAGGGCATGGTACTGGTCACCGGCCCCACCGGCTCAGGTAAATCGACAACCCTGGCAGCTATTGTTGATGAGGCAAATAAGACCAGAAAGGATCATATCCTTACCATTGAGGATCCTATAGAATTCGTCCATAAGAGTCAGCAATGCATTATAAATCACAGGGAGGTGGGGACCCATACTAAGAGTTTTGGAGCTGCGCTTCGTGGTGCCCTTCGTGAAGATCCCGATATCATTATGGTTGGGGAGATGCGTGACCTGGAAACGATTTCTCTCGCCATGGAAGCTGCCATGACCGGTCACCTGGTTTTTGCCACCTTGCATACCCTCAATGCCATGAAAACGGTTGATCGAATAATCGAGATATTCCCCGCCAACCAGCAGGGGCAGGTGCGGTCAACATTGTCAGATGCGTTGAAGGCTGTAGTATCACAGACTCTTTTTAAGCGAGTTGATGTGAGGGGAAGGTGCGCTGCCCTGGAGATCCTTATTGCAACTCCGGCAGTACGAAATCTGATCCGGGATTCGAAAACCTTCCAGCTTCTTTCCACAATGCAGACAGGGAAGAAGTATGGCATGCAGACTTTGGATGATGCGATAATGGAGCTATTGCTTAAGAAAAAGATCAGTCCTGACGATGCCTATTCAAATTCCATTGAAAAATCTAAATTTTTAAAATTCTTGAAGAAAGAACCAACTGATTTTACAGAGGTTTAATAATTCATGGGCAGTTTAGTCAGTCTCCACTGAATTCAGCTATGAGAAACCGGTTTAGATTTGCAAGAGGATTGTTTTTATATTTTTGATAGCCGTATATTTTATATCCTGTCAGATTTGAAACGATCTCAATTGTGCCGTATTGAGTAGTTTGCAAGAGATTGATGTCATTTAAACTGCAAAGTCCGGGCAGTTCAGAGTGGGGAAAGGTCTTCTGTTTCCCTTTTCCTGCAGAAACCACCATATATTTTGGCTTAACAGTTTTGAGAAACTGTTCTGAGTTTGAGGTAGCTGAACCGTGGTGAGGCGAGAGCAGGATATTGGCATGAAGAGAATATTCCTTTTCAACAAGAGCATGTTCTGCTCCCTTACCGATATCCCCGGGAAAAAGAAGACAGAGATCCTTGGCACATGCTTTTACGACTAGTCCGCTGTTTTCCCTCCTGCCACTACTCTGGGTAAATTCCGTGTCTAACCAGCGAGTTGTATTTGCTATGCAGTGTATTAATTCAGGCTGCATCCTGAGTTGCTGGTCATCTGTTGCTATGATTGATGCAGCCCCTTTATTTTCTATCTGTTGTAAAAAATCTTCGAAAAAAGTGTCATGCCCTGTAAAGCTGTTCAACCAGACGGTGGATGGAGAAAAGTGCTCAACAATGAAGGGCAATCCATTGTAGTGATCAGCATCAGGGTGGGTGACTATGATAGCATCGATTCGGGAAATCCCATTTTTCCATAAATAGGGAGCTATAACTCTTTCACCCACCGTGGTCGATAAGTAGGAAGATCCTCCACCATCGATGAGAACGCAGAATCCGGAAGGGAATTTAAGCAAAGTTGAGCTGCCCTGGCCTACATCAAGAAATGATATGGTAAATGGTCGAGTCTGTTTAGTGATGAGGCTGCTTGGTGGATAGAAAAAAAGTATTATGACAATACAGAAAGGAGCCATAGCTGAAAAGGTAAACCGTTTTTTACGGCCAGTCTGTAAAGTTACAAGCAGAAAAAACAGATAATAGAGAAAGATGAGCCAGGGCGGCGGAGTAGGAAGTCGAAAGTCTGAATAGGTGAAAGATGAACAAAAATGAACAAAATTCAGTGATACTTGAAGACCATAGCTGCCAATTTGGAGGAAAAAATCTCCTACCTCCGGTATGAAGAAGAGAAATGGAATGGCTATGACTCCACAGGTGAGGCTCCAGAGGCATATGAGGGGTTCCAGAATGATATTGGTCACAGGGCCGATCAGGGACAGCCTGTTGAAGTAATAAAGAGCAAGAGGTGCGGTTGCAAAAGTCGCCACAGTGGAAACCAGCAATCCAGCTGTCAGCCAGGTTGATATTTTAAAGATTGCGGTCTGTCTTGCTTCTTCGGTAGTGGTGATTAACAACTGTTTCAATGTGGGGAGAATAAAAAGAATTGCAGCCACAGCAGTAAAAGAGAGTTGAAACGAAGCTGTAAAAAGTTGAAGTGGAGAGATTGTTAAGATAAGAAAGGCTGCAAAAAAGAGGAGTTCACTAACCGATTTTTTCCGATCAATACAGATTCCTGCAATGACAACAGTGGACATTATTACGGAACGAATTACTGGAGAGTTCAATCCGGCCAGCATGGAATAGAAGATGAGTAAAGGCAGACAAAAAAGAACAGCCATCTTCCTGACATTGAAATTGAGAAGTATTGTCTGGGAGAGGCTGAGTGTCCTGTAAAATATGACGAACAGGAGGGTTCCTATAACACTCATATGGATCCCCGATATTGCAAGAATATGCATCGCGCCACTTGCTTTAAACTGTTCTAAAACTGTATTGCTTACCCCTGACCTGTCTCCAAGGAGGATGGCTCGATAGAGACCGCTCAGTTCAGGGGAAACTCTGGTGTCAATTTCTCTGCCGATAGCATTTCGAACTTTTTCCGGAAAATAGCGCAGGTTATGAAAAAATGAGCTCCTGTGAGGCAGTTTTCGGATGAAGAGAGGGGAGCGTATAAATCCGGTAATCCAGACATCCTGCCTGGCAAGATATTGACTGAAATCAAAGCTTCCTGGTGATAGGAAGCTTGTTGGCCTCTTCAGATCAGCGCGGATCACCAGGGTGTCACCGGGGAAGTATTGGTTTGACAGTGATCCTTCCATCCGCAGTAAAATATTGCCCTCTACAGGAGTGAGGTTATGCCAGTCGCTTAGGCGCAGAAATTGTACTGCAACCTGCAGCCTGCTTGTTTTGCCGTTAAACCCGGGCATGGCAGCAAGGGTGCCAACGATTACGGCCTTCTGTTTTTCCGCAATTGCATTCCATATATGATTTTTGGCGCTGGGTGGAGATGATTGTAACAGCGCATGATATGCACCGATAAAGAAAAAAAGGAGGAGTAAGAGTAAAAATACTGTTCTGGCTCTGCTAAAATGATGTAAAATCGTGACTACTACTAGAAAGAAGCAGAGAACGACGGCGCTGAATGCAGAGAAGAAATTGTTCAAGTGGAGAAAGGGAGTGGACGCTATTCCAAGAATAAAGGCAATGGTGACTGAAGAGAGCAGGTGGTATGATATATGCTCGAAAATTCGGTTCACAACAGTGTTTGCAAGATTTCCAGATGTTTTTTTATTACCCCCCGCTGTTGAAGGACGCAATGTTTTGCTGAAATACCGCGTTGATATCTCAGTTCTTTAGAATCTAGAAGAAGTTCTAAAACGTGCTGGAGGGATTCGGAGTCATTAACCTGTTCACCTCCCCCTGCCTTGATAAGAGAAACCGCGATTTCCTGGAAGTCCTGCATATATGGGCCGAACAGGACAGGGATACCGAGGATAGCCGGTTCGATTGGATTATGACCTCCCTCGTTGACCAGACTGCCGCCCACAAAAGCGATATCTGCCAGAGCGTAGAAAAATATCAGTTCCCCTATGGTATCAACGAGAAGAATATCGGAATGAGTTAGGCCGTTTTCAGATCTGAGCATTATCGTCAACCCGTGTTGTCTGGCCATTGTACAGATTTGATCGGCGCGGTCTGGATCTCTGGGGGCCAGAACAAGGGTGATTTGTGGATGAGAAGTTTGTAACTTTTTAACTACAGTAAAGAGAATATCCTCCTCACCCTGATGAGTTGAGCCGGCTGTAATTACAAGCGTATTGTCGGGAAGAAGTGTCGATAAGGTAGACGGAACGAACTGTTTTTCGGTGATGTGGGTGTCGAACTTCAGGTTGCCGAGCACCTTGATCTTTTCTTTTTCTATGCCAAGATCAACCATGCTCTGTTTATCAAGTTCCGTCTGCATAAAGAGGTATCGAAAAGAGCGAAACATCGGGCGGAAGAAAAAAGCAAATCGTCTATATCCTGCCATGGATTTTTCTGATACTCTGCCGTTTACCAGTACAGCGGGAACCTTTTTACGCTGCAGGTATAAAAGAAGGTTGGGCCAGAAATCCGTTTCTATAAGGATGAAGAGTTGCGGTTGAATACGAGTGTAAAATAGTGCGATTACCGGTAAAAAATCGAGTGGGGATGGGATAATGTGGTCGACGATTTCCCCAAGGAGGTTCCTGGCTACAGCTTCTCCTGATCGTGTAGAGACGGTTAATATAATCCTGTCAGAAGGATATTTTTTCCTTAAGCCCTGGATAAGTGGTACAGCTGAGGTTATTTCACCAACAGAGAGACCATGTACCCAGAATGTTTTTTGATTTGGTGAAGGAGCACTGATCTTGTTTTTGGTTCCGAACCCGAGGCGAGTGACTATGCGTCCTCGATATTTAGGCGTTGCCAGGGCTGAAAAAAAGAGCAGAGGCGCGATAAACGGGAGAAAGATAAATTGCACGATATTATAAATCAAAAACATTGGATTTTGGCC
>MAXH01000128.1 GCA_001750925.1 Desulfobulbaceae bacterium S3730MH12
CTGCAACAGACGCTGCAATTTCCGGGTACTGAGATAAAGTTCTGCCGCTATTGCCTCCACTGTGGCATCTCCTGACGGCAGATGTTCTGTAATAATTTTTTTTATTCTTGTCACAAGAGATTCATTGCTCAGAGTAGCAATATATTGGGTCATCGCCTGATCATTAAAAGCCGCCAGTTCATCATTGCCGCTAGGCAGAACGACATCCACCACATCCAGAGACAAAGCCAGACGACTGGCCGGAGAGTCAAAGGTTACCGGTGACTGGAAAAACTCATAATATTTGCCGCCACAGCTTGGACGGCTATGGGTAAGGCTCACCGATACCGGAGCAAGATCCTTCTGAAAATTGACTCGCAGTACACTCATGATCCAGGCAAGAGCAGAATCCTCCCGTCCTCTTGAATAGGATCCTTCATCCTTATACATAAGGGTAAAAACCAGTGTTCCCTTGTCCTTGTCTTCATGGAGTTCTCCAAAATGGGCATCAGAAATGACCCTGTGAAACCGAATGAGCCGTTCAAGGGTGATTCGGAGACTCGTACTCAAAAGCATGGCATACCCGAGAGTACCAAAATGTGATGGATGCCAGCTTGTCGCCGCTGTAAGACCAAAACAGGGATCTTTAATCTGTCGTTCCATCTCTTCCCATAGTGCAGCGATTTTTTGCAGGGAATATCTTGCCCCCGATTGATACATGAGGCCAGGATCCAGTTGTACTTTTTTAAAGACATCAGCCGGATCCTGGTTGTATTTTTCAAGCATATTCCAGAGTACAAGCTGGATACTCGCCAGTTTTGTCAGATACATGGCTTTGCTCCTTTAATCAGTTGATATGGCATAACTCACCAGAGACTTATTATCAGTATAACGGAATTGTCGTAAACTGACAAGACTGGCTCTCTCGCGGGATAGACATAATCGTACCTGCAATGTGCTGATATTATTTAAATAACCAAAATATGCCATAACATAGCCATAATATAATCGTCGTAAACTGACAAAAATTTCGGCGTGTAATGCCAAGCGCTCATTCCTAAGTGTAACTATGTTTCCGGTTGAAATTGAAAAGAGGATAGTAAGCTTCTCCGAAACCATAAAAACGACACAGGAATCAGCAATGAAACTACAATCTAATGAGAATACAATCATCATACCCGGCAGGGCCCAACAGAATAATGCGGTCATCGACTTTGTCAGTGAACTGCTGGCAATGACACTTGCAGAACAGAATGAGGAGATGATTATAGAGGCCCAATCACAGGATTTTCTTTATGACGCTGGAACAGGTATACAGACAACCGCATCACTGGAGGCTGTTATCAACTGTGAAGACATTGAAGCAAACAACAAAATTGAAATCACACTTTCCGGAACAGTCACGAATCTGCAGGGACAAAAAGAGACATTCACCCTGTTCTTCTTCACATGGCTGGATAAAACTGCAAATATTTCCCATAATCATAATGGTGGGATGAATCTCAGGAAAAAATATCTGCATATACAATTTGAAACTTCATCAAAGTTATTTGATTCTGTTTTCGAACTGAACCTCTACCGAAAAGATCCGGCCGATCAGAAGCACTCTGTGGGGCAGGGAAGAGGATATCTGCTGTTTGGCAACGACCCGGAAAGTAAAATGAATTGAAGAAAATGATAAAGAGATATTTTAAACTGCCTTTTCAAATCGCAAATATTGAAACCGATATGGTTTAAAGACAATCCGGTAAAAAAATTCATGAAATCAATTAAACGTGAAGATTACCAACCAGCTAGAGATAAACATAAAAACCCTCGCCTTACTCAAAAAAAATATCAGCAAAACCGGATAAGAGAAATTGTGGAAAATCTACCAGATCAATCACTTATCTCAAGTCTTGTGCAAAAATACCTGAAGAACTCCCCAACTTCAGAGTCATAGACTCAAACACGACACCTTCGGAAATACCTACGCTTTTCTCTTCTCCTGGCGAACCGCTCTTGCCGAATATGATTTCAGAATAGAGAGGGAAAATCGGTTCCTTGTCGGTCTGTTTTATCAAAATACACTTGTGTTTGCACGATCGTGATCTGCTCTAAACAAGAACACCGAACAGAACAGATTACCAGATGGTTTGGATATGTGAATAATCTAGAATTTTTCTGTCTTTTGAGATCAGTGGTATGCCCATGGTCAAAGCAGTTGCCGCGATAATTCTGTCGGCAGGGTCTGTATGGAAATTGCCGGGCAGTGACACGGAGCGCAGACTTATAGTGTTGTCCACAGGCACAAAACGAACAAAGGTCAGTCCCTCAGTTTTTCTCACCCAATCGCTGATGTCTATCGTAAGTTTCAATCGTCCTCTTGCAACAAGCAGAGCAATTTCCCAGGTAGAAATAGACGATATCACAATACCATTTATCTGCACAGCCTCATCAATGGCAGCAACTGCACTATTTGAGAGTTTTTCAGGATTACTTATCCACCAGAGCCAAACATGTGTGTCTAGAAGAATCATTTCAGCACATCCCACTCATCTTCAGCAACAGGCTCTAAAGGATCATCGTATTGAAGTACAGAATTTCTCAACTCTTTCAGAATCACCTGCGAATCTTTCTTAAAAGGTGATATTATTACCACTGGTTTGCCATGGTCGGTGATAATGATTTCATGACCTTTCTTTTGAATTTCACGGAAATACTGAAGAGATTTAGGCTTAAATTGTGATTTTGAAATAGTACGCATATCTCCTCCGTTGGTTCTTTGATATTTATTTATGACCATGCTACCATAGTCATAAATAAATATCAAACATCTGATGCTTCCTTCTTACTCTCAACTGACAAAAAAATAATGCTTTGATTTTATATCCGAATCTGGGGACATACAACAAACCCTGCACGATGCTTTTGGTTTTGAACACTTTTTATCTGATCAAGAGGAAGGTATCAGTATTCGTGTCGGCGGCAGTTCCGGTAGTTGTCAAGGAAGATGTCGCCTCCTCACGGAGGCATGGATTATCAGGGTAAGTTGAGGGGATAATAAGTAGTTGCCACCTTCGCTTCGCTACGCACCAAACGATCGAGCAGTACATTATGGCGTAAGACGCTGAATATGTTTGCCAACCCATTTCATAATATGGGTAAAAGAATAATCAGCCGTCTGGCCAAACAACTTATGACCGGTTAATTTATATCTGCTCAGCATGGGAGAAGACAACCCGCATAAAAACCTGGTGACCTGTCTGTTTGCGCCAAGCGCTTCAGGATGTTCCGTGCGAAGGGCTCTTGCCTGCATCGCCACATTGTTGTCGGGATCCGGCATGGTTATTGTCTCTCTGTCTATAACCTCGTTTTTACCATGCAGACAGAACTGGCAATGACCGCAATCATCATCTGGATTTTCGCCAAAATAATCAAGTAGAAAACGGGTCTTGCAGCCACGGTGGTTGATAAGATCGAGAACCAGTTGTATACGATGTAGATCGTTTTTCTCTCTCTGCCTGAAGCGCTTTGTCAATTTTTCTTTTAAGCTGTTGATATCCAGTTGTCCGTTATCGTTCTTACGAAAACCGAGCCGGGCACCACTTACCTTCAGGATAAGATCACCCGATCGCTCAAGATAGTCCAGAGCGCTGATGATCCGTTTTCTGGGGCTATCTGTTTTTTGCACCGCCTCTTGAATATCAATCGTAAACCATATTTTCTTTTTGACCGCGCAGGAAAGGAGATTGCGCAAAAACGTCTGTCGTTCAGTACTAAACTCGGCCAGAATTTCTGCAGAAGGCTTAAGCGGTTTAATTTGATAGGCAGAATAAAATGGCCCGGTTGATTTAATCACTCCTTCAAGCTCCAGATAGGTAAGGAGCGTCTTAACAACAAGGGGACGCATATCAAAACGATTTGCCAACTCGTAGACGGCACAGTCGAAATACCTGTTTTGAGCCAGGATAAAATCGATCATATCTCTCACTCTGGACTCTTCCGGGGTATCGCCGTAGACAAAATTCTCAAGTGCCAGCAGATCATCCGGGCTACCGAACATAGTGCATGAGGAAGGTTTGCCGTCCCGCCCGGCCCGGCCAATTTCCTGTGAATAGTTTTCCAGGCTTTTGGGCAGATTGTAATGGTAAACAGCGCGGATATTACTTTTATCAATCCCCATGCCAAAGGCGATGGTAGCCACAACAATCGCAGAGTCCGAGGCCATGAACCATTCCTGTGTCTGCTGCCGCAATTCATCCCTTAATCCTGCATGATACGGTCTGGCATGATGTCCGGCTGCGGTGAGTTTTTGCGCTACCTCTTCAGCGGTCTGTTGTCTAGTTACGTAAACAATGGTTGGACCGGTTTGATCATTCTTCTTAAGCTCCTCCAGTAGGCTCCGGACCGGATCTTTGCCTGGCTTAAAGAACAAGTTTAAATTCGGTCGGTAAGATCCGGTGTGGACGAAATCTGCTGCGGCAATAGAAAAACTTCGACAGATATCGTTTGTGACATCCGGGGTTGCCGTAGCGGTCAAGGCCAGAACCGCCGGTACCGCAAAAGTTTTGGCAAGTTCTGCCAGTTTAAGATAGTCAGGCCGGAAGTTATGACCCCACTCTGAAATACAGTGTGCTTCGTCAATGACCATTAGAGAAAGCCTTAATCTGGCAACAAGCCCGACAAAACGTTCATTGGCAAAACGCTCCGGTGCCACGTAGAGAAGCTTTAACTCATTATGATTCAACCGCTCGTAAATCTGATTGACTTCATTAAAGTCAAGGGACGAGTCCAGGCGGGCTGCCGGGGTTCCTTTGGAGATGAGAAAATCCACCTGGTCTTTCATCAATGCCATGAGTGGAGAAATTACCAGTGTCAGGCCGGGTAGATGCAGGGCCGGCAACTGATAACAGAGACTTTTTCCCTGGCCGGTGGGGAAAACAGCCAGGGCAGAGCGACCGTTAAGAACCGCAGTTATTATTTTTTCTTGCCCGGGGAGGAAAGATTGAAAACCAAAAACCTGCTGAAGAGTGTTGTACGTCTTATTAATCATGACTGATTTTTTTATCTGAGGGTTAAGCTGTGAGTTAGTCGCTCATCAATAGGTTAGCGACAGTCCCACACCCACTTCCTTGATTTCTACAACCTCAGAAAGCGCAATTTTAGACTGTAAATCCGTACAGTGGCAGGCATGAATCCGCTTCAGACCAAGTTTTTTGAAATAGTTCAGGGTTCCCTGAAGCTGTTTTTCCACCGGGTTCTGCAGATGCAGTCCACCTACAACATCATTTATCCGATCTTCTGAACAGACTGCTTTAGCGTACTCAATAATATTGCAGATTCCGGCATGGGAGCAGCCGGTTATAATCACCAGCCCATCTCCAGACTTATAGGCCAGTGCCGAATCTTCAATCACCCAGTCCCCCTCATCCGATCCATCTTTTTTGCCAAACAGTATCATCGATTCAAAATTATTTTCCCTGGGAATCTGTCCTAAAAAGACCAGCCGATCACTCAACCATCGTGGCTGGTCAGTGAGTTCCAGTTGAAAATGTTTGGCCAGCTTTTCCTTTGACATTAAAGAGCCAAACTCACCGAATCCATCTTCTGTTACACTGATAAATGTCTGGCTATGTGCAACAAGGGCTGGTTTTGAATGTGGTATCCCGGCAATTTTCAGTTCTGAATAATATCTGATCAGCGGTTCCAGTCCCCAGGTATGATCCAGATGGCTGTGGGACAGCACAAGATAATCCAGATGAGTCAAATCGAGACCCATTTTCAGTCCGTTGCGAATAAAAATATCCGAATAACCGGTATCAAATAAAATGCGGTGTTCATCAACTTCTATTAAAACCGAGAATCCCGGCTCAGCCAGATAATACTGATCAATCAATGTGTTATTATCCACTAAAATATGTGCTTTCATATCGCTCCTTGTCTATCTGTAGATTCCGTCAATAAATGAACTCCACAACCGGCACCTCCCAGCTCTCACCATGGCATCGGGTACTGAATAGTGTATCAAGAATATCAGCCCTGTATCTGCGAACAAGGGCGACCACTCTGATCTCCTGAATCATATCAAGCCGATCCGCCCACTCCACCCTGGCTGCCTGCGATAGACGGGCAACAGAAATCCCATCTTCATTCAACAGCTCAACATTGCCGTTTCGTATCTGTGGTTCCAGGCGATCACCGGTCCTTAACCGCGTCAAAGCTCTCCTGACCGGATGGTTTTCTTTTTTTACGCCGGCAAAGTCGAGAAAAAGATCTTTCATACCCAGAAGCCTATACCGTTTTTCCACAATTTTGTCATTTGAAACAGAATCTCCTTTTCTATACATCAGGTAATCCCCTGACAGTACTTCCGTATGAGGATTCCGTCCATTTTCAAGTGAGAAAAGATGGAGGGTCTGCCGCGCTCTCGACATCGCAACATAGTAAAGCCTGCGCTCCTCTTCCATCTCACTCTCCAGTAATTCTTTCCAACTGCACCCGAGAATAAAAACATGGTCGAACTCGAGCCCTTTGACGGAGTGTACGGTTGAAAGGAAAATACCGTTGCCGAGATTTTGGGATCGACCCTGATCAGAAAAAGTTTCATAAAAGTAGTCCTCGATCAACGGCACAGGCTGTGGAATATTGGTTGTTTCCTCTCTCCATTCATCTATCAACCGGCGCAGATTAGTTTGCCAGATATTGTCATCAAGTGCATTTTCAGGGAGCAGATCCAGCAGTGAATCTGCCGTTTTAATCTCAAGCCGATGCTCTCGTAGATATTCGAGCAGCACCACATTCTCCCTTATCTTAGTCAAACCTGGAAACCCACTGCTCCTCCCCCAGTTCAGGGTAACAGCCACATCCGCTTCATCAAAAACCGAACGAACAAGGTCGAGATCTTTCCATTCACGGGCCAGGATTGCACAATTACCAGGGTGAAATCCATTGTCAAGCCCTTGCAGACGACGCATTTCCTCCAAAAGACAACCGGCCTGCTCCTGCCGGTCGGCAACTTCAATTTGCTGAACACGCCCTTTGGTTATCGGATCACTGAGCTGCCAGTTGCCACCAGGCGGCAAGAGTTGCCTTGCCTGATTCACCTCAATAGGATAATCACTTTTCATTCTATCAGAGTTAAAGGAAATCAGAGTATTTGCTGCGGCAATGATATTTGACGTGGACCTGTAATTCTCAATAAGATAATGAATCTGTGCATCATAATCCTTATGAAATCTTCGAATAAAACCTACATTTGCCCCTCTGAAACGATAGATATTCTGGTCATCGTCTCCCACCGCCAGGATGGTCATTTTCTGATCACTCTCTTTCTGCGTCTTTCCGGCCAAAAGCGATACAAGTTCATACTGTTCTTCATCGATATCCTGGTATTCATCCACCAGAATATGGCTGAACCTGCCTATCAGCATATCCCGGGGATCTGCATCTCCAAAGCCGATAACATCGCTCTCTCCTCTGAGCAGTCTGACAGCATCCTGAATAACCTTTGAGAAATCGATTATGTCATTCCTGCTAAATCCGTTGACAGGTACGAGAGACCTGCCGGTCAGGCGCAGAGCCAGGCCATGAAAGGTAAGTGTGGTGACTCCAAGCATATCATTGCCAACCAGGTCGCGAAGCCTCTGACGCAAACTCATAACCGCACCACGATTGAAACAGAGTATCAGAATTGCCTTTGCTTTAACCCGTTTTACCCTGATCAGAAAAGCGGCCCTGTGTGTCACAACCCTGGTTTTACCGGCACCGGGGCCAGCCAGAATCAGCATGTTTTTCTCAGTCGGCGCTGCAACAATCTTTTCCTGACTACTATTTTTCAAGTCATCAACAATGCGGGAGTATGACTGTTCACTGGTCGCCCTCTCCAGAAATTTCTTCCTGCCGGGAAAAAACCGTTTAACGAAATCCTCCTTCTCATCATTAAAATAGGAGCCGA
This sequence comes from Desulfobulbaceae bacterium S3730MH12, assembly GCA_001750925.1. Lineage (GTDB taxonomy): Bacteria > Desulfobacterota > Desulfobulbia > Desulfobulbales > Desulfocapsaceae > Desulfomarina. Next base: position 7,916 of record MAXH01000128.1, read on the forward strand.
CAAGCGCCATTGCTGTGCCCAATTTCTCCAGCGCCTGTCTGGCATACTCGTTCATCACATGGATCTGAAAGTTCCTTTCCGAGTAGTGGGTGTCAAGCGGTGAGAAATCCGCCTTCGAATATCTTCTTCCCTTGGCCTCGGGGTTTATAGTAATCGTCATGGCCTGCCGAAAAACAGCCAGACCATGCTGCAGATCAAGAACAGTCTGCTCATGCATAAAAGTCAGCGCCCGTTCTGCTGCGGCAAGTGGATCTTTTAGCAAAGGCAATAAAATCAGATCTCTGCGCAGTCCATCAACTATCTGCTCCAAGGTAAACTCGACTAGAAGATTTGCGTTGCGCCGGGTAACGGGATCAATTGTGCCGAGCATAACCTGCAGGGTCACATGAGCAGCCTGCTGTCTGATCTGCACCGTCCTGTTCATTAATTCCCATTCTCGGTGCAGCAGAAAAGTAAACCTGTTGTTGCCCCTTGCCCTGACACTGATACTCCCCTTCCGACCCGCTAGTCCTTTTCCGTCACGGCTCAGCCCATAGAGGATCAGCTTCAGGCTGTGGGGAGTGGAATACTCATAACCGAGCTCGATCAGCTTCTGATTGACCTGCCGCAGATCAAGCTCCAGTGGGCATTCAATATCAACGTCAGGTGCCATCTCCCCAAGAACTTTCAAGAAATCAAGTTCCAGCGCACAGATACGCTGTAGCTGTTTCTCTGAGCTTTTCTTCACCTTGTATCGAACATAAGCGGTAAGTGTTGTCTCTTTAGAAAGCAGTCCCTGGCCCGCCATATCATGCAACGTACGGAGAACCCGTTGCGCCTCCGTCAGGGTATCTCCATCCTGTTCACAGGGTGAAAAAGAAGAGAGGCTGGCAAGCTCATCTGCACTGACCCCCTGATTTGCTCCCTGCTCCATAAATACGGAGAGAATTGCCAGCCAGCGCTCCCGCTGCCTGGTTGACAGACCGAGCCGGCTAATTTTTTCCACCGCTTCCTGCATATTCTTTACAAGCAATTTGCCCTGAAAGACACGGGTGTTATTTTCATTTCGTTCAAGATATCCCGCCCTTTCCAGCCAAGAGACGGCTGTGCGAACCCTGGTATCTGAATCGGAATGTTCATCGGGATCAATCTCCACCATATCCATACGAAGAAGTTCACCCGCTGTAAGCATCACCAAATCTTCACCCTTTGCACCATAACGGATTCCACGCAAAAGCTGGGCAATCTCTCTCCTGGTCAAACGAGACATGCTGCTCAAACGAAACTGACTCTCGATATCCTGTTCGGTAAAGATAAGAATGCACTCGGCTGCGTCACGATCCCTTCCCGCCCGCCCGGCCTCCTGTAGATAGTTTTCCAGGGATCCTGGAATATCCGCATGAATAACCAGCCGCACATCATCCTTATCGATACCCATGCCAAAGGCGTTGGTAGCACAGATAACAGGTGTTGTACCTTCAATAAAATTGTCTTGGATACGCTTTTTCAAGGACGGTTCAAGACCGGCATGAAACGCTTCTGCGGTATATCCGGAAGATTGCAGAAATTCAGCTATATTTTCCGTACTTTTTCTGCTGGCACAATAGATAACAACACTTCCACCCTCCCTGTAACGGGCCCGGAGCAGCTCCAGGATAGTCTGCTTCTTCTCGTATTTTTCAACGGGCCAGACCTCGTAGTGCAGATTGGTTCGTTCATGCCCCCCTTCAAACATGGTGACACGCAACCCCAGCTCACTCTGGATGATGTCCGTTATTTCTGCTTTAACATCCTTTTTAGCTGTGGCGGTAAAACATTGGACTGGAGGGATCCTGGTCTTTTCTTTTAAGGCGAATTCCCGGATAAAACGGATTGAGTAAAGATAGTCCGGCCTGAAATCATGTCCCCATTTGGAAAGACAATGCGCTTCATCAAATATCCAGGCACCGACCTCACGCTGGCTTATGATGCTGACAAAGGAAAAATTTCTCAACTGCTCCGGAGAGATATAAAGAATCCCCACGTCACCGGAACGTATGCCCTCCAGCACCTCACCCCGCTCCGGCATCGTCAACAGACCATAAAGTGCTACCGCGATCTTTGTCCCGGTCTGTCTTGAAAAATTATCCACCTGATCCTTCATCAGGGCCTGCAAGGGAGATATGACGATAGTCAGCAGATTACGGCGCTGATAACGCATCAGGGCAGGAAGCAGAAAACAGAGCGATTTGCCACCCCCCGTCGGCAGCGTGGCAAAAAGAGTCGTGTTCCGCACACCGGCCTCGACGATCTCTTCCTGAAGACTTCTCCCTTCTTCGGTGGCTGGTTCTGCTCTGAAATCGTCAAAGCCAAAAAAATTGCGCAAAAACAATTTCGGGTTATGAGATTTACGGCAATAATTGCACTGTGAATCTCCGCAGGGGTTTTCCCGCAGTTGATGCAGAATGACTGAAACTTCCGGGAACCTGTGCCTGACCCAGGGAGGCAATATCGAATTTCCGCCGGCCACTGTCAGCCATGCGGTCACATAGGCCAGGGGCGGCTGAGTCAGCCTACCTGCAACCAGTTGATTAACAAGGATTTTTAATCCATTTATGCAACAATGCTTTTCAGCCAGCCGAAAAAAAGATCTGTACAGTTCATCACTTTCCAGTAATGGAATTCCCATGGCATGAAGAGCATCTGCAGTGCCTGCAAGAATGCTGTCTTTCTGTAAAAAACTTCTATAAAGTGACAGGACATTTTTCTTCCCCTCCATCTGCATGCTGAAAGCATCCCACTGTTCGGAAAAAACTCTCCCTGCCAGGAGAGCATCTTCGCAGGGATCGTTCACACTGTCCCGAACAAGCTTATAGTCCTTTACAAGGCGATGGTAGGGATTTTCAGGATAGGCGAGAGGGGAAAGGTAAAGCGTGTCTATGGCCGGCTTGCGTAAAAGTCTTAAAGACGGGGAAAAGTTCTTCAGGCGGGGAATATCATGTCTGAGGATATTGTGGCCCAGAATAAACGAGGCAGCTGAACCAAAATCATCAAAGGATTGAAGTTGTTCGCTGCTGATCTCTTTGCCGGAGTTAATTTGAAATTTCTCGCCTCGAAAAACAGCCCCGACCGAATAGATTCTGTTCCGCTCATTAATCTCAATATCAAAGAGCAGACTCTGCTGTAAAAACTCCTTGCACTCGAAATATCCCACCACGGGATTATCAATAATCCGAAATTTTAGAGGCAAAGATCCCGGTTATAAATTCAGCATGGTCTTTATTTAAATTCTCAAACACCATACCTGTTTTATATTTACCGTCGGTTTCCTGAACATTTTTCACTTTCACTTTTGAAACTATCTTCTGTTGTCCCAGAAAAAATCCCACCATTAACGGCTTCTCTTTTTCCAGTCTGGAGTCCAATTTAACAGCCAGACCCGCCGGAGTTAAATCAGCCAGGTATCCTTTTCCCTCAAAATCATTTGCCACAACCTTGACAGGGATATTCTTGACCTCAAGAACCGAATGCAGCTCCGTATCCGTCATCCTTTCATGCGCTCTCTTCCCTAATGGATTCTCCGGCTCATACTCCCAGTCAACTTTTAAATCATCCAGTGAAGGGATATCATCCCAGCTCGCCTTTTTTTCGCTCATAATTAAATTGTTGTAAAATTAATTATCTGTATGTCTCTACCCAAAAAAACCTTTGCAGTTATTATACCAGAATCTATCCTGAAAATCATATTATTCAGCTGCTCCAGGTACAACGCCCCAGACCCTTCCCTGAGCCTTTCCATAGTAGTGATAATGATCACGTGCACCCAGTACCCCCATGGTTCCCTCCCTTCCCCAGATATCACTCTCTGCAACATCCTGGTAACGCTGCCAGTAGGCCTCGGCCAGCTCTTTTTCCACCTCCGGGTGGGGTGGCTGTATAATCGGTGCGAAAAGCCTGCCCTCGTTCCTTCCATACCGGCGATAATGAACACGGGGCCCCCGTATGCCCATGGGGCTGTTTTCACCCCAGAAGTCATTTTTTCTAACATCAGGATAACGAAACCAGTAGGCTTCGGCCAGCATCTTTTCCTCCACCATGGCAGGATCCGGTTCCCGGGCCATTTTATGGAAAGAACCCTGATCTTCTGCCCCGGTACTGTCCCAGGCAGGGGATCTGACGAAATTCTGCAGCCAGATCAGAAAAGTCAGGCTGCATACAGCAACTACCACTGCAGGGCGCAGCCATTCGCTCCAGCCGCCGTCTGCTGAACTAACCAAAAGGAATCGACGCAACATTAATCACCACCGGATAGCAGAGTAGAAGAAAGGATAGCCAGCTGAAAACAACAAGACCATGCCGGGATGATGGAGCAAAACCTGCCCCATACAGGAACCAGAATACCAGACCACCGGTAAGGGGCAGCATGGGCCAATAGGGAATCAGATCATAGCGATATGCTGTCAGTGGAACAACCAGTGCCGGAACTGCAATTACCAGCCATAGTATATAGAGTAAAAGTGCAGCCGAAAACGACCTTGTTTTATTTCCGGTTGAGGATTGCAGGTTACCCGGAAACAGATCCGCACCATGCCAGATTAAAGCCCCTCCGGCTGCAGATATCCCATTGACTGCCATATCCCGTAGACCATAGGTTCGTAATGGATGTATTCCCTGCAGAAGTTCATCATGAACTCCGAAAACGGCAGTAGCCAGGAAAGAAAACAACAGCAGGTTCTTTCCCTGCAGTTTCCATGACATACCATATCGAACCACAAGCGACAAAAAGAGATACTCAACAACGTGAATACGCTTCACTGCATAGCGCATATCAGAAACCAGGAGGGCCAGCAGGCAGAGTCCGATACCGATCCCCACATATGCCCATTGAATGGGCATACCTTTGCCGCGCAGATGAACAACAAATAGAACTATTCCGGTCAAAACCAGGAATGTTACTGCAACGGGCAGTAGATTCATAGTTCCCCGGCCGAGCAGCTGGTCAAGCCAAGACCAGACAACGAAGAGGTTGACGTAAAAGACAACCAGCAGGCCGCAGCCCAGATAGTGGAGAAAAGATCGCAATTGGCTCATTTTTAAAACGTATCAAACTACCTTCACAATCACCAGGGTAATATCATCTTCAGGGCTCACTCCCCAGGAAAAATGTACGTGTTCCTGAAAAACCATGTCCAGGATGGTTTGTGCCCTCTCCATTGAATTCCGGCGAATGATATCTTTAAAACGTTCCTTACCGAACATCTCCCCATTCTTGTTACACCCCTCCCATATCCCGTCAGTTCCTGAGGCAATCACCAGCCCCGGTTTCAACCCGAATCTTCGATGGGACCGGTAAGCATAATCCTGATCAACACCCAATGCCATCCCAGGCCCTCTAAGTTCCTCAAATCGATCCTCATCGGGATCGTAAATCAGTGCAGGGTCATGACCGGCACGGATCCACTCGATGCTGTTACGATCCTCATCAATAGTGAAATAGAACAATGTCATAAACCTCCCAGTGGCATAAACATCTTCTGTCAGATGGAGATTTATGGCCATAACAATGTCGGTGATGGTCCCGGGCTGGGAAGCACGCATACGTAGAAAAGCCCGCGCACTTGACATCAGCAGTGCCGCACCAACCCCATGCCCGCTGATATCACCCACAACCACGGTAAAGGGGCTGTCTACACCATCCCATAAAAAATCATAGTAGTCTCCGCCAACCTCGTCACACGGCACACTGTGCCCGGCAATATCCAGACCCTGAACATACGGAACCTTGTCAGGCAAAAGGCTTCTCTGCACCTCCCCGGCCAATGACAACGCCTTCTTCTGTTCTGTCATGTCTGTTATGAATGCCATATTACCAACAATTTCTCCGCTGTCAGAACGTAAGGTATTCGCATGAATTAATACCGGTACAACCCGCCCGTCACAGGAACTTATCTGACATTCAAATTCACGGAAGATCTCATTTGACGTCTTTTCCCGGCTGGCTGGCCAAAATTGCCGATATTTTTCGTTGTCGACGGTAAAAGGACTCTGACCGATAAGTTCCTCACGACTACAGCCAACCATTTTGGTGTATGCCGAGTTAAGATCAACAATCTTAAAGCTCTCATCCATAAGTAAAAAGCCCTCACCCGCAGTCTCGACGATTTGTCGATACTTCTCTTCACTTTTCCGTAATTTCTCTTCGGCCTCTTTCCTTCTGTGAACATCAACTACAATTCCCTGGTGGTAGCGCGCCCCGGTTACAGCATCCTCGACGACAGAAGTACGGTCCTCTATCCAGCGTACTTCTCCCCGGCGGGTAACGATACGATAAATTTGCGTATAAGTTTCGATTTTCCGGCTCACAAAGGATTCAATTTCTTTTAAGGTTCTTTCGGAATCTTCTGGATAGACAATATCACGGAACATGATTTTACCGCTGATAAAATCTTCTGAGCAATAGCCAAACCGAGAAATGTTGGGAGAAACATAAACCATTTTACGGCGCCTGGGGTCTGGATCGGCCAGGCGACGAAACAAAATAGCCGGGCTGTTCTCGATGATCAGTTCGGCCAGCTGCAGTGCATCCACTCCCTCTTCCAACTGTCTGGTCTCCGGTTGCATGGGCCGACATTTTTCAGAATGTGTAGAATGATTTTTTGATATAGCCATTTTACGCGATAAAAAATATGAAAAGACTTCAAGGCGGTGACACCGCTTGGCCCCATTCTCCCGCATCTAAAACATTGTGTTATAGGCCAGGGGAACTTTAGTGGTGAGGCAGCAGGCATGTTCAGGATTATAAACAATATGCTTCTTCTTTGTTACAGGATCATACCATCTTATTTCAGTATATTCTCCAGTGTATGGACAAGTCCTTGACAAGACAATATCTCCCCACATCTCATCTCTAACAGTTGAGACTCTATCCCAAATCATAACCCACATAATCAAATAACAGTCATGAGAAAAATCTGAGATGTAGCTTTCGGCATCATCCAGGACAAGATTTGTTCCAACTTCGGGAACAAATTCACTCAATTTTTCTTCTAAAATTTTATCAAACTCTTTTTCACTATGAACTATCCACCCATTATCTAAAAAAGCCTTTTCATTTGGGCATTCTTCTGATGCGTAAACATTTACAAAACAAAAAAGAAAAAACAAAAGTATAATAGGTTTCATTTTGCCCCCTAATGGATAAATGTCTTAAACAAGGGTTTAAATCCAACCGTATTAAAACGTACACAACTATTCCGGTAGGGTAACAGTCAGCAAGAGGAATCATCCGATACTCACTCCAAGACCTTGATACGAATATCGGATGACTCCAGTCTTAAGTCAACGGCATTGGCCGAATAGTTACCGATTATCTGTTATTATATGCTACCTCCATATCCATTCAGTTTTCAGATTAAGGTTTTTCTCTTCTTCGAAGAAAACAACCTCGTTGCCGTCAAATTCACCAAACGGCAGATACCATAATACGACAGTCACAATAAGTTCGTCATTCAACAATTCTCTCCGGCTCTTATCGCCTTTGGCTACATCTTCAAAAGGGTAAGTTATTTCAAATGTTTCATGAACTCGAGCTAAAGGAGGAATGCTTGTTTCTCTGAGGAGGCCGCTTTTTTCGTACGGCCCTCTGCCCATCTCACTGCCTCGTCCAAAACGTCCAGGGTAAGGCATGTATATCTTTTTCTTATTATAGATTTCCTTGTCATCAGTTGTTTTTGCGGTCACATCCAGGACCAGCCGGTTTGGAGTCGGTCAGCCGTCCGGGATGCCATGCCCCGTTTTGTTGTAGATTTCAACATTTATAACACCGATTGGCAGAACCCCTTCTCCCTTATCTTTACGCCAGAAAAGAGACCTCCCTTCGACACTGACATCAAGTGCCATCTCGATCATGGTCTCATCCCGATAGGACGCCATATTATGCCCAAGTTCAGACTTATGCATATGGCATTCCTGGCAGGATTCATTGCCTCCATGGGCCACATAGGCAAAAAGATAACTGCCATAAGCGGTGGCACACTGAGATGGATGATCAAGTTCAAAATTAGGCCCCTGCCCATGGCACTGTCCACAGAAAATGGATTCACCGAGCGCCGGTGCTACTGCCATTTTGGGATAGACTTCATCTTCATGATCACCTTCCTGAGAGCCGTAAACGGTGTCAGGCTGAGGGTACCCATCTGCATACTTGTGAATAATTGCCATTTTATTATGGCAAACCATGCAGCCTATATTCAGACTGGCGATAGTTTCCTCAAGTGCCTCCGCCTTTTCGTCATCTGAATCCCTGTATGCCTGCTGCCAGCTGCGTATTGTGGCGACAATTTCCCGGGCAACGTCATCTGTTGCTTCATCGAGCTGGGGAAGATGACACTTCATACACATCATTAAACTTTCTACTGTGATATCAGAATCTTCCTTAACCCCGGAGTAGGGGAAGAGTTTTAAGCCTTTTTCAATGGCAGTAATAATAGTTGGAGCGGTACGAGGCGTACCAAGGATCGATACGGCATGAAGGGATTCTGACCATTCATCATGAGCATCTTCATGGCACTCGACACACCCGCTGGAATCGTATCGCTCTGCAAGTTCAGCAATAGTTGTAGCCTTGGGGCGTAATTCAGGCTTTGGTCCTCCGGCACCAAACGCACTGAATGGCGCGAGCATGCATACAGCAATACACGCGAAAGCAATTGTCAGTCCATTTTTCATGTTTCCTCCTGCATGTTGAGATGAAAGATCTATCAATAAACAATAAAAAAGCCGAACTCCCTCCTCGTGAGGCAGCTCGGCTTTCTATAGAGACCCGTGGCTTTCCGCCCCCGTTTCTCAACGGGTTTGGCCTTGTCTCATTCATATTGATTAATGGCGTCGTAAAAACTTTTCACCGACTTAGCTATCTGGAATCTATAGTTTTTACAAAATCACCCTGGCTAGTTATTATTATATCGAATTGGCAATGGTATTTCAATACGACAGAGTAGTGCTGTCAAACGATTTATGTTCAAATAGATCGCTTTGCCTTCATCTCTATGGTGCCATTAATATTTGTATTCAGCTTTTGATTCTGAGAGGAGAGGGAGTCGGGGAGTAACTTTACGTGGATCAGATGTGATGAACTCGTAAAAAGGTCAATTGTAACTATAGGTGGCTAAGATAAAAAGTTTGATATACAGGTAAGCGTAGACTCCGAGGCGCAGGAAAAGACCGACACTATGTAACATACCGGTTCCATTCTTCCAGTTGACTCATCGTCATTCCACCCCCGCCGCAAACTATCACAAGAATATTTTTCTTATCCTGCAGGGCATCACACTCGTTATAAACCGCTGACAAGCTGGCACCACAAGCAGGTTCAACTATCATTCGATGATCTTCAAGAAAACTCCAACATCCATTTACAGCATCTCTATCCGTTACGACGTGACTTATAATCCGGTGCTCTCTAAGCAAGTTGAAAGCGTGCTCAGCAACTTTTGTTGCTCCAAGTGATGTCGCTATACTTGTAATACTTTTAATACCAATATGTTTATCTGCCAGGAACGCTACAGATAAGGAATCTGCTCCCCTGGTTTCAACAGCCAATATGGGAACATTTTTCAAGTTATTGCGTTTTAACCCTTCGACAACTCCACAAAGCAAACCTCCACCGCCAACAGACAAGACCACTGCATCCGGCACCATTCCCGCATTCGCTATTTCATCTATAACAGAAGCATGTCCTGTCCATAAAGAGGGGTCATCAAATGGGTGGATATACACTCCACCATTTTTTGACAATTCCATGGCGTGCTCATGGGCATCAGTCCAAACCTCTCCACTGACAATGACCTGAGCTCCCTCAAGTTCAATTAAATCAATAGCTCTTTTCTTAGTAGTTTTTGGAACAATAACAGTCACCGGAACACCAAGACGTCGACCTGAATAGGCAACTGCCAATCCGGCATTGCCCCCGGATGATGATACAAGTGATTTTGCCCCATTATCCACATACTTACTGCAGGCATAACCGACCCCCCTGGCTTTGAATGAGCCGCAGGGTTGCACGGCCTCTATTTTAAGCCACACATTTGCAGCTAAGCCCTTACCGACAGACAGTGATTCAATTAGAGGGGTTTCAATATGCAATTTCATCCTGCAAACTCTCTTAACCCGAATAGATCGGAACTTTTTAAAATGGCTGGATAAGTACCTTCACGAAATTATTTCGAAGGTACTAAACTCTTATGTTTCGGTGTACTAAGGTACATCGTAATGATAGAAAATTTATAGTAACGAAGCAGATAAGCGAGGTTGCGAGACTCCGGATAAAGATTTTTTTCCGATTCCATCATAATATTTCTTCAACTGAATCTATCAGCGTCTCTGGAACCTGAATACCGAGAGTTGCAGAACTGCTGTCTTTAAGACCATTGCCGGTGGCCAGGAGAACGATGACACTCTCAGGGTCAAGCCCCGGCGCTGCTTTTTGGAAACCGGCAAAGGCAGCAGCACCGGCAGGTTCAGTAAACAGTCCCGTAGAACTGGAAAGGTAAGCCTGAGCCTGAATGATCTGGGTATCGGTCACAGTCATCATCTCCCCATTAAACTGTTTGAGCTGGGCAAGAGCATGGATTCCATTTCTGGGAACATCCACACAGATGGAATCGGCCACCGTGGATGTAGGGATATTTTCGAATTTTCCTGAGATAAAAGCACGGGAAATGGCATCAGAGGTCTCTGCCTGGACACCGATAATCTTTGGGATCGAATCAATCCGACCCAATTCCTTAAGATCCCTGAAACCTTTATAAAGACCGGACAAAATACATCCGTCGCCAACCGAGACAAATACAACGTCAGGCGCCTGTCCCAACTGGTTCACTAACTCCAGAGAAACAGTTTTTTTCCCCTCAATGGTTAAAGGGTTATAGGCAGTGTTACGATTTATACCACCTTTTAGCCTTGAAAATTCAAGGGACATATCGTAAGCCATATCATAATTGCCATTAACCCTGTATACCGTAGCTCCATATTGCAGGGCCTGTACCAATTTTGCCAGGGGTGCGGTTTTTGGAAGAAACAGAGTTACTCTCTGGCCTGCCGCTGCTCCGACTCCAGCCATTGATGACCCGGCATTGCCTGTTGAGGCCAAGGTGATGTCCTGGATGTTAAATTTTTTTGCAGCCGCAGAAACCAGAAACGAAGCCCGATCCTTAAATGAAGCGGTAGGGTTTAAGCCGTCATCTTTGATAAAAAGGCGACCAAACCCCATGCTCCGCCTAATATTTTCAGGTTCCCACAGGGGAGTGTTTCCTACAGGTATGGAAGGAAAATATTCAGGCTCCACAGGCAGCATATCAAAAACATTAAAGTGCGTATCTAAAGTGCCATGAAGCTCAACTTCGAGAACACCTGTCAGAGGCTGATCTTTTTCCTGATGACGTGAGCAAACAGGACAGACCATACGATCCGATGTGATCTCATACGAAGCATTGCAAACAGTGCAGCGGTAACTGAAATCCATGGGTGAAAACTCCATTGGAGCATTGTTAACAGTAAATGGCTGCAGTTCCTTGGTAGCGGGAACCGCAGCCTGGACAAGTTGAGTTCTAACCAGGAGGCTATTTTACAGCTTCAAGGAATGCGCCCATCATCTCTTTTCCCTCATCACCAAATTTCTCGACGATCAGTGCTTTTACAACCGGAACAGAAACTTTTCTGAACTCTTCTTTTTCAGCAGCGGTCAGTGTATTGACCTCCATGTTTTTAGACAGTTCTTTAAG
>MAXH01000129.1 GCA_001750925.1 Desulfobulbaceae bacterium S3730MH12
TCAATTGTGACTTTTATCGGTTGGCATGATAGCGGGAAAACCACACTGGCCGCTGGAGTTGTAACCGAGCTGAAGAAACTTGGATATCGGGTTGCCGTAATTAAGTCAAGCAATGATTCAGGTATCACTTTTGATACACCGGGAACCGACACATACAAGCACAGACAGGCTGGGGCAGACAGTGTTCTTTTAGTAGCTCCGGACCAGATGGTGTTGCAGACCGGGAATAGTGATCTCTCTCTAAGAACTCTTGCCCATCGCTATTTCCCCGATGTTGACATTGTGATCGGAGAGGGCTTTAAGACAGCCAGGAAAACAGCCAAAATTGAGGTTTGTCGAAACATTGACCAGCACTTGCGGCAGGAAGTACATGGTGTGATAGCTGTTGCTACAGATCTCGAAAATGTCGCGGGTGACTACGTTTTCAGGCTGGATGAGGCCCGGGAGATCGCCGCTTTTCTTGAAAAACGATTCCTGCTTTGTAAGGGTCAGTGGAGAGAGGTTACCGCTCTCCTGGTGAATGGTAATAAAATTCCTATCAAAGCCTATATCCAGGAGGCTCTGGCTGGAACTGTACACGGTTTTGTGAAAACCCTTAAGCTCAATGAGGATATAGAAGAAATAGAGCTACGGATAAAAATTAACAAGAAGCCGGAATCCGCCCCGCCTCGCAGGTAAGTGAGCTTGCGAGACTCCGGATGAAGAGTTCTTACGACGCCATCATTAAAAGCGAGGTTCAAAATACGGCTGTAGTACTTCCGGCAGAGCAATAGAGCCGTCTTCTTGCTGATAGTTTTCCATAATGGCCAGAAGAGTACGGCCCACTGCAAGTCCTGAGCCGTTCAGGGTATGCACTAGTTTGCTTTTTTTCTGTCCGTTTGGTCGGTATCGTATTCCACCCCGACGCGCTTGGAAATCGAGGAAATTTGAACAGGATGAAATCTCACGATAACAATTTTGGCCAGGGAGCCACACTTCAATATCATAGGTTTTGGTGGCGGAAAATCCCAGATCACCGGAACAGAGAGTGACCACCCGGTAAGGCAGACCAAGCAACTGGAGTACCGTTTCAGCTTCGAAGAGGAGGCTTTCCAGTTCATCGAATGAGGTCTCAGGGGTTGTGAATTTGACAAGTTCAACCTTATTAAATTGATGCTGTCTGATCAGCCCCCTGGTGTCCCTGCCGTGGGAACCCGCCTCTGATCTGAAACAGGGAGTATAGGCGGTATATTTAACAGGAAGATCGTCCTCACTCAGTGTCTCATCCCTGTGGATGTTGGTAACCGGCACCTCAGCCGTGGGAATGAGGTAGAGATCCCAATCCTTGACTCTGAACAGGTCTTCCTCAAACTTGGGAAGTTGTCCTGTGGAAGTCATAGAGGCACTGTTCACCAGAAAAGGCGGAAGCACTTCGGTATACCCATGTTTTTCGGTGTGCAGGTCGAGCATGAAGTTTGTCAGAGCCCGATCAAGTTTGGATGCAAAACCCTTCAGCAGGGCAAAGCGGGATCCTGATAGTTTTGCCGCTCTTTCAAAATCGACTATATCGAGTTGTTCGGCGAGTTCCCAATGGGTTTTAGGCTGAAAAGAGAAGACTGGCTTTTTCCCCCATGTGGTGATTTCGATATTGTCTGTGTCATCCTGACCTACAGGAACATCGTCATCGCAGAGGTTGGGGATTGCCATGACAATGTGATGCAATTCTTCCTGGATACTACTCAGCCTGCCATCAAGTTCTTTGATTCGCCGGCTTGTCTCTTTCATTTCTGCAATGAGAGGCTCCGCTTTTTCTTTGTCAGAATCTGAACCACGTTTAAGGACGGCAATTTCACTGGAGGCGGTATTCCTTTTGTTTTTTAACCCTTCGACCTCTGCCAGAGCAGTAAGCCTTTGCTGGTCAATACGCGCAAATTCGTCTAAAAGAGTTGTTTCCATCCCTCGACGGGCTGTTTTTTCTTTTACAAGGTCGATGTTTTCACGTATAAATCGTAGTTCAAGCATGGTAATCTTTTCCGGTATATTAATAATCTTTCAGGGCAGCCTGGACTGACTGTACAGTTAAGCACTGTTTATCATAGCTGATTGGCGAAATCAACCTCTGACAAGTTCGTAAAAACCTCAGTTGCGATGGATAAGTAAAAAACTTCATATTGGAGGCGTGCAATTTTTCTATTATTTCGGCGTACATACGGTACGTCGTAATGATAGAAAAATTGCAACAACGAACAAGATGAAGACTTTTTACGACGCCATCAACCTCTATCAAATTGCATTTTCCTTATGCTTCTGATACGTTGTCGATCATAAAATTACTTTCTTTTGCTTTTTACCTATTACCCGTTTGCCGTCAACAAGAGGCTTATCAGTTAATCCCCAATGGCTTTCCATACTTCACTTATCACCTTTTTATCAGAATTACGGAAATCTATTCGTGCCCTGGCGATTTCTCTCTTCATCTGCACCGGGGTTATCTTTATATTGTCACCGCAGCTGCTCCATTTTGTCCAGGATCATCTGGCGGATAAGCTCTATTTTTTTTCCGTTGCCGGGCCTTTCCTCGCCCATGTCAAGCTGGCTCTTTTCGCGGCAGTTTATGTATTGATGCCCTGGCTGATGAGTGTGTTATGGAGAGCATTGGGAAAGCCTTTTGGGGTTTCCGGCAGTGAGCTTTTCTTCTTTATCTTTTTTACCTGTCTTCTTTTTTATGCCGGGACCTTATTCTGCTATTATGTAACGTTGCCTTTTGGTATACAATTCCTTCTAGGGTTCAGTTCAGAAGAATTAAAGCCTGTTATCTCGGTTGGTCGGTTTGTCAATTTCACCACAATTTTTATTTTAGCGTTCGGATTGATCTTTGAGCTGCCTATTTTTATGGTATTCATGGCAAAAGTAGGCGTTTTTTCACGCAGGTTTTATGAAAAAAACAGGCGCTACGCGCTGCTGCTTATTGCGGTTCTCGCCGCCCTCTTAA
>MAXH01000130.1 GCA_001750925.1 Desulfobulbaceae bacterium S3730MH12
AAGAGTTCAGACTGGCAAAAGGTTATTGATATAAACCTGAGCGGAACTTTTCTCATGTGCAAACAGGCTGTTCTTTTGATGATGAAAAAAAAATATGGCCGCATTATCAATATTACATCCCCTGTTTCTCATCTCGGTTTTGTTGGACAGGCTAATTACGCAGCATCCAAGGCTGGACAGATTGGACTGACAAAAACTCTAGCCAAAGAAGTCGCCAGGAAAAAAATCACAGTGAACTGTATCTCTCCAGGGTTTATCTCTACAGATTTTATCAAGGATCTGAGTAAAGATCAGATTTCCTCTTATAAAAAAATGGTGCCTATGCGACGTTTTGGAAAGGTTGAAGAAATCGCAGACAGTGTCCTGTTTCTTGCAAGTCCTAGAGCTGCCTATATTACCGGAGCAGTTCTTGAAGTCAGTGGTGGTCTGTGATTATGGCGACCGAAAAGCAAATTACAGATCTCATTCCACACCGCTCTCCGTTCCTGTGGGTTGATAGAATTACTTCATTTGAAGATGAAGGCATTATAACAACAGAGAAACTCATTAATGCAGATTTAGATTTGTTCAAAGGGCATTATCCAGACAATCCAATAATGCCTGGAGTGCTATTATGCGAAATCATTTTTCAAACCGGTGCCCTGCTTATTGCCAAAATGGTTCTTGCTGATAATGGACTACAGAAGAATGTACCTGTCATTACTCGCATAGAACGAGCAAAATTCAAACGTCCTGTTCATCCTGGAGACACAGCAGTAGTGAAAGTTGTTCTTAAGGAAATTGTATCTGCGGTATATTTTCTGAAAGGCACATTGAAAGTTGGGGGCAAGACTGCTGTTCAGGTTGGTTTTTCCTGCGCTCTTATCAAATCACTGGAAGATGAATAAACAGGGACTGTTGAATTTTTAATAAAAGCAGGGTAACTATTCAATTTTTAGTATCTTAGAAATTTTTTTCTGCATTTTTGTGACAGAGTTAAGGTGGCGTATAGGGTTTATATGCCGATCATTTAACATTATGAGTTTTTCGAATTTACCAAAGGATTGATTTGTGCAGCTTACAATTACTGATATGATTCTTCATGCCGGCCCTGTAGGTCAGCTTGTTATGTTTACCCTCTTAGTATTTTCAATTGTCTCCTGGACTATTGTTTTTAAAAAAGCTCGATTATTTAAAAAAGTAAGACTTGACTCCGAGGATTTTCTTGAGACTTTCTGGAGCTCTTCCGACCTCAATGAAGCATATAGTGCTGCTGAAGAATTTGAATACAGTCCCGAGGCCAGTGTATTTATCGCCGGCTTTACCGAACTGCAGAAAATCAATAAAATCAAAAACCGCAAAGAGGAGAACCAACCCGGTGAAACTCTTGATATGCAGCTTGCCACCATGGATAATTTGAAACGTGCGGTAAGAAAAACTGAATCCCAAAAGTTCAATCAACTTGGACACGGATTGCCCTTTTTAGCAACAACAGGAAGCGCTACTCCTTTTATAGGCCTTTTTGGCACAGTCTGGGGAATTATGGTATCGTTTCACGATATTGGCCAGAGAGGTTCAGCATCTCTTGCTGTTGTTGCACCCGGGATTTCCGAAGCACTTGTAGCTACAGCTGCCGGCCTCGCTGTCGCAATACCTGCTGTAGTTTTTTATAATTATTATTCCAACAAACTTGATATGATCAGTGGAGAGATTGAAGATTTTTCCACCGATTTTCTTAACCTGGTAGAAAGAGAGCTGCTTAGCAGAATTTAATTGCTATGGGACCGACAAGAGGAAACGGCAGGAGACGACTGGTATCAGATATCAATGTGACTCCCATGGTTGATGTGATGCTGGTTTTATTGATTATTTTCATGGTTACAGCTCCTATGATGACCCAGGGGCTTAATGTTGATCTACCTGAAACCACTTCAAAGTCCCTCAGACAGGAAGAAAAGCCCCTCATTTTGACAATTAATAAAGATGGCGAAATCAGTATTAATAATGTTCCACTGGTTCGTAAATTGATGATTCAGGAGTTGGAAAAAAACTATAGAGCAAATAAAGATCAGCCTCTTTTTTTAAGGGCTGACAAGAACGTTCCCTATGGTATTGTTGTCGGGGTTATGGCAGATATTAAGGCTGTCGGTTTTGATAAAATTGGCATGATAACCAAACCTTCTGAAAAAAAATAAACTGTGTCGAAGGAATATCGAATTACATATATGCCCGAAAGTGAATGGAAATTACCCTTTAATTTTGCTATTGGAATTCATCTTCTTTTCATTGTAGGAGCTATTTATCTGCCCGGATTATTGGACAGGAAACCTAAGTTTGCAGACATCTATACCGTCAGTCTGATTAATATTGCAGAACCTGCCTCCCAACAAGAAGCAGCCCCACCGCCAGAGACTCAGCATGAAGCTGCTATTCAGCCACCAAAAACAGCCCCAGTTGAGGCCAAAAAAACAGCGCCAATTGCAGAACCTATTAAAACTCAGAAACCTGCTCGGCAAAAGGCCATCTCAATTAAGCCTTTAAAAAGAAAGAAAGTTAAAAAAAATCTAGTAAAGCCTAAAGATACACGTGCTAAAGAGCTTGCCCGAAAGAAAAGGCAAGAACTTGCAGAAGCGATAAGAGATGAACAAATAGCCAAAGATAATGCAAAACAGGCCCAGGAAGCCCTGGAGCGTGAACGCAATCTTATCAAAAATCCTGCTCAGGTTGCGCCCCGTACCCGATCTTCTTCAAACCAACAGACGACTGCATCAAATCCGGGCGGAGGCAGTGGCAGTTCAAATCTCATTACGAATAGGTTCCATGCAAACATTACCGGTAGATTACAACAATTCTGGTCTTTGCCTGAATATATGCAGAAAGACCAGGATCTGACTGCAGTAGTTGTGATAACTATTAATAAAAACGGTGAGATAGCCAATATGTTTTTTGAAAGTAGATCCGGTGACAGGGTTTTTGATCAATTTGCAACAAAAACAATAGAGGCTGCAAACCCGCTGCCCCCGATCCCTGCGGCCATGAAAAAACAGAGGTTAGAAATCGGCTTGGTTTTTACTCCTGAAGGTATTAATAGGTAGGTTCTTACCGGTATCATCCGCAGGAGCCCTCCTTATATGTTAAATACACCCACTCACACCCAACAGAAGATGAATAAAGATATTATACAAGCACCGGCAAAATACTTTTTTCTAATCACATTATTGCTCCTTCTATCCTCTACATATGCAACTGGTGCCAATCGTGTGTACCTTGATATTACAGCTCCGGAAACTCGTAAAATTAATATGGCTGTGCCCTGGTTTACCAGTAAAAACCCTGGGGATCATAAAGAGAGTCTGAGTCGGGAACTGGCTGATACTTTAGCCAAAGCATTGCAGTTCCATGGGATAATTTCTATTCAGCCGACAAAAACTTATGGTGGCAACCAGGCAGCAATCTGGAAGAAACTGGCGGTTGATTATACTGTACTCGGTCAATACAGTATAGCCGCCAACACCTTAAAGTTAGAAATGCGATTGCTTGATGTTGCCGGGGATGAAATAATAATGGGCAAATCTTTTTCAGGCTCTGTACGGAAAAAAGAACAGATGCTTTTTAAATTTTGTGACCATATTATTAAAACCTTCACAGGGACAGAGGGCATTGCCAACACTAAAATTGCTTTTGTTTCAAGAGAAAAAAATACGAAGGAAGTATATCTGACAGATATTCTCGGCAAGAAAGTGAGGCAAATCACTCGACACAGGAACCTCACCGTTTCTCCCCGTTTTAAACCCGACGGGAACTTTCTGACATACACTTCCTATCACACAGGAAACCAGAACCTTTATATTACAGATCTTCGTCAATCTAAAACGACCCGTGTCCTGTCCCGGCGCAAAGGTCTCAATCTTGCTCCGACATGGTCACCGGACGGCAAGTATATGATTCTTACACTTTCTACAAGCGGCAGTCCTGACCTGTTTCTGCTGGACAGTAAAGGAAAGAAAATCGAACAATTGACCAGTAAAACCGGTATCAATGTATCACCAACCTGGTCGCCGGATGGTAATCACATTGTTTTTGTTTCAGATAGGAGCGGGAAGCCGCAGCTGTATCACATGGATATGAGAACCAGGAAAGTCAAAAGACTCACCTTTGAAGGAATTGAGAATGCTGAACCTAACTGGTCTCCGACGGATGACGCCGTTGTATACTCAAGGTTAACAGATGGTGTTTATCAACTTTTTATGCTCAATCCTCTGGAAGACGGTGAACCAACTCAATTGACTTCTGATCTCAGTCACCATGAAGCTCCAAACTGGTCACCGGATGGCAACCAGATCATTTTTGCAAAACGGGATGGCAAAAAACACCACATATACGCTATATTGAAAAATGGTTCTTATCAGCGACGCATTTTAAATTTACCCGGAAGCCAGACATACCCACAATGGTCAAGATAATCCAAACCTTCTTTTACCTACTACTCATATCATGAAAAAAACTATTCTCAATTTCTTGCTGGTCAGTGCAATCGCTCCCTTTCTTATTCAATGTGCGGCTCAAACTGATGTGGATGATCTTCGCTATCAATTACGCATTGTTAATAAAAAAATTGAAGATTTAAAATCGACCACAGTCGGGCAGCTGCAAAAGCGACAGGCAGCATCTTCAGGACAAGTTGACCAGCTTGGCACGGAAGTGCTCGAACTTAAAAGCCTGCTTGAAGAAACAAGTCATCTGAATCGTCGACTGAGAGAACAAAATAAAGAACTCGAACAGTCGATAACCGCAGTAGCTCAGACGGAAGCAGATAAAAGAAACGAACTCATCCAGCGGTTCGAAGAAGGACAAAAAACGAAGGAAGAAGAACTCAAAGAACTCGATGAAAAACTCCGCCTTCAAAATGAAAATCTCAAGGCTATCCAGGATGCCCGGATAAAAGACGCCGAACTCCGCGCTCAGGCAACGGCACGTGCTGCTGAAGAAGCAAATGCTAAAGCGGCAAGGGCTGGAAGTGCGGCCGCACTCTCTTCATCCGGAATGAAGCATATTCTTGCCAATAAGAAAAAGGTTACCTTCAAGGTGTCTCAAGTTCCTGTGAGGACGACAAGTGCAATACCAAAGCAGGAAAAACAGGTCTCTGCTGTGGCTCCGAAACCGGAAAAAACAACAGCGCCTGAAAAAAGTATTAGTCCAGATAACGAGCTCGCCAAAGCTCAAAAATTATTTGACAAAAACAAACTGGATGATGCATACCAGGCGTTCGAGGAAATTGCATCCACCTCCACATCGAAAGATACAGTATACGCTCGTTATATGATGGGTGAATGTCTTTTTAATCAAAAAGAGTATGACAAAGCCATCATGCAGTATCAAAAGATTATTTCTCAGCATTCCGGAGACAAAATGGCACCAGCAGCAATGCTTCGTCAGGGAATTGCATTTGAAAAATTATCAGATAAGGAGACTGCTAAGGTTATTTACAAAAAAATCCTTAAAAGGCATGGATCATCGCCTGAAGCAGCAACGGCCCAGGAAAAACTCAACAAATTGTGAAAATCCGCCTGGATGAATTTCTCTTAAAAGAAAGGTTTGCCCCGAACCTGGAAAAATCCCGCGCCATTATAAGGGCAGGAGAAGTGTTTATCGACGAAGTTGTGTCCGACAAACCAGGACAGTTGATCCAACCCGACTCCAATATCAGAGTTAAGGACAGATGCCCCTACGTCTCAAGGGGTGGGTTGAAACTCAAAAAAGGTCTATCCTTTTTTGCAATTTCCCCTGCGGGGAAAATTTGCATAGACATCGGGGCTTCAACAGGCGGCTTTACTGATTGTCTTCTTCAACATAATGCGACAAAGGTTTATGCTGTTGATGTTGCCTATGGGCAACTCGCCTGGAAGATTCGACAGGATGAGAGAGTTGTCGTCTTAGAGAGATTCAATGCCAGGAATATAAAACCTGCTGATCTTAATGAGGCTGTTGACCTTGCCGTTATTGATGCCTCTTTTATCTCAATTACCAAACTCATTCCCCCTCTCCTCTCATTATTTTCTGACGCTGTCACAATACTCACACTCATAAAACCTCAGTTTGAACTGCCACGCGATAAAATTACATCCGGAGGGGTGGTTAGAGATTCAGATCTACACCTTGAGGCAAGAAAAAAAATTACGCTGTTTGCAGAGCAAGTTGGTCTGAAAAGTAGAGGTTCTGTTGAATCACCTATCCTTGGACCTAAGGGCAATAAAGAATTTTTGATGTTACTGACTAACCGGTAGTGTATTCTTTTTTCCGGATAGCACATGACTTTCATATAAACACCTATGAAATGAATGTCATTAACTTTTCACAGGCAGAGCAATTCTTATGAAACCAGTCATATTTTCTCTCTTTCTATTGTTAATAAACTGCACTATCTTTGCTGCCGGGACTGAAGAACATTCACCACTTATTGTTCTATTTTCCAACAATGTTTCTGGAGAGATTGAACCATGCGGTTGAAAATCGAAACAACTGGGCGGACTGTCCGGTAAAGCATTCCAGATAAAAAAATCTACTGATACATCGTTATTTCCCCAAGTCACAATCGACTCCGGTAATCTCCTTTTCAAAAAAGAAGGCAGCATAGTACGGAATGTTCCAGAGATGTATACTGCTGAGACAATCATGAAGTCATATTTAACAATAGGCTATGATGCTGTTGCAGTCAGCAGCAATGATCTATCTGCCGGAAGACAATTTTTTGAAAAGTCTGCAGAATTTAATTTTCCATGGATCTCAGCCAATATTTTTGATGCTTCGGGAAATTTGCTTTTCAAGCCTTCTATTTTAAAGGAGGTTGGTGGGATAACTTTTGGCATCATCGGCCTGACAGGGAGAGGTAACTATAGCAATGAGCAAGCTGTAATCGGTGACTGGGAAAAACCATTGACAGTGGAACTTCAATACCTTGCCCCAAAATCAGATATGGTGATCCTTCTTTCAAATCTTCCTTTCTCAGAGAATGTCATAATCACGCAATCGTTCCCTGAAGTAGACCTGATCATCACCGCTGACAAAAAACGTGGGAATCTTGCTCCTCAGCTTTCCCACAACGCTTTGATTACCCAGAGTCAATCCAGAGGGAAATATCTTGGCCGACTTTTTATCAAGTATCAGCAGTCAGGGAAATGGTCTTACGATAGCTCGAATAACCTGAAAATACTCGAGAACAGGATCAAATCAGTTGAACGGCAGATAATCCAGCTTGAGAAAAAAAAGTCACATTCCACTCAGACTAAATTCACAGCAAGATTCAACAAGCTCACATCTATTAAAAGAGATCTTGAGAACAAGCAGGAAATAGAAACGGCAAATCTCAAACAGCGCGAATCAACCAATGAGAGAATGAACACTTTTAAAGCGAATTTTATCCCCATAAGGCCGAGATCTCAAGAATCACAAGAGATAAAACAGATGATAGCTGAGCTGAAAAATAGAATAAATAAATATCTTAAAAAAGCAGACTGATAAAACGTCCGCCACCTGCTCTCTGCCTACGTTGCCATACAGAGGAAAGGGACAGCAACTTTAACTACAGGGGAAATATTGCAACTGTTTCCTGTCCAAAAAACTAAAGAGGGATTCGGCGGGGTGTTGCCACAACAGATAAGCAAGCATGTGAGACTCCAATCCCCAGCCTTCGATGATGTTTGGCAATACCCTTCCGAATCCCGACTACATTACCTTCATAACAGCGAAGCAGTGTGCAATATCACCGTTGTGAAAGTTTTTCGCTGGTATTAGTTTAGCAACCAAACGCAGTCTGCAGATTTGGTACGGTCTGCTTTTTACGGCTCATCATACCATCAACCCACATTACGTTGCTTTCGAGTTTTCCATCGAATGCCTTTTCAACCAGGGCGGGATCATCAGAAAGAACGACCAGGTCAGTACCTTCTTTAACAACATCCGTAAGCATGAGAAGTACAGAATGGCGTCCTTCAGCCTTTGCTTCTTCCATCGCCTTCATCAGATCAGCGCGAATATCTGCAACCTGATCCAGAGTGGCAAGCTCAAGCTGGCCAACTCCTACCTTATTTCCATTCATATCAAAATCTTTATAATCCCGGAAGAGGAGATCTTTTGCAGGGACACCATCCACTGAGGATTTAGCTTTAAGCATATCCATAAACAGGCCATCGGTATCATCTACACCTGCAACAGTTTTAAGATCGGCGACAGCGACTTTATCCGCATCAGTGCAGGTGGGTGACTTGAAATTAACGGTATCACTCAGAATTGCTGCCAGCATACCCCCTGCAACATTTTTAGGAATGGCAACACCAGCCTCTTTGAACATTTTATTCAAAACGGTGCCGGTGCAGCCAACAGGCTCTGCCCGAAAAAGGATTGGACTATTGGTCGTAAGATCTCCTACTTTGTGATGATCAACAACTGCAACAACATTGGCATCAGCAAGATTTGCCGGACCTTGAGCGAGATCACTGAAATCAACCAGTGCAATATCTTTTCCACCAGCATCACTTATCTCTACAGGAGCTTCGAGCCCAAATTTTTCCAGAACAACTTTAGATTCCGGATTAAGATCCGCGAGAGCAGACTGCATACAAGCCTGTGCTTCCTGTCCCTGGGCCGTCAGTAAAGCTGCAAGTGCAATTGCAGAAGTAACAGAATCAGTGTCAGGGTTTGAATGTCCTACTACAGAAATAGCCATTTGTGTTCCTCCAAAATTTTATTATTGAACAAAAAGTGTAAACTATTAAATATTTTACTTAAATTAAGCTGTATTTTTTTGGACAT
>MAXH01000131.1 GCA_001750925.1 Desulfobulbaceae bacterium S3730MH12
CGGGAGCAGCTTCGGCTGATCAAAAGGTTTACCAAAGAGATAACACTCCTCTTTGATGGGGATCAGGCGGGTGAAAAAGCTGCTGTCAGAGGAGTACCCTATTTCCTTGCGGAGCAACTGGTTGGAAGTGTTGCACTTTTACCTTCGGGGCATGATCCTGATACCTATGTGCGGCAGCATGGACTGGAACAGTTAAACGGACTGCTGGAGAAGGCTGAGTCTTTGCCGGAGTTCGTTATGGCAAGCTTGATCCGTCAACACGGGCTTACCCTGGACGGGAAGAGCAAGATTATAGAGGCTTTGAATCCCCTGGTTAAATCTGCTGCCTCGCCCTTGCAGCGGTCCGTATTTATCTCCCATTTTGCTGAGCAGCTCGGGGTGTCCGCTGATCATTTCGAATCACTGAGTAAGTCTTCTACCACTATTCTTCAGAGTGACACAGGACGAGCGGAAAAGATGAGGGGGGAGGTAAAAAGTGTACCTCTTACCATTGCTCAGAAACAGCTGGTAGAATTTATGGTTTTGTATCCCGGCCATCTCGCTCTCCTGGAAGAACATGGAATAAGAGGATGTCTCGCCGGGGGAATTGGCGAGGTACTCTTTCTGCAGCTTAAAGTGATGGTGGCAAATAACCCTGAATTTGAGCCCGAAGAGCTTTTGACAACACTTCCGGATGGTGCGGAAAGAAAACTGGTAACCGGCCTGCTGCTGCGTGCATCCCGGCAGGATCAGGTCGAGGAAGAGGAGGGGGTAGCTGAGGGAATTACTGATATGCTGAGTTATCTTCGAAGGTTTGCTCTGCAAAAAAATTCCGATGAACTGATGGTGCGTATTAAGCTTGCGGAGAGTGAAGGGGATTTGCAGAAACTTCAGGAATTGATGATTGAAAAGGTCGAGATCAGCAGAAGGATGCACGGGGAAATAGTGTAAATCTGTATCTGTCAACACTCCTCCGAATCCCTGTTGCTTTACTTTCAGAACAGCGAAGCGGTATCATCCTTGTGAAATTCATTTCATGGGTGTTGGAAAGAAGTGTTGTTTTTGCTGTGACAACTGAATTTTCTTGACTTTTTTTACTGTTTAGTACCTTACTACTGAGAATATCATGTTCGCATGGTGGAGGGAGAGCAGAATGACCTAAACTGGAAATGATGACGATTTGGTTGGCGATATGAATGGCAGAATACGTGATTATGATACCGACGAGGAAACATCGGACTATGGCATGAATGATGATAATAGTGATGAAGAGGCTGCTCCTGTAGATTTCTCAGACTCCAGGTATGACAGACGAGCCGGAGGTGTGGGTGACCGTCGATGCGAATCCTTCAATGATCGCCGCAAGGGTGATCGAAGGAAGATTTCCAGGGCTTCAGGGAAACGGTCGTCAAAATCTAAAACGTCCGTTGACCCCATGAATATTTATCTTCGGGAAATGGGGACTCTTTCTCTGCTCAATCATAAAGAAGAGCTTAAACTTGCGAAAATGATGGAGGATGGCAAGAAAAGAGTACAGACTGCAGTAATGAAGACTCCCCTGGCGATTCCGGCATTGTTGGAGGTTGTTAAAGAGCTGGCGGACAATCGCTCCAGAATATGCCAGATTGTATCAGGTATTCAGGATGACCGGCCCGATGAGGTTGAACGTGAGAGCAAAGCTCTGCTTACCCATGTGGATAGAGCTGTTGAACTTGATAGAGACCGGAGTGAACTGTTAAAAGAATACCTGGCACTGGATGAGGGTTCGGATGAGGCAAAAGAGCTTTTCAACAAGATGG
Organism: Desulfobulbaceae bacterium S3730MH12; assembly: GCA_001750925.1. Taxonomy (GTDB): domain Bacteria; phylum Desulfobacterota; class Desulfobulbia; order Desulfobulbales; family Desulfocapsaceae; genus Desulfomarina. Next base: position 1,779 of record MAXH01000131.1, read on the forward strand.
AACAGGCCGGAGAAGAAATTGCCGGACTTTTTAAAGATAAGATTATCTGTTCTGACTGTGTGACGGCTGTTGCTTCAGGACTAGAGGAGTTATCAAAGAAATTTCGAAAAGTATTTGTGGCAGTCATGGGGGAATATAGCCTTAAAAGCGAAGGTTCTCCTGTTGAGGTGACACCAGAGGCGGTTGAGCGACAGGTCAACAGGCAGATGCTGGCAGAATCCGGGTTGGCCCAAAGTCAGTTGGGACAAATCCTCCATGAGGTTGATTTCGGTCAGGAGATGTATAAAGACGCAAGAGAGGGTTTGGTTAGAGCTAATCTTCGATTGGTCATATCTGTATCAAAAAAATTTGTTAATCGTGGTCTTCAGTTCTCCGATCTCATCCAGGAGGGAAATATCGGCTTGATGAAAGCTGTCGAAAAGTTTGACTATCATCGGGGATATAAATTCAGTACCTATGCAACATGGTGGATCCGGCAGTCAATTACCCGCGGTATCGCTGATCAGGGAAGAACTATTCGGTTGCCTGTCCATATGATTGAAACAATCAACCGACTATTGCGGGTATCCAAGGACTTTCTTCTGGAGGAGCATAGGGAACCAACTACGGAAGAGATGGCAGAACAGCTGGGAACTGATCCCGGAAAAGTGAAGTCTGCCCTGAAAATTGCCAAAGATGCGATTTCTCTGGATACTCCTGTAGGAGATGACGGTGAGAGTCAACTGGGTGATTTCATAGAAGATAAAGATAGGATCGGTCCTGATGAGGCCAGCATGGTTACCAGCCTCAGGGAGTGTCTTCGTCAGGTTATGTCCTCCCTTACACCGAGAGAGGCAAAAGTATTGAGGATGCGTTATGGCATAGATGTTGACTGCGATCATACCCTGGAGGAGGTAGGTCAGTGTTTTGCCGTCACCAGAGAGCGTATCCGTCAGATTGAGGCCCAGGCCATCGTTAAGTTGAAACATCCATCCAGAGTGGATGAACTCCGTGTTTTTATGACTGACTAGTTCCTGACACTACGCTGTGAAGATGGAGAAAAAAATGTCTTCTATTCAGGATTGGATCAGTCTTAGTCTTGTGCCGGGCTTGGGAATTAACGGCTACTGGCGTCTGCTTGACTATTTCCATTCCCCCGGTGATGTGTTACAGGCTTCCCGCAAACAGTTGTGCCAGGTTCCCGGAATCCGCGAAAAACAGATTGCTGGTTTAGCGTCACGGGAGACTGTATTGCCGCGCGGCAGAGATGAACTGGCAAAACTGGAATCAATCGGCGGGCAAGCCCTTTCCTTTGAAGATCCCGGTTACCCTGCATTGCTTCGGCAGATTTCTGACCCTCCTCCTGTAATCTATATTTCAGGTAAAAAAGAACTGTTGAAAGAGAACTCAGTGGCCATTGTAGGGTCACGGGCAGCGACAATATACGGTAAGAGAACAGCGCATTCTCTTGCCGGAAGTCTGGCCCGGTTCTCTGTGGCAGTTGTCTCCGGCCTGGCACTTGGAATTGATGCAGAAGCCCATGCCGGTTCCCTGGCAGCGGGAGGAAATACTATCGCTGTACTTGGTTGCGGGTTGGATGTGGTCTATCCGCGACAAAACAGAGATCTTTATCGCAGAATCTCAGAACAGGGTGTTCTGGTAAGCGAATATCCCCTGGGAACTCAGCCGGAAGGCTTTCGCTTTCCTGCAAGAAACCGAATTATTGCAGGACTCAGTAAGGGTGTTGTTATTGTCGAGGCGGCTAAAAAATCCGGTTCATTGATTACTGCACAGCTTGCTCTTGATTACGGCAGGGAGGTTTTCGCAGTTCCCGGCCAGGTTGATTCCCATAAAAGTGCAGGTGCCCACTGGCTCTTGCAGCAGGGAGCCAAACTGGTACTTGGGGCCGAGGATATCCTGGAGGAATTCCCCGAAGGTATGGCAGGTTGTATGGATGAAAGGTTCGGTGAGGACGGAGGTAGAGCTTTTGAACTCGATCCGGAGGCAGAAACCCTGCTGACTCATATAGAACCCTATCCGCAGACCCGTGATGAGTTGATTGAGCGTTCCGGGTTGTCCCCTGCCAGGATGAGTGAATTGCTGCTTTTTTTGGAACTGGAGGAGCTTGTGGAAGTGCTTCCGGGGGATAAGATTAAGAAAACAGGTGGTTAGAAAGATGAACAAAAAAATAGCGATAGCACCATCAATATTGTCGGCAGATTTTACCCGGCTGGGGGAAGAGATTCGGGCTGTGGATAAGGCGGGTGCTGATGTAATCCATATTGATGTAATGGATGGGCAGTTTGTGCCAAATATCACAATCGGCCCTTTAATAGTGGAGGCTGTAAGAAGAGTAACAGATAAAGATCTGGATGTGCATCTGATGATTGCTGATCCTGATAAATACCTCGATTCATTTGCTGCAGCCGGGGCAGACTGGATTACGGTACATGTTGAAACCTGTGCTCATCTTCACAGGACAATATCGAGGATTAAAGAGTTGGGGAAAAAGGCCGGGGCTGTGCTTAATCCTGCCACTTCTCTTTCTACATTGGATTACATTCTTGAGGATCTGGATCTGGTGATGCTTATGTCGGTCAACCCCGGTTTTGGCGGACAGAAATTTATACCGTCAACTCTTGCAAAGGTCTGGCAGCTGCGTCAACGTATTGATGCCATGGGTTTAGATATCGGTATCGAAGTAGATGGCGGGATCAGTGAGTCTACCGTAGCTGATGTTGCTGAAGCCGGGGCCAATATTTTTATTGCAGGTTCGGCGGTTTTTGGCAGTGACAACTATGGGGAAACGATCAGTCGATTGAGAAAAAATGCGGAAGCAGGCAGGAAAACAGGTGAATAGGATTTCACAACAATGACACCGGTTCCCCTTGCCCTCGCAGAATGTATGACTTTCATATAAACAGGCTAACAACCTGAAATTGGAGGCAAAACTGATTTGAAAAAATTGGTCGATATGACATCTGCCCGGGTTTGGCAGAAATTGCAGGAGTTGGCAAAAAGCCCTTATGACCTCACTGCTCCGGGAGCTTTGGAGGCAGGGGACAGGCTGGAAAACTATAAAAGCCGTTCTCAACTGTTGAAGCTGTTCTTTGCCACTGAACGGGTGGATAATGAGGTTCTTCTCTCCCTGCAGGCACTGGCCGATGAACTTCTGCTGGTAGAACAGTTCAGGGAAATGCGCAGAGGAAAAATCAGTAACAGAATTGAAGGATTCGAGAGTGAAGACAGGCAGGTACTCCATACCGCATGCAGGGATCTGTTTTCTTCATCCCCGGTAGAACCTGCGGCTACAGGCCAGGCCCGTCGTGAGCTCGACAAATTAAGAGATTTCCTGGGCGAGTTGGATGACGGTCAGTTACTTAACAGCTACGGAAAACCCTTTGACACCATGATTCATATTGGTATCGGCGGATCTGATCTTGGCCCCAGGTCAATTTACGAAGCCCTGAAATCGTATGGTATCAGCGGCAGGAAGGTCTTTTTCATCTCTAATGTAGATCCTGATGATGCTGCACGGGTTCTGGCTGAGGTCAACCTGGAAACCTGTCTAGTAAATATTGTATCAAAGAGCGGCACAACTCTTGAGACCCTTACCAATGAACGCCTGGTTCGTTCCCTGATGACAGAACGAGGCCTGGATCCGGCAAAGCAGTGCATCACCGTTACCGGTGAGAAGAGCCCTATGGATAATCCGGAAGAATATCTGCGCTCTTTTTATATGTTTGACTATATCGGAGGAAGATATAGTTCCACATCCATGGTCGGACTGGTAATGCTTGGATTTTATATGGGCTTTGACAGGGTGATGGAATTTCTAGAGGGAGCTGCTACTGTCGATTATGAAGCTGAAGAGAGTGATATTTTCAAAAACATCCCCCTTATGCTTGCCCTTCTAGGGGTATGGAACCACAATCTTCTTAACAGCAGTAGTTTGGCTGTTTTGCCGTATAGTCAGGCATTGCACCGTTTTCCCGCACATCTCCAGCAGTGTGATATGGAGAGCAACGGTAAATCCATTAACCGCCGGGGTGAGAGGGTAGTATTTAAAACTGGACCGGTAATCTGGGGGGAGCCGGGGACAAATGGTCAGCATGCCTTTTACCAGCTGCTGCACCAGGGGACAGAGGTGGTTCCGGCTGAGTTTATTGGTTTTTTATACTCTCAATCGGGGCGTGATAAAAATGTGAAAGGCTCAACGTCCCAGGAGAAGCTGTTATCTAATTTATTTGCCCAGGTAGTGGCGCTGGCAACCGGTCAGGACTCTTCCAACCCAAATAGAAGATTTGAGGGTAACCGGCCGTCAAGCCTGCTTTTTGCAGATCGGCTGACACCAAAGGTGATGGGCTCAATTTTAGCAGTTTACGAAGCCAAGATCATTTTTCAGGGATTTATATGGAATATAAACTCGTTTGACCAGGAGGGGGTACAGCTGGGAAAAGTTCTGGCCAAACAATTTTTAACAGCAATGACCAGTTCTTCAGATGAGGGCGACAGCTTTGAAAAAAGATTTTTACAGAACCTGTTCGGCCCTGAGCAGTAAGGAATCTCAAGATGAATGGCTGTTCATTTTTTGGTGCTGTGGGAAGGGATTTTTGTTGACAAAATTGCACAGCAAAGATATGCTCACTCGCTGAACAAGAGTTCATAATTGACGTTAGAGTTAAAACTTGGATAAGGTTGAAGTTTAACAGTAATTTCAAAGGAGGAAATCATGGCAAAACATGAGACACCCTTGTTGGACCAGTTGGAGAGTGGCCCGTGGCCGAGCTTCGTGACCGACATTAAGCGTCAGGCCGAGAAAAAGCCGGAGTGCTGGGATATTCTTGGTGTCCTGGAGCTGTCCTATAAGGAGAGAATCACTCACTGGAAGCACGGTGGTATCGTAGGTGTATTTGGTTATGGCGGTGGTATTGTAGGACGTTACGTAGACCTTCCCAAACGGTTTCCCGGTGTGGAGCATTTTCATACAATCCGTGTGGCACAGCCTGCATCCAAATACTATTCGACCGCAAATTTGCGCCAGATGATGGATCTGTGGGAGAAGCACGGTTCCGGTATGACCAACTTCCATGGTTCAACCGGCGACATCATTTTGCTCGGTACCCGTACCGAGAATCTTGAGCCTTTCTTCTGGGATCTGACCCATGATATGGGACAGGATCTTGGCGGTTCCGGTTCCAACCTGCGTACTCCCGCCAACTGTGTCGGTCAGTCACGCTGTGAGTGGTCGTGCTACGATACTGAGGAAGCATGTCATCATCTGACTATGCATTATCAGGATGAAATTCATCGTCCGGCTTTCCCTTATAAATTTAAGTTTAAATTTTCCGGATGCCCCAATGACTGCGTTGCGGCTATCGCCCGTTCTGATGTCTCCGTTATCGGTACCTGGAGAGATGAGATCCGTATCGACCAGGCAGGAGTGAAGGAATATGTTGCCGGCAACTATCCGGCTAACGGTGGTGCTCATAGTGGCAGAGACTGGGGTGCGTTTGATATTCAGAAAGAGGTTGTTGATCTCTGTCCCACCGAATGTATGTGGATGGAAGGTGATGAGCTGAAGATTGATGATAAAGAGTGTACCCG
>MAXH01000132.1 GCA_001750925.1 Desulfobulbaceae bacterium S3730MH12
GTCCTCTTGCAAGTTCAGTTCAAAAGAAATTTGCTTCATGGCCGCAAATCGATTCATAAGGGCGAGTTCCTCTATCAACAGATCATTCACATTAAATGTCGATGCAGGAACATCCATGCGATGTGCCACTCTGTTCAGATACATGGCCATTGTATTTGCCTGGGAGATACGTTCTCCAATAGTTATAATTATTTTTTTAAATCTCTCGTGGAGTTTATCATCCCCTCCCTCAGACATCTCGAGCAGATCATCCATTAACCCGCTTGATTCATTAATAATTGCCAGATGATTTTTTAGTTCATGGGTGTAACCTGCCAGTAGTTTCCCCAAAGCAGCAAGCTGACTATCCCGTAATCTATTTTCCATTTTCAGACGACCCCCTAACCTGTTGAACCACGTTTGTCATAGGCAAGTTTTATTTTTTCCATCAACTCATCAAGATCAACGGGCTTCATGATAAAATCGAATGCTCCCCGTTCCATGCTGTCAATACCCCCGGAAACAGCTCCATGCCCAGTAAGCATAATCACCTCAATTGAGGGATGTTTTTCTTTCACTTCAACCAGCACCTCAAAGCCACTCATATCCGGCATTTTCAGGTCAAGAAGAATCACATCAGGAAGGGCACCTGTGCTTAATGCCGCCAGACCATCCCTGCCGCAATCAACAGTTTCCAGTTGGAATCCTCTCAATTCGAGACGTTCTGCCAACGCTTCAGCAAATTCAACCTCATCATCAACAATCAGTACCTTTATCTCACTCATTGAAATTCCCCTCTTTGCGGGTATCGTTTATCGGTAAACGTACGGTAAAAATTGTCCCCTCACCTACTTTCGACTCAACTGTAATATTTCCACCTAATTTTTGAGCAAGACCATAGGTTATGGAAAGGCCAAGGCCGGTTCCTTTGCCAAGTTCTTTTGTGGTAAAAAAAGGATCGAATATGCGTTTTACAATTTCAGAAGACATACCCGGCCCTGTATCCTGAATATTCACATCTATATTCTCTTCATCATAAAGGTCGGCGGAGAGCGTGATCAAACCATCTTTTCCGATGGCATCAATGGCATTATTAATAATATTCAGGAATATCTGCTGCAGCTGCCCCCGGTCGCTGAAAACCATGGGTAGGTTTTCGGCAAAAGAGAGTTCAAAACGAATACGGTTGTATAAAGCCTCCTGCTCAAGAAATCCAAGGACTTCCCGGAGAAGGTCACTGATATCTATATGTTCAAAGGTGACATCCATTCTTCTGGCAAACCCGAGAAGTCGATGGGTAATAACCTTACAACGCTGCACAGCATCCAGAATAGATTCAACAGATTTTGTCAGCTTTCCCTTATGATCAAACTCTTCCGAAAACTCCAAAAGGTCTGTCATCAATCCCGCTTTTTGATCAATTATGGCCAGGGGGTTGTTAATTTCATGGGCCACTCCTGCTGCAAGCCTGCCAATTGAAGCAAATTTATTTGTGAATTGTGCCTCAGTTAAGGCCTGATTTTGCTTTTCATCAGCCTCCCTCAAACGATTGGTTATGGTATTAACAAGTTGGACAATTACCACCAGAGCTAAAACCGTACAGCCAAAGAAAATCATACGCAGACGAAAGCGAAATGAAGACCAATTTTCTCCATGCATATAGCTTTCCTTCAGCATTACCACCATCCATGGACTGTCATTAATTTGCACATATGACCTTAAATATTTTATACCTTTATATTCATCGACATTGGCAATGGTTTCACCTTGTTTATAATGAGTATAAAAAGGACAGGGTTCAAGGATCTCACCAAATATATTTGATCTTGTTTGCAAGAGTCCCTTGTTATTGACAAGAAAAATGTCCTGGATAGCGCTGGTACTGACAGTTACAACATAATTCTGCAAAGTCTCGTAATCGATACTGAGCCGCAGCACCCAATATTCTTCCTTTCCCGGTAGTTTATTGCTAACTGCAATAACAAAATGAGGGAGTTTTCTATAGCCCATAAAAACATCGCTGATATAAAGCTGTCTTACGAGAACCTTAGTATACCAATCCTGCTCACTGTAGTCATAGCCCTCTAAACGGAATGGGCCGGCGTACACTTTTTGAATACCGCTGGGGCCAATAACGCCAAAATCGACAAACCCGGGATACTGATTCTTTAAATGGGCAAATAGTTCACTGGCATTATTCTGATCAAGAAGTTCTTCATAGCTGTACTCCCTGGAAACAAACCTGACCACAGATCGCAATTCATGGATAAATGCTCCGATTGTTTTCTGGGCACCCTCAACGGATGCCTTTAACTGCTCCTGCTCCCTTACTGCTAGAAGTTTTTTATGTTCCAGAGAGCTCAAACCTGTTGCCAGGAGAAGTGGCACAAAAAAGATAATAAACATTGCTCCATACAGCATCAGGCGGAAATGTTTATAATTTTCACCTTTATCAACTCCATCCAGGAAATTAGATATAAAATGGTTGAACTTGCTAAAATAGTTACTCATCATTCAACCCTCCTTGTTTTGCTCCCGGCAGTATTGTGCCGGACTGCAAAAAACCTGCAACTGCTGCTTTCAGGGCTTCGGCGTATGGCCCTACCACCGAATCAATGACTCGTATTTTTTTCCAGGCAAGATACTGTAAGTGAGTCTCTTCGATACCACCGCAAATGACTGTATTGATACCCTCTTTAATAATTAAGGCGCATAATTCTTCAGCTGAGGGACGTGTCATTAATATAGTTCTGGGGATGCCAAGGATATGCTGATCTTCACACAACGCTATCACTACTTCAGAGGTCAGATCAAACCGTGGTGCTACCCAGTTTTTCCGAACAGTAATTAGAATTTTCATAATAGTCTGCTTCGTTCAGTTTAAACTGTACCGGTTGAGTTTCCGCCACAAGGTGGTTCTGCCCCATCCTAGTATTTTAGCGGCTTTAGAGCGATTTCCACCGGTTTCCTTTAAAGCGTCAAGGATCATCTCTTTTTCAATGTCACTCCACCCTCCCCCGGAAGATCCTGGAGATTGAGTCTGACCTGCACCAGGTTGTTCCCTCTCCTCCTCCCCCGCTGTTCTGGAATCCTCCTGAGGGGAAAAAACGTATTCCGGCAAACATTCTTTTTTAACACTCTTTCCCTGGCATATATGCACTGCATATTCTACGATATTACGGAGTTCACGAACATTTCCGGGATAATGATAGGAAGTCAGAATTTCAATGGCTTTACTGGTATACTCTTTAATGGATTTACCCAGATCAGTATTTAATTTACGCAGGAAATGATCAAGCAGCAGCCGAATATCTCCATCCCGTTCCCGCAGGGCGGGTAAATGCAGACGGAGAACATTGAGTCGGTAGAAGAGATCTTCCCTGAATTCACCCCGCCTGACAAGTTCTCTCAAGGGGCGATGGGTGGCGGCTATAATTCGAACATCCACCTTTTCCTTTTTTACTCCCCCCAC
>MAXH01000133.1 GCA_001750925.1 Desulfobulbaceae bacterium S3730MH12
TGGAATCTGTCATGGGTGAACTTAACAGACTTTCCAATGAGGCCTTCTTTGTCCTCGCCGGTCAACTCCCCCAGGGATCCGGTATCACCACCTCACTTATCGACACTGTCTCGGGCAAATTTGTCCAGACATATTTTCACCTTTTGGCTGCAACTAAAAGCTGATGACAAAGGGTAAGCAATTGAAGAAACGTGTTCTCATCGTAGATGATGAAGAGGATATCCTGATTCTTCTCAAAAAAGTTATCTCAAGAAGCTGCAATTGCGAGGTCGTCTTGGCAACCTCAGGGCTCCAGGCACTGGAAATCGCCGAATCCTGGCAGCCGGACGTACTTCTTGCCGATATAAAGATGCCGGATCTGGACGGCCTTGAACTGCTGAAAAGAATAACTTCTCTTGACTCTACCATCACTACCATAATCATGACAGGTTACGGTACTATTGAGATGGCGGTGCAGGCCTTAAAAGACGGTGCTTATGATTTCCATCAAAAGCCGTTTGACAATGACAAAATCACCGGCTCTATACGCCGTGCTCTTGAACGTACCCACCTTCTCCGGGAAAATCGACAGTTGCAACAGCAACTTGGCAAGCCTCTTTTTAAAACCGGCTTTGTTGGCCAGTCAAAGCCGATTATTCACACCTTGGAACTGCTGTCGCGGCTGGCTACTAGTTATGCCACCGTACTCATCCGAGGTGAATCGGGCACAGGTAAAGAAGTTGCTGCACGGGCGATTCACAGTATGAGCAAGCGAGCTGACAGGAAAATGATCACTGTGAACTGCCCTGCTCTCCCTGAGCACATTCTTGAAAGTGAGCTCTTTGGCTTCGTCAAGGGTGCCTTCACCGGAGCGGAAACAGATAAAGACGGGCTTTTTCTTGAAGCCGACGGTTCAACCATTCTGCTCGATGAAATTGCAGATATTCCTGTCTCCGTACAGACTAAACTGCTCAGAGTTCTCCAGGAGAAAGAAATACAGCCTCTGGGCCAGACCAAAACCATCAAAGTAGATGTGAGAGTGCTCGCCTCAACCAACCAGAACCTGGAAGAGAAGATGGCTCGGGGAGAGTTCAGGGAAGATCTCTTCTACAGGCTCAACGTAATGCCTGTAATCCTGCCGACGCTGGCTGAAATTAATGAGGATATTCCTCTTCTGGCACACCATTTTCTAAAGGAATTTACCCTGGAATATGAGCGTGAGGAATTGGAATTCACCCCGGAGGCCATGCAGTTCCTCACCCAGAAAAGCTGGAAAGGAAATGTTCGGCAGCTGCGAAACACCATACATCGTGCAACTCTGCTCTGTAGAGACCAGTTCATTACCCCGGAAGATCTTATGGCCTCGACAAGATTTGATCATCACTCTCAGACCGAACCGGTCACGGATTGTGCCTTTCTCAGAGGAGACTATAAGGAAGCCAAAGAAAAAACCGTGCAACGTTTCACAACCGCTTACCTCACCCAGGCCCTCAAAAAAAGCGGCGGCAACGTGTCATCCGCTGCCAGACAAAGCGGCATCGACCGCCAGGCTTTCCAGCGGCTTATGCGCCGATATCAGATTATCTCAGAAGACTTTCGTAAATAGAACTTCCCTGCCTGCAACTTTCTTACCCCTCTGCATCATTTTTAATGCACCACAGCACCCCCCTCTCTTCCTCTATTATTTCCTCCGTAATTTTAACCAACATCAGGAAACACATGATAACAGGCTGAATTTAATACACTAAAATCATCCCCTCCTGTCAGATGCATTTAACTGGCATACAAAATGCATCATTCAGTATCAAGCAGAGTGTTAAAGATACTACGGGAATCTGTTTTAAATGGACAAAAAGCAATAACAGGAAAAGGATAAGGAAACAAACGTGAGAAACCAACCCTGCAGTATATTTGTTGCACCTTCTTCTTTATGATGAGTAGGATCATGTCTCCAGTATTGAAATATACCATATCAGTCTTCTTCGCCTTTGGTTGCTGCGTACTCCTGCCCGAGCAGAGTATGGCCCTGCAGACCCATGGTGCGCCGGAGGGGATATACGTCCACCAGATGGCACATATACTCTATATGGCTGCCATGGGCTATCTGTACTGGGATACAAAACGATCTACCTTCCCCGGTCGGGGCTGGATATACCTGCGAATTTTCTGCGTGTTCACCATCCTCTGGAATTTCCTGGCTCTGATAGGTCACGCTTCCACCCAACATCTTCATCCTGAAGATTTCACTAATGTGGACGGCTATCTGTTCAGCAAGGTGAACATGCCTTTAACATTTGTCAAAGTCGTCTACTACACAGCAAAACTTGATCATCTCCTCGCAGTTCCAGCTATGTTTTTTCTCTATATGAGCCTGCGTTCTTTTTATAAAAATTCACTGAAGAAGGATGGCGAGTAATGGAAATGTATATGCTCCCTTCAGTGATTACGGATATTATCGGCTCACAGTTGATGATTGTCCTGTCATTTCTATCCCTTCGCTATACCTTTCTTTTGATTCGCAGAGAACCTGATAATTTCCTATGGGGTTTTCTCCACTATTTCTGTATCGCCCTTGCTATATTTGCCATCTCCAGAGCTGTAGGACATATGGTGAAACAGGCTCTTCTCATCAGCGATCAAAAAGAGATCTGGAAGATGATTTCACCCTTCTCCGGAGGTATTAATACCCTGCTGATGATCTCGGTATCAGCTGTAACAATTTACTATCATAAAGGAGTTGAGGGATATAGAGCTATTCAGCAAAAAGCTGAAAGCCTGAGACATGCCAACAGAAATCTGGAAAAAGCCACAACAACCATGAAAGAGATGAACCTGCATCTTGAAGAGATGGTTGAGAGCCGCACCCAGGATCTCGCCCTGTCCGAAGAAAAATTTCGGAATTTCTTCCATAATTCAAAGGATATGGTCTTCTTCATCGACAAAGAAGGAGCCATTTTGGATATGAATAAAGCAGGTCTGGAAATGCTCGACTATTCGAAAGAAAAACCTCCCCGCCTCTCTCTGAATCATCTCTTCGCCAATATAAATGACCTGGAAGATTTTCAGAATACCCTCAGCAGTCAAAAATTTGTGGAAGATTTTGAAGCTGAACTCATCAAAAAAGATGGTTCCATCATTTATGCGCTGCTTTCAGCAACCGGCATTTATGATGAAAACGATGAATACGTTGGCTGCGAGGGCATTGCAAAGGATCTTACCAGGCTCAAAACCATGACAGCACAGATGATCAGTACAGAAAAAATGGCTTCAGTCGGCCAGATGGCTGCAGGGGTAGCCCATGAGATCAACACTCCCCTCGGTATCATTCTTGGTTACTCCCAGCTTATGAAGGATGATTTCCCAGAAAACAGCGAAGAGTACGAAAATCTTGTTGTAGTCGAAAGACAGAGCCATGCCTGCCGGAAAATTGTAGCCGATCTGTTAAAATTCTCCCGACAATCGGGCAGTTCTGCCCAGGAGGTAAATATCAACGAGATACTCACAGATGTCATCGCCATCACTGAACACAACCTGCATCTCGACCATATCGATATTGAGCATTGCCTGGCAGAAGATCTACCTGTCATCGCCGGCGATGAGGAAAAATTACGCCAGGTTTTTGTCAATCTGATCAACAATGCTCAACATGCCATGGAAGACGAAGGCGGCGTCCTGACTGTGCGTACAAGTTTTTCCAAAGAAGAGCAAATGGTAACCGCCTCCGTCATCGATATGGGGACAGGGATAGATGAGAAGATAAGAAGTCGCATATTTGATCCTTTTTTCACCACTAAATCGGTGGGCAAAGGAACGGGACTTGGACTGTCGGTTAGTTATGGAATCATAAAAGACCACAACGGTACAATCACCATCGAAAGTCCAGTCATGTATAAAAACAGTTGTCAACTGACTCCCGGTACTGCAATGCATGTTCGACTCCCTGTCCTTGGACAGGACGACAACAGGGAATCCACTCCAGCTACCGACAACCAACTACTGGAAAAAGACAAAAATGGCTGAAATTCTAATATTAGATGATGTTTTTGATGCAGTTGTACTTCTCAAAAAGATTCTCTCAAGGCAAGGACACACCGTACACACGTTTACAGAAGAAGAAGATGCGATCAAGTACGGCTACAAACATCATATTGACCTGGCTATCCTCGATATCAAATTAAAAAAAATGAGTGGCATTGATGTACTTGCAGAACTCAAACGACTTCAGCCGGAGATGAAAGCCATCATCTTAACAGGATATCCCACGGTTGAAACAGCCAGGGATGCCCTCAGTTTCGGTGCCAATGAGTATTGCGTGAAACCAATTGATAAAAAAGAACTTGAGGCAAAGGTAGAAAAGGTATTGCAACTCTAAACAGCTGCAAACCATTTACACATATCACCGGAAAGAAAATATTAACCGGTCACTTATTAATTTTTCCCAAGGAGCAAAAAAGTGAAGAGAACATTCTGGCCTACAGCACTAGTCGCAGCGATTTTTTTCCTCGTTGCACACACCAGTAGTCTTGCTGAAAATACGATTTCAGCATCAGAATTTAAAGCCGGCGATACAGTGACAATTAAAGGAACAGTCCAGCCGGGGGAAGAACTTTATATCGCCATTGCCCAGCAGGATGAATTTGCCTCCAAAGACACTGACGGCGTCAATGAGATTAAAAAACTGAAGAAAAACGCTAACAAATATGGCTTCGCCATGGATACATCGATGCCGCCACTCTACTACATGGTAACCAGCAACCGTGAAGCGTTCGGTGAAGATGTCAAGAAAAAATTCGGTGGTCCCTCCTTTCTCTTTAAAAAAGGAGGCGGGCTGTACACCACCAGTATGTTCAAGCTGAAAAAAGACTTTGCCGAGGTCGATGAAACAGCCAAGAGCATGCTTGGACCAATTAAAACCGCTGAACAGTGGAATATGCTGAAATGGGGCCATGAGAACAAGTACGGCATCAATACCATTGTTAAAGAGGGGAATAAGAAAGGTAAAATTGTTATCTTTGCCCGAAGTGTTATCGGCGAAACCGATAATTACTGGGATAAAGGGACATCAATCAACCTTGACAAGGCAACCGGCGAATTCACCGCCTCATTTGCCTCTTTTCGTCACACCGCACCGGGCACCAAATTTGACGTTTATGTAAACGGCGACAAATCAGGTTCCTATGCTGTCCTGAAAAACGGTTTCTGGCTCAACAAAGGCTACCGTTATATGAATCCGCTCTTTATTGTAATAGGTGCAATCCTCGTTGGAACCTACTTTTCTATGATCGGTGCTGCAGGTGGTATGCTGATGGGTGCCTTTCAGGCTCTGGTCGTCCAGACCGCAGGACCGGTTGGTATCAACGCCGCCAACGTACTTCGTCCTTCCAATATCGCTCTGACCCTCTTCTCCCCCCTTGGCAGTTTCTATCGTTTTGCCATAGTTGAACGACGTGTTGCCTGGCCGGTCGGTCTCTCCTTTGGTGCCGGTATCTTCATCGGCTCAGTCTGGCTTGGAAAATATGCCACCCAGTATCTCTCCATGAAGGCCTATAAAGAATGGCTTGGAGTGCTCGTTGTAATAATGGCAGTCAAGACCCTGATGGAAATGACTCCCAAGGCGATGTCCAAGCGAAAGAACATCAAGGCAATGACCCAGAAGTTCAACGCCGCTGTTAAAAAGGCCAAAGAAACCGGCGGTGCTGTGGAGATGGGTTCCATTGAACCGGTTAAATCTGGATTATTCGATTATCGTTTCAAGTTCTGGGGTGAGGAGTTCCGCATTAATCCTGCACTTTTTGCCTGTCTCGGTATTATCGTAGGTATTGTCTCCCGCGCCTTTGGTATTGGCGGCGGATTCCTGCTCGTGCCGATGATGACTACGATTGCAGCCCTGCCGATGTATGTGGCTGTGCCGATCTCCCTTATCGGTACCTGCTTTTCAAGTATCGGCTCCTTTATCGGTTATGTGATGAATGGCTACCTGCCGGACATCACTCTTGCTATCTCCATCATTATTGGTGGTTTTGTCGGCGGCATGCTCGGCAGTCGCTTCCAGAAATTCTTTAGCGAGAAAGCTCTTAAGATCATCCTTGCATGTACTCTGTTCTTCCTCTTCTTCAGATTCCTGAAGATTGAGTACTGGATATAGTAGAGGATCTTAAACTGAGAGTTTTTTCTCTAATCAGAACAACCAGTCTGCAGTGGCTTGCCACTGCAGATACTTATTGAAAAATGAATATGGAAGAATATTTTGATATAGCCTGGGAATTCATTTACGCCCTGATACAAAATGGCGTCGCCACGCTTGATTATCTGCTCAATTACCTGCATTTTCTTGGACCGATCCCTGTCATCTTTTTGCTGGCAGCTATGACGGTTGCTCTAACAAGGGTACTGAAAAAATTTATCAAGACAAAACGTCTAGTAACTCTGGAAAATGATTTTCAGCACTGGCTTGGAGTCCGTGAAGAAGCCATGCGCTGTGAAGACCGTGAAAAAGGAAAAGCTCTTGCAAAAAATATAGACAAGGCCAAGCTGAACAAGGCCTACTACGACTATTTTCTGGAAGGACTGCTACTCGGTTTTATCACCTTCTATCTGCCGGTTATTTCCATGGCAGCATATATCAATGAAGCCTATCGCAGTGAGAGACTCCTGGCACTCTTTGGCAGAGACTATATCCTGAAGTTTGGTGACAAGGAACCTGTCCTTTTTGGAGGACTCTTCTGCTTTATCATTTCCATATTTTTTATTATCTGCAGTCTCTTTATCATTAAATGGACAAAAAAACGTAACCGGACTTCCGGAATTGGGCAGCATAGCCAAAATGCCGAGTCTGCCAAACAGTTCGAAGAAAAAGTATTACAACAATCGGCCATCAGTCGATGTGCTTGATTATGGAGGAATTATAATGACAAAATCTGTCTATTCCATCTGCGGGATGTGTACTGTACGCTGTCCCATCCGGGTGGAAACAGAAAACAATAAGGTAACCTGGATTGAGGGCAACCAGCACTTAATTGGTGGTGCCCTCTGCGCAAAAGGTTCCGCTGGCCCTGCAATGATTGCAGATAAGGAGAGACCTCAACAGCCGCTCATTCGTGATGGTGCACGTGGTTCGGGCCGATGGAAACCAGTCAGCTGGCCTACGGCTTATGACTATATCGCCGATAAACTTAAAAAAATAAAAAGTGAATACGGGCCTGAATCTGTGGTACTCAGTTCCCGTGGAGGACCGTGGCAGGGTATGTATAAATCCTTTATCCATGCCTTCGGTTCACCTAATTACACCAATCATGACAGCACCTGTGGACGAAATACCCATCACTCAAGCCTTTCATTAAACGGTGTAGGCAGAAAAGGTTTTGTCTACGATATCAAGAATGCCAAGCATCTGGTACTTTTTGGCCGCAACATGTTCTCCTCTTTACGTATTGCCGAGAACCTGCAAACCCTGGATATGCTTGACAATGGCGGCAAACTGACCTATGTCGATGTGCGCCAGACGATTACGGGGCTGAAATCCACCCGTTTTTTTCAGGTACGTCCCGGAACGGACTATGCCCTTGCCCTTGGAATGATTCATGAAATAATCAGACGAGAGGCATATGACAGTGATTTTATTGATCGCTATGTCACCGGCTTTGATGAACTTTGCTATTTTGTGGAACAATACACTCCTGCCTGGGCTGCCAAAGAGTGTGGTGTCAGAGAAAAAGCAATTAAAAATTTTGTTGATGAAGTGCTGGAAGATATGCCGAAAGTGATTTTCCACCCCGGCTGGAATCTTTCCAGATATAAAGACTCCTTCTATGCCGCCAGAGCCCTTCATATACTCAATATCCTTATGGGAAACATCGAGCAGAAAGGCGGCCTCATTATCCCCAAAGGTCCTGGTGACTGTGGTAAAAAAGGGATAAACGCAATTGATATTCCTAAACCGGATATCAAACGGGGGGACGGCGTCGGCTGGAAATATAAACATTTCGATAAAGGCCCGGGCCTTGGTCACCTGTTTTTTCCAACCATGGAGTCGGAAGATCCCTATCCGATCAAAGCCTGGATATCAATGCGCAATGATCCTTTTTCCTGTATGCCGGATCCAAAGAGGCAGGAACAGTATTTTGACAAATGTGACCTTCTGGTTTCCATCGATGTACATTACAGTGAGTTTGGCTGGTTCTCCGATATCATTTTGCCCGAATGTACCTATCTGGAAAGAGATAATGGTATCTGCGTGCAAAAAGGACCCAAGCCTCGATTTGGACGAAGACAAAAGGCTTTAGAACCGGAGAATGATTCTAAACCATCCTGGGAAATATTTAAAAACCTTGCTGACCGGTTAGGTATGGAAGACTATTTTCCCTTCAATTCCATAGAAGAGTACTGGAAATGGCAACTTGAACCAACCGGTTATTCTGTCAAGGATTTTGAGGAAAAAGGTTTTATTTCTCTCAGCGATGAGGTTGTCATGTATGACCCTGAAAAACTTGATGGTCAATTCAATACACCTTCCGGAAAAATTGAGATTTTAAGTCAAAAACTTGATAAGGCAGGTTTACCGTCACTTAAAGAATATGTGTCCCCTCTCAGACCACCCAAAGGAATGTTCAGATTGGTTTATGGACGATCGGCAGTACATACCCATGGCCATACTGTAAATAATCCGCTGTTAAATGAGCTGATGCCGAAAAACAGTCTATGGATAAATGTTAAAGCTGCAAACAAACTGGGTATAGTCCACGGCGACCTGGTCGATGTAACCTCTGAAGATGAAAGTTACACCGGGACAGTAGAAGCCAATGTTGTTGATTATATCCATTCTGAAGCAGTCTATATGGTACACGGTTTCGGTCGAGAAATTTCTCGCCAGACCCGTTGCCTCCATGCTGGAATAAGTGACCAGAAACTTATGGTTAATAAACTTGATGACTGGGATCAGGCAGGGGGGGCAATTAATCTTTGTGAGGTCTTTGTTATTGTCCGTCGCAGTGTCAGAAATCCCAAGAGGAGGGTCGAATTATGAACAAATATATGATCTACCTCAATGGCAAACGGTGTATAGGTTGTCACGGCTGTGAGGTACATTGCAAAGCCAATAAAAATCTGCCGGTCGGACCACAGTTATGTGAAATTGATCATTCCGTTATGGTAAAGATAAAAAGTGTTCCTAAAACAGAATTTACCTTCCGCTCGTGCTATCACTGTGAAGAGCCTTTTTGTGCACCGATCTGCCCGACAAACGCCATGATCAAACGGGAAGATGGCATTGTCTATATCGATCAGGAGAAGTGCATCGGCTGCATGGCCTGTGCCGGTGCCTGCCCATGGACTATTCCCCAACTCAACCCTGAAACCGGCAAGGCGGTTAAGTGCGATTACTGCATGGATCGTGTAGATGCGGGGCTCAGACCTGCCTGCGTCACCAAATGCACCACCCACGCCTTGAAATTTGTCATAATGCAGGAAGTAGTATAACCTTCTCTATTTGCAATGCGGGGCGACACTCCTGTCCCCCGCATTTGTTCAAACCTCTATATTCCAGTAATACTCTCGGTTATCTCGATATTTCGTTTGGAGAGTTCATTCTTAAATAGCTCATAGGGCACATCTTTAACCGGTGAGAGAACACCTTTCTGTTGCAGTTTATCTGACCCTAAAATTGATGCTCCAATAGCAGCAGTAAAACCTACGGTTCTGCTCATGGCGCTCAGGCCGGTTTCAGGGTCACCTTTGTCAATAACCTGGTATACTGATCGAACTTTTTTACCGTTCTTTTCTCCAAGAACCTCGATACGCACCAGCACGATATCCCGTTCATTCTCCTGGTACTGGATATGATTCTCCAGGACAGTTGCCAGATATTTCCAGCGGTCAATCTCCATGCCGTCCACAGTCACTGTCCCCTCATCGAGCAGCCCGAGCTTTACCATTGTGTACCAGAAATCACAATGCCCGGGCCAGCGCAAGACATAACGTCCCGCATTTTGCAATTCTGCAACATCCAGTCCCAGCAGATCTATATACTTCATCACATCACCATTTGGAAAAGCCTCAAGTCTCCCCAGTCCCTCCACATCAAGCTCATGAATATTGTCTTTTGCAAA
>MAXH01000134.1 GCA_001750925.1 Desulfobulbaceae bacterium S3730MH12
AAGGATAACGATTTTGAAGAGTTGATTGATTTTATCGAAACTATCTGGGACTGGTGGATGGAAGTTGGTAAGAACCGAGAGCGTGTTGGTGAGACCATGCAGCGTGTTGGTCTGCCTACTTTCCTCTCCGTTATGGGGATTGAGCCGATTCCACAGCATATTAGAGAGCCTCGTTCGAATCCATATATTTTCTGGAAAGAAGAAGAGGTCGAGGGTGGCTTTGAGCGTGATATCATTGAGTTTAGAAAGCGTCACGCAGCCTGATGCTGGTTTGATTTGAGTTAAAATTCATTTTAGATATAAGGAGATTTACCATGGGCTATAATCCCGAAAAACCAATGGAAGGCAGGATATCAGATCTTGGTCCACCACACTATGAGCAGTTTTTCCCGCCGGTCATCAAGGCTAATAAAGGTAAGTGGTTGTGGCATGAGATCATTCAGCCTGGTGTTTTGATGCATAAATCAGAGACTGGTGATGAGGTTTATTCAATTCGTGTTGGTGCGGCTCGTCTGGTATCCGTCGAATATATTCGTGAAGTGTGCGATATCGCTGATAAGCATTGTGACGGTTTTCTGCGCTTTACCACTCGAAATAATATTGAGTTTATGGTTGATTCCAAAGACAAGATTCAACCTCTGCTTGACACCCTGGCAGGCCACAAAACCAGCTTTCCGGTAGGTGGTACCGGCGCCGGTGTAACAAATATTGTCCATACTCAGGGCTGGGTACACTGTCACACACCTGCAACGGATGCTTCAGGTGTTGTTAAAGCGGTGATGGATGAGTTGTTTGATTACTTTATAACCCATAAGCTGCCTGCACAGGTACGTATTGCCCTGGCATGCTGTCTGAACATGTGTGGAGCTGTACATGCCTCTGATATTGCTATTCTCGGCGTACATCGTAAGCCGCCGATGATCGATCATACCCGTATCACCGGCGTATGTGAGCTTCCGCTGGCGATCGCCTCCTGTCCGCTGGGAGCAGTTAAACCGGCCAAAGCTGAGGTGGACGGTAAAGAGATTAAAACCGTAAAGGTAACTGTTGCCCGTTGTATGTTCTGCGGTAATTGTTATACCATGTGTCCTGCAATGCCTCTTGCGGATCCTGAAGGTGACGGTATTGCTATTCTTGTTGGCGGCAAGGTTTCCAACTCAAGATCTGTCCCTAAGTTTTCCAAGCTCGTTATTCCATTTTTACCGAACACTACTCCGCGCTGGCCGGAGACTGTTGAAGCTGTCAAGAAGATTCTTGAAGCATATGCAGCTGATGCCAGAAAATATGAGCGTGTTGGTGAGTGGGCTGAGAGAATTGGCTGGGAAATGTTCTTTGAGAAATGTGATATTCCATTTACTGATAAGAGCATCGATGACTATCGTCTCGCATATGATACCTGGCGCACTACTACACAGTTTAAGTACACCAGTCATGTCAAATAGTAAGTCAAGGTGATGTTTTTGGAACCAGGTTCAATTTGGTTGGGCCTGGTTCGCATTTGATGCTTTCTTCCAAACCTATTTCTAGGAGTACTATTATGGCCTTGAGCAAAGACGAGTTAAAAAATGCCATTGAGGAGAAAGCCACGAAATCTCCTAAGCCGCAGCTGTATATTAAGGATTTTTATAAGTGTGATCCTGACTCAAAACCACGTGTTATTAAAAACGTGGCAAATGAGATGGTAAGAGAAGGACGACTGATGTTCTGGTCTTCCGGATCAACTACCATGTATGCAATTCCTGGTCGTATTCAGAACGAGGAAGGTGCATAGCGGGCAAATATGTTGTTCTAATAGCTGTAGTATATTGTAAGGGGTGCCGGGATTTATCTCAGCACCCCTTTTTCATTTTTGAAGGTCAAGAGTATGTATCCTGTACACTTTCTGGAATCGACAGATTCCACTAATCGCATTGCCAAGGAACTGGCTGAAAAAGGTGCACCGCATGGAACCGCGGTTTTGGCGGCTATGCAGACCGGAGGGCGTGGCAGGTTGGGAAAGGTATGGGAATCCGTACCTGGAAAGGGTCTCTACTGCTCTATCATTGTTCGTCCTGAAATTGATATTGAAAATTATGCCCGGATCACACTGGTGACCGGAGTCGCTGTGGCCAAGATAGTAGAAGAAGTGACCGGAAAAAGGTGCATGCTGAAGTGGCCCAATGATATCTATTTGAAAGGGAGAAAATGCGGCGGCATTTTAACGGAATCATCGCCTGTGATGATGGATAATCAGGAAATGTATGCTGTTATCGGTATCGGCCTGAATATTAACTCGTCAGATGAAGATTTCCCGGCGGAACTACGGACTACTGCCACCTCATTTTTCATGGAATCGGGGGGGAATTATACAATCAGAGAGGTGTTTGCAAAGGTGAGAGATCAGTTGCTGATCGAGTTGGATGAATTCTCTACTACTGGTTTCACTGCGATCCTGAATCGCTGGCGAAAAAGGGATTATCTCTTAGGGCAGTGGATGGAGTGTGTGGGCTATGACGGGAATATTGTCAGAGGGATCGCATTAGGGCCGGATAGCGAAGGCAGACTGTTTTTACGAGATGAAGATGGTGTTGAACATGGTGTTCTCTCCGGAGATGTGAGGCTGGCAAAAAGCAGGTAGATAGGCTATTAAGCTATTAGGCTGTTAGCTTGTTAGGAGAGGATTAATATCTTTTATCACTCACTGTCGTTCCTAAAAGCCTAACAGCCTACAGCCTATTTACCTAATAAGTTAGTATCTATAATAATCCGGCTTATAAGGCCCTTTAACCGGTACACCGATATAATCAGCCTGCTCCTGGGTCAGTTCTGTAAGGTGGACACCAATGTTTTTCAGATGGAGCATGGCAACCATTTCATCAAGCTCTTTGGGCAGAAAATAGACCTTATTTTCATACTTTGATGGGTTATTCCACAACTCTATCTGTGCCAGCACCTGGTTGGTAAAGGAACTGCTCATCACAAAGCTTGGATGACCTGTGGCACATCCAAGATTGACAAGCCGACCCTCCGCAAGGACAATAATTTTTTTTCCATCAGGGAAAATGACATGATCAACCTGGGGCTTAATATTATCCCACTCCAGATCTTTTAATCCGGCAATATCGATCTCTGAGTCAAAATGACCAATATTGCAGACAATGGCCTCGTTTGGCATCTGATCCATATGGGCCCTGGTGATTACATTGAGATTGCCTGTGCAGGTTACAAAGATATTGCCGACAGATGCTATCTCCTCCATTGTTACCACCTTATAACCTTCCATGGCTGCCTGCAGGGCGCAGATAGGATCAATCTCAGTTACGAAAACGGTCGCTCCCATACCACGGAGGGCTTGAGCGCAGCCTTTGCCCACATCCCCATAGCCGACAACTACGCAATTCTTGCCGGCAATCATCACGTCGGTTGCTCTTTTAATGCCGTCTATCAAGGATTCGCGACAGCCATACAGATTATCAAATTTAGACTTTGTGACGGAATCGTTAACATTAAAGGCCGGGGCTTGAAGAGTCCCCTCAGCGGCCATTTCTGCCAGTCGATGAACCCCGGTGGTAGTTTCTTCACTGATACCACGGATATTTTTTAATTCTTCAGTATATTTCTCGTGCAATACAAGGGTCAGGTCACCGCCGTCGTCAAGTACCATATTGGGATGCCAGTCGTTCGGGCCGAAAATGGTCTGGTCGATACACCACCAGAACTCTTCTTCTGTTTCACCCTTCCAGGCAAAGGTAGGAATACCAGCTGCTGCCATGGCGGCGGCTGCATGATCCTGGGTGGAAAAGATATTACAGCTGGACCAGCGAACTTCAGCTCCAAGGTCAACCAGAGTTTCCATAAGAACGGCGGTTTGAATTGTCATATGCAGACATCCGCCGATTCGGGCTCCCTTCAGCGGTGCTTCATTCTTATATTTTTTGCGCAGGGCCATAAGGCCGGGCATTTCAGTTTCTGCGATTTGGATTTCTTTTCGTCCCCAATCCGCAAGAGATATATCTGCAATTTTATAATCTGTAGTTAAATCATTCATAAATAAGCACCGTTTAGTATGTATTTGGGTTGAATTTACTTATTTTTTCCCAGCAATGTCCGGTTAGAAAATTGCAACATGTATCGTACGGATTTGTAGGTTGATTTTTCCGCTTTTTACTGAAAATTTCTTGATTTTCAAACATTTTCAGATTCAATTTTTATCATGCGAGCTTCTCGCAAAGACTGATAAAAATCAAACACGAAAATGTTAAGAAAATACTACGAAATTTGCAGGATGACGCTCCAAGAAACAACCCACAAACCCTTTTGCAGATAGCGTAGACTTCGAGTTCTTAACCGGACACTATTTATGTTTTCCAGCATCTCTCAAGAC
>MAXH01000135.1 GCA_001750925.1 Desulfobulbaceae bacterium S3730MH12
ACAACTTCCACGAAACGATTAAGAGAAATACGATTCTGTAACACGCCTTCTGAAAACATGAGAGGAAGTCGGGTTTCCACTCCCGGTATTCCTCCTGGTGCCCGACTGAAATCATTTTTCCCATGCGTAAACTTATCGGCAAAATTAAACGAGCAATGGTCGGTAGCAACAACATTGATACTCTCTTGCTTTAGGCCTTTCCAGAGTGCCGCACCATCCACAGCCTTACGGGCCGGAGGTGCCATAATGTATTGCAACCCCTTATCCGGTTCCTCGTAACATGAATCCTCCAGCAGCAGGTGTTGGGGGCAAACTTCGGCGTACACCGGCAACCCTCTATCCTGTGCTGCCTCAATTGCCAAAAGTCCTGCAGCGGTGGATAGATGGACAATGTAAACAGGTACATTTCCTACAGCCTGAGCCATGCTGATGATTCGATAAATCGCCTCCGCCTCACAATAATCAGGTCTGCTTTGAGCGTGATATTTGGCTGCCAGTTTATTTTCATCTTTAAATCTTCGACAGAGAAATTCTATAATGTCATGATTCTCAGCGTGAAAAGCGGTCAGCAAGCCAGATCTTTTAGCCTGATTCAGCACACTTAAAATCTGCGGATCCTGCAGACGTCCACCATATGTCAGATAAATTTTACCACTGGATACCCCTTCAGATAGAAGAGAAGAAATCTCATCCAGAGTTTGTGAGTTTAGGTGCTGGAAGACTCCATGAAGTCCGAAATCGACCACGCAGGACTCCGCGGCTTCTTGCTTATTGACTTGGATCTGATGCATCAGGGAGCAGCCTTCAGGTCCAAAAGAAGGGTGCTCAACCACACAGGTGGTGCCCCCAAAAGCTGCTGCGGCAGTCCCATCAAAAAAACCATCACTCACTTTGAATTGCCCCACAGCCAGGTTTAAATGAGTGTGAACATCTACCCCACCAGGCATCACATACTGACCTGCAGCATCGATCACATTGGCACCTGGACGGTCCAGTGCTTCTCCCACATCGGCAATCACCCCGCCAACGATAAGCAGATCTGCCTGCATCGTTTCGTCAGCGGTAACAATTAAACCATTTTTAATCAGGGTATCCTGCATGGAGGGTTCCGTGTTGTCTAATTAAAGTTTATCCCAGAGCTTTCGTCCCATTGCTCTCGCATGGGTTAGAACTTCTTTTTCGTCAACTGTTGTTATCTTCCTGTTTTCAACAAGCAACCGTCCTTTGGAGATGACGCTTTCCACATGACGAGCATCAATACCGTAAACAAAGTGTCCGAGGAAATTGTCCTGGGTCAAATCAGTGGGCGGGTCGTAGTCGAGAATCACCAGATTATTTTCACCGTCACCAGCTGTACCAGTTGACTGAATATAGCGGTGAACATTTCGAAAACGTTCATAAATGGTGTCAAAACCGATGCCTTCTGTAGCCTGTCCTGTAAGAAAAACTGCTTTGGCACTGCGAAGCATATCGCAATGCATGCCATCTGTTCCGAGCATCATCTGGTCTGCAAGGTCGCCGTAACCGGCCACACCCACATTGTTGTTCTGGTTGCTCTCTACATTCTGAACCACCCAGACGCCAGAATTTTGCAATAATTGAAGTTCCTTGGGGGAAAGGTGAATGCAGTGACCAAAAATTGATTTTTTCAGCTCCAGAGCCCCGGCATCGCTCAATCGCTCCATGACTCTTTTACCAAAGTTGGCCTGGGCGTGTTCCTGATCTGCGTTATCTTCAGCAACGTGTATGTGCAACCCCGTCTGGTGTTTTTTCGCGAGGATGATAGAATCTGTCAGTAATTTCTCGCCTACAGTAAAAGAAGCGTGCAAGCCCACATGTCCGGCCCGACCAGAGGACAGAAAGGCGTCTGTCTCGGCTAACCCCTGTTCTCTTATTTCAGCTCCGTCTCTATCGGACATTTCGTAACAGAGCATATGAGAGATCCCGACACTATCAAATGCTCTGGCAATGGTTTCTAAAGAACCATCGATGGCAAAGGGGGATGCATGGTGGTCGATGACAAAGGTTACCCCGCTCTTGGCACAATAGATTGCCGAGGCCAGGGCACTGGCCTCAATCATTTCCAGATCCAGACGCTTGTCTATATGCCACCAGACATATTCGAGGACTTCGGAAAAGTTTGTGGGGATTGTTCTTGGTGCAGGCATTCCCCTGGCAAGGGTGGAATAGATATGATGGTGCCCGCAACCAAAAGATTTTGTGACAAATTTTCCTTTGCAGTCGATGATGCGATCTTCTGCAGCCAGAGCATCATTTCCAGGAACAGTTGAGGACAGACTGATGGTTCCATTCTGCCCGGACTCCACAGCCAGATCCGTATGGCTTATCTCAAAACTCTGCCAGTCAATGAATCTTGCATTCTTTAAATATAAGGTCATTATTATATCCCCAAATTTTGATTTCTTTTATTTTTGATGGCGTTGTAAAAAGTCCCCTGCTTCGTCATTCCCGTAAAAACCTTAAAATCTAGATGGCTAAGTAAAAAGCTTCATATACGAGGCCATCATTTCTTCTTCACCGGTAACAGCGGCAGTGAGTAACGGCGTATGCCGTCAAATCGATAAAAACTATTGGCTATAGCCGCAGTCGTAGGAATTGAACCGATCTCTCCCACCCCTTTGGCACCAAAAGGACCAGATTCATCGGGATACTCCACACCGATAACCTTGATCTCGGGAACGTCCTTTGCCTTTGGTAAACCTAGTTTAGACATTCGATCCGAGGTAAGTTTACCGTCCTTTAATGGATAGTTCTCAGTCAGTGCATATCCCATTCCCATAACCACGCCGCCTTCCACCTGTCCTTCGAACAAAATCGGGTTGATAATCCGGCCAACATCATGGGCTGCATGGATACTTTCAAGTTTACCCGTCTCATCCAGGATCGCCATATGGACGGCATAACTGTATGAAAAGTGGCTGATGATTTCACCATCCACGTCATGGCTGGTGGTCCAATCTACAAAATACCTGGCGAAATATTCATTACCAACCAGATCACCAAGGGGTTGGTCCTGCAGATCTGCCTTAAGTTTTTCTGCCACCATAATAGTTGAATTACCAAGCAGTGCAGTGCCTCTGCTTGCAGTTGTCGCTCCACCCCTGGCGCCCCCCCCGGTGGAAGATTTAACATCAATCGCTATTGAATCATCTAATCCACACACTTCAGCCAGCACCTGACGTGCCACGGTATTGATACCCTGGCCCATTTCACTCCAGCCATGGTAGAGCTCGATCCGGTTCGGGGCAACAATTTTGAGTCGGGTGTCACTGATCTCTTCTATACCGTTTCCAATACCGCAATTTTTGATGGCACAAGCAATTCCAGAGTATTGGGCGCTATTGAAACTATCTTTTACCTCTTCCAGGCATTGGCGCAATCCAACACTATCTTTTAGTATATGGCCGGTGGTAGTCATACGGCCGGTGTCGAGAGCATTATCATAACGAAACTGCCATCGGTCGAAACCTCCCTTGGTACACAATTCGTCAACCATGCTTTCCATGGCAAAGTTAGACTGGTTGACACCAAATCCACGAAAGGCTCCAGCGGGGGGATTGTTGGTATAGTAGGCACTGGCGATTACGTCCACATTCGGGATATGGTAAGCGGAGGCGGCATGGGTCCCGGTTCGGGCCACAACCGCCCCTCCCATAGAGGCATAACCCCCTGTATCACCAAGGATTCTTGCCCGAAGAGCGGTAAGCATGCCGCTTTCGTCACAGGCCAGCTTGTAACTTAACTTCATCCGGTGCCGTTTGGGATGCATGCGCAGTGATTCAGGACGACTCAATCGTACCATTACCGGACGTCCGAGCACCATGGCAGCAAGGGCAGCATGATGCTGAACTGTGAGGTCTTCCTTGCCGCCGAAAGCGCCCCCGGCTGATACAAGAACCACATCAACCTTCTCCTCATCCAGATTGAGTACTGAACTGATCTGACTGCGATCATGATACAGTGCCTGACTCTGGGAATAAACGGTCAGACCACCTTTACCATCGGG